>NZ_JAHSTX010000001.1:4107500-4407500 GCF_019145375.1 Pseudomonas triticicola | reverse complement strand
ATTTGTGGCCGCTTCAGCAGCAAGCACTACCGGCGCCGCTGGCACCTTTGGAGCATCCACGGGTGATCTTTCTGCATGCCGAAGAAGACGACAGTCGCGAGCCGGTGAAACGCCTGACCTGAACTCCACACGGCCTGTGTAGGAGCTGCCGAAGGTCGTTGTCAGGCCTGGATCAGCGTCCAGGCCTCTTTCATTTGCAGAGGTTGCTTCATTCGCTCAGCCAGCAGCGCCATTGCGCGTTGCTTGTCGCAGGCCACCGCCGCGACGACGATGCCGTCTTTTGCAAACAGGCCAATGAACGGCGGCTGTTCCGGCTCACCGCTGAACTCGACCTCGTCCCATTCCTGCGCGTGACCGAGATAGTCGTAGTTCTTGCCAAAGTGGTAGGTCCAGAAAAACGGCACATCCAGATAATGTTCCTCGCCACCGAGCATGTTGGCCGCAGCGATGCGCGCGTGTTGCTGGGCCAGGCGCCAATGCTCAATGCGGGTTGGCTGGCCGTTCAACGGAAACGTGGCGATATCGCCGATGGCCCACAGGCCACCGCTGACGCGCATGCCGTCATCGACACGCAAGGATTGGTCTTCTTCCTTGGGCAATGATTCGAAAGGTTCAGTGGCCGGGTGAACGCCGACGCCGGCGAGAACCAGATCCGCTGCCAAGCGCAGACCGTTGTCGAGCAGCACGCCCTCGACCTTGTCCTCGCCAAAGATCTCCGTAGCCTCGTGTTCGCTGATGAACTTCACCCCGTGCTCTTCGTGCAGGGCGCGAATCGCCTTGCCCACGGCCTCGCCGAATTGCTTGGCAAACGGGATTGCATGGCGTGCCAGCACGGTGACGTCGAGGCCGAACTCGCGCAGGGCTGAGGCGCATTCGAGAGCAATAAAACTGTCGCCGATGATCACCGCGCGCTGGCCCGGTTGAGCGGCGTTGATGATCTGTTCAGCCTGTGCTTTCGAACGCAGGACGAAGACGTTGGCCAACTCGGCACCAGGCAGCTTCAACGGATTGGGCGCGCCACCGGTGGCGAGTACAGCGGCGTCGTAGCGCAGGATGCCGCCGTTGTTCAGATGCAGCGTTTTGCCTGGGGCGTCGAGTGAAGTTACTTCGCCTTGCACGCGCTCAATCCGTTGCGCTTGATAGAACGCCTCATCGCGTAGCGGCGGCACTTCTTTCGGTGACATCTCTCCAGCGAGAACAAATTTGCTCAACACCGTACGGTCGTAGCCGGCATCCGGTTCGCCGTCGACCAGCACGATGCGCCCGCCAAAACCCTTCTCCCGCAACGCCGCCGCGCAAGCCGTACCCGCCGCCCCGGCGCCGACCACCACGAACGTTCTTGGGTCGTCAGCGGGCGGGGTGTGCGGATCGGGCAACGACTGGTCATCGACCCAGACTTCATCGCCGCGCAACTCCAGTGGATAGCGCTTGAGACTGTCCAGCGATGGCGGCTCGCACAGGCCACCGTCCTCGGCGCGGTACGCGGCCTTGTGCCAGGGGCAGATCAACCTGCCGTGACACATCGCCCCCTCGGCCAACGGTGCGCCGGCATGTGGACACAGGCCCTGAAACGCCCGCAACTCGCCGTTGGCACGCAGCAGGACGATCTTGCAGTCGCCGATTTCGACTTGCAGGCCACGGTCTTGCGGGACATCGGCGAAACGGGCGACACGGTGCAGGGACATTTTCGGCTTCCTCGCAGGCATTTCTCTTGTGAGTTGGCGGCGCCGCGCGAGGTTCAGCCATTTGCTACTGCCAAGGCACGAACGGTACAGCTATAGTTTGCGGGCCGACGACGGCCTCACTGCACAAGGTGCTCCCGGAATGACCCGATTGACCTCTCTCAACCCATGGCTGGCGGCCATCGCCGTGACCCTTTGCGTGCAGTTCCCGGCACAGGCCCAGGAGCGCTTCACCCTGAGCATCCCCGGCGTGTCGGATAACCGTCTGTTCACCTCGGCAGCGGCAAGTGACGCACCCGGTTGCGGCGGCAAGAACCAGTCGCCGGCGCTGAGCTGGAACGCCGGCCCGGCCGGTACCCAGAGTTACGCCATCGTCATGCACGACCCGGATGGCCAGAAAGGCTTGGGCGTCGATCACTGGATTCACTACGGCATCAAACCCACCACCCACCAGATCGCGGCCGGCGTCGGTGCCAAATCCGCGCTCGAAGGCGTCGGCGGCACCAACAGCAAAGGCAACACCCATTACATGGGCCCATGCCCGCCAGTGGGCGACAGCGCGCACCACTACATCATCCAGATCTACGCCCTCGACCTTGCCCCGGACGCCCTGCCTGCCGGCTTGACCCGCGCCGAAGTGATGGAAAAAATCAAAGGCCATGTGCTGCGTAACAGCAGCGCGGTGCGGCGTTATCACCGCTGAGGTTCGGCCGCTCACGGACGGCTGACTGCCCTGATTCCCCAGCCATTTGGCATTGCCCCGCGAAAACGCGCACTATCGAGCCATTGCCAATGCGCTGGAGGACACCGTGGCAGCAAAAATCGACCGCATCGCCCAGCTACTCAACTGCCCGGAAAAGGGCGAACAAATGCGGCGTGCAGTAACCGAGACACGTAAGGAATTTCTGCTGAATCAGCCGGAAGAAGACCTCGTTGAAGAAGACGAGGTATTTGACGAGGCTGAGGAGGAGGGGGACGACGATGAATATGATGAGTTTGACTGGACGACGGAGTGATGTGCTTTGAAATCCTACCTCCATTGGCGATGGATGCGTTTGACCCTTGACCGCGAATAGCTGACGCCTGCAAGCCGTTGGCTATTTGCTGATTGACCCAAGACTTCTTAAAAGAGCACTATTAGGTACTTTTTTACGTACCTTTGGAGTCGTTATGGAGCAGCTGCTTGCTAATCGCTCGGTGAGTATTACCGAATTGAAACGCAGTCCCAGTACGGTGATTGACCAGGCTGGGACAGAACCCATCGCCGTTCTCAACCATAATCGTCCGGCTGCCTATTTATTAGCCCATGCGACATATCAAGAACTATTAGATCGTCTTCGAGCGGCTGAATTGCGTGAAGCGATTGCTGCAAGTCGAAATGATCTTCGTCCGCCTGTTGCAGCCGATACGGTATTTGCGGAGCTTGATGCGCTTATAGATGGCATCGAAGCTGAGCAAAATCATGGATGAAGCGATTATTATTTTCTGAAATCTCTCGAGATGATCTGTTGCAGATTGCCCGCTATATCGCTCGTGACAATCCTGGACGTGCTCGTTCTTTCGTCGCCGAATTACGTATGCGATGTGCTCAATTGACCAGTTTGCAAAATCAAGGAATTGCCCGGGAGGATTGCGCCAAAGGTCTGAAAATGATCACTCACGGCAGATACCTCATTTTCTACTCAATATTGAAAAGTGATGTGCTGATAGAGCGGGTACTACATGGCGCGCGGGATATAACGCGGCTATTTGATACCCCCACCACGGATCAGCCTCAATAAGTCTCATATATCGTTACCCACAAAAAAGCCCCGGACCATCACAGTCCGGGGCTTTCTCGTTTGATTCATGGTGCACCAGGCGGGATTCGAACCCACGACCCCTGCCTTCGGAGGGCAGTACTCTATCCAGCTGAGCTACTGGTGCAGCGGGCGACATCATACCTAGGTCGGCTCGGGGCGTCCATGCCGGGTTTGGCGGGTTTTGTCAGTGTGCGTGTCGGTGCAAATCGCTGCATTCCTTAAAGCGGTAACGTCCTGCAAAACCCTCGCTTGGCGCTTTGCCGGGGTTGATCTAAGGTTTTTCCTGCGGCACGGGTTTTCAGTACGTTGATCTGAAAAGCGGCATTTTTGTTCTTTTTTTCGAACGACCTATTGTCCTTTACCCCCTTTGAACCTACGATCCGTTTGAGATTTCAAACGCTCTTTGGCGGGATGTTGCAGCGCAGGTGCGCCCGGTCGTGCACTGTTGATGCGCCACAATCCGCTCACTGATTTCCCTGACGGCAGCCTTGCGAGGCGCCTTTCTACAATCATAATTTGCTCCGCGCAGGCCGCGGTGCTGTTAAGGAAAGCCGACATGCAGCTTAAAGATACCCAGTTGTTCCGCCAGCAAGCCTTCATCGATGGCGCTTGGGTCGATGCCGACAACGGTCAGACGATCAAGGTCAACAACCCGGCCACCGGCGAAATCCTCGGCACCGTGCCAAAGATGGGCGCCGCTGAAACCCGCCGTGCCATTGAAGCCGCTGACAAAGCGCTGCCGGCCTGGCGTGCACTGACCGCCAAAGAGCGTGCCGGCAAGCTGCGTCGCTGGTTCGAACTGATGATCGAGAACCAGGACGACCTCGCGCGCCTGATGACCCTCGAGCAAGGCAAGCCGCTGGCCGAAGCCAAGGGCGAAATCGTTTACGCCGCATCGTTCATCGAGTGGTTCGCCGAAGAAGCCAAGCGCATCTACGGTGATGTGATTCCAGGCCACCAGCCGGACAAGCGCCTGATCGTCATCAAACAACCGATCGGCGTCACTGCCGCGATCACCCCGTGGAACTTCCCGGCGGCAATGATCACCCGTAAGGCCGGCCCGGCACTGGCCGCTGGTTGCACCATGGTGCTCAAGCCTGCTTCGCAAACCCCATTCTCCGCTTTCGCTCTGGCCGAACTGGCACAGCGCGCGGGCATTCCGGCGGGTGTGTTCAGCGTGGTGTCCGGCAGCGCCGGTGACATCGGCAGCGAGCTGACCAGCAACCCGATCGTGCGAAAACTGTCCTTCACCGGCTCGACCGAAATCGGTCGCCAGTTGATGGCCGAATGCGCCAAGGACATCAAGAAAGTCTCGCTGGAACTGGGCGGCAACGCGCCGTTCATCGTGTTCGACGACGCCGATCTGGATAAGGCCGTCGAAGGCGCGATCATTTCCAAGTACCGCAACAACGGCCAGACCTGCGTCTGCGCCAACCGTCTGTACATTCAGGACGCGGTCTACGATGCGTTCGCCGAGAAGCTGAAAGTGGCTGTGGCCAAACTGAAGATCGGCAACGGTCTGGAAGATGGCACCACCACCGGCCCGCTGATCGACGAAAAAGCCGTGGCCAAGGTTCAGGAACACATCGCTGATGCCGTAAGCAAAGGCGCCACCGTACTGGCTGGCGGCAAGGCGATGGAAGGCAACTTCTTCGAGCCGACCATCCTCACCAACGTGCCGAAAAACGCGGCCGTGGCCAAGGAAGAAACCTTCGGTCCGCTGGCGCCGCTGTTCCGCTTCAAAGACGAAGCCGAAGTGATCGCCATGTCCAACGACACCGAATTCGGTCTGGCCTCATACTTCTATGCACGTGACTTGGGTCGTGTGTTCCGTGTCGCCGAAGCGCTGGAGTACGGCATGGTCGGCGTCAACACCGGGCTGATCTCCAACGAAGTCGCGCCGTTCGGCGGCATCAAGGCCTCGGGCTTGGGCCGTGAAGGCTCCAAGTACGGCATCGAAGATTACCTGGAAATCAAATACCTCTGCCTGGGCATCTAAGCCGGAAAGGGATCGCTGCAAACGCAGAGGGCACGAGAGCGCTGTCCCTTTGCGTCGTTTTAAACAGGAATTTTCTCTGCGGCCAGGAACGCCGTGGCAGTCGATCATCGCATGCTGCCACCGCCGATTTCTCCCGCTTCATCCTTGAACCACGCCGCCCGATGAGCGGCGAATGAGGACTGTAATGAGCAAGACTAACGCTGAACTGATGGCCCGTCGTACCGCAGCTGTTCCACGTGGTGTTGGCCAGATTCACCCGATCTTCGCCGAGTCGGCAAAGAACGCCACCGTGACCGACGTTGAAGGTCGTGAGTTCATCGACTTCGCCGGCGGTATCGCTGTACTGAACACCGGCCACGTGCACCCGAAAATCATCGCCGCCGTGACTGAACAGCTGAACAAGCTGACCCACACCTGCTTCCAGGTACTGGCCTACGAGCCGTACGTTGAGCTGTGCGAAAAAATCAACGCCAAGGTGCCGGGTGATTTCGCCAAGAAAACCCTGCTGGTCACCACGGGTTCCGAAGCCGTCGAAAACGCCGTGAAGATCGCCCGTGCCGCCACTGGCCGCGCTGGCGTGATCGCGTTCACCGGCGCTTACCACGGTCGCACCATGATGACTTTGGGTCTGACCGGTAAAGTCGTGCCGTACTCGGCGGGCATGGGCCTGATGCCAGGCGGCATCTTCCGCGCGTTGTACCCGAACGAACTGCACGGCGTGAGCATCGACGATTCGATCGCTTCCATCGAGCGCATTTTCAAGAACGATGCCGAGCCGAAAGACATCGCCGCGATCATCATCGAACCTGTTCAGGGTGAGGGTGGTTTCTACGTCGCGCCGAAAGAGTTCATGAAGCGTCTGCGCGCGCTGTGCGACCAGCACGGCATTCTGCTGATCGCTGACGAAGTGCAGACCGGCGCTGGCCGTACCGGCACTTTCTTCGCCATGGAACAGATGGGCGTTGCCGCCGACCTGACCACCTTCGCCAAGTCCATCGCTGGCGGTTTCCCGCTGGCCGGCGTGTGCGGCAAGGCCGAGTACATGGACGCCATTGCTCCGGGCGGCCTGGGCGGCACCTACGCCGGTAGCCCGATCGCTTGCGCCGCTGCCCTGGCAGTCATGGAAGTGTTCGAAGAAGAGCAACTGCTGGACCGCTGCAAGGCTGTCGGCGAGCGCCTGGTCACCGGTTTGAAGGCGATTCAGGCCAAGTACCCGGTCATCGGTGAAGTGCGTGCGTTGGGCGCAATGATCGCGGTCGAGCTGTTCGAAAACGGCGACAGCCACAAGCCGAACCCGACTGCCGTGGCTGCCGTGGTGGCCAAGGCGCGTGACAAGGGCCTGATCCTGCTGTCCTGCGGCACTTACGGTAACGTGCTGCGCGTGCTGGTTCCGCTGACGTCGCCAGACGAGCAACTGGACAAAGGCCTGGCGATCATCGAAGAGTGCTTCTCTGAACTCTGATCCATTGCTGTGACCCGCTCGACAAAAACCCGCTTCGGCGGGTTTTTTTACGCCCCTTGAAACACAACGGCGGTGTTTGCGCTGTAACGAATGGCCGGTATTGGCTAAGGTTCAGGCATTGCAAGGAGAGCGCGCATGACTGCCGTTGATTTACCCGCCGTACCCCGGGTGCTGATTGCCGAGGCTGATCCCTGGTCCCGTGACCTGCTCAAACAAGTGCTGCTCAATGTGCGCTGCGATGCGCGCCTGGATTTGTGTGCCGATGGCCAGCAGGCGCTGTCGTTGCTCAGCGAGGTGCCCTATGACTTGGCCATCGTCGATTGGGAGCTGCCTGGCATCGACGGATTGCATGTGCTGCGCAGCGTCCGCCAGCGCAAACGCAATCCGCCGTTGCCGTTCATTCTGATGAGCAGCCGCAACGACAGCGCCAGCGTGCGCGAAGCGATTCCGCTCGCGCCGACGGCGTACCTGACCAAACCGTTGAACATGGAAGGCCTGACCGAGCGCTTGCAGGGCTTGCTGCTCAACGCTGGCGAAGCGGTGGTTTGCGAAGTGCCGGTGCTGGCGCCGGGCATGACCCTGTCGGTGTTCCTTGAGCGGCGTCGCGAGCAGGCCGATGGCGCGCCGCTGATGACCGACGTGCAAGTGGCGGTCAAGCGCAGCCTCAATCCCGAGGGGCTCGACCTCAAGCTGCTGGAGGAAGAGGTGCGCACCGATCCGCAGATTACCGCCGTGCTGATCGCAGCCGCCAACAGTGCCGCGCAACACTACGGCGCGCCGGTGCAAACCCTGGCCCAGGCGCTGCACCGACTCGGCACCGGGCAGAGCATGAACCTGATTCTCGGCCTGGCGCTCAAACGCAGCGCGCGGCTCAGCGATCCATGCCTGGCGGATTACGCCGAGCGCTATTGGGGGCTGTCACTGCACACGGCGGAATACGCCCGCACGCTGGCGCGCCTGCTCGATCTGGATCAGGAGCGCTGCTATTGCGCCGGGATGCTGCATCGGCTCGGTGATCTGGCGCTGCTGCGCTGCCTGCAGGAATGGCAGCAGGCCGGCGGCGAGCTGGACGAGTTGGAGGAGGTCGGTGAAGCGTTGGCGAAGTTTGGCGCTTCTTATGGCTCGGCATTGCGCACCCGCTGGCGTCTGCCGCTGGAGTTGCGCGAGTTGATTGCTTCGGCCTACCAGCTCGGTGGTGGCGTTTACAGTCGCGAGGCGCTGGTGATGCACATGGCCGCGCAGATGGCGCGGCTGACCGAGCATGAAGGTGTCGAGGAGCTGGCGAAGAGCCGGACGGCGCGGTTGCTCAAGATCGGGCTGCCGGAGTTGATGCGGATGCGCAAATGACAGATCACCACATTCCAATGTGGGAGCGAGCCTGCTCGCGAAGGCGGTGTGTCATTCAGCTCTGAGTTCACTGACAAAACGCTTTCGCGAGCAGGCTCGCTCCCACAGGTACAGCACCAGGCGTGGAAACAGGGTCAGGCCGCAATAATCCGGTTCTTGCCCTGCCGTTTCGCTTCGTACATCGCGGCATCCGCGCGGGCGAACAGGCTGTCCAGGCTCTTGTCTTCGTCGGTGAGGTTGGTCAGGCCCTGGCTTACGGTGATGCTGAATGCTTGCCCGTCGTGGTTGAAGCGCAGTCGCTGGATTTCCTGCTGCAGTCGCTCTGCCACTTGCACGGCCATCTCCGGCGCACAGCCGGGAAACACCGCGGCGAACTCCTCACCACCAATCCGCCCGAACAGGTCGCCACGGCGCAATGAGCCGCGCCCGCATTCGGCGATTCGTTGCAGCACGTTGTCGCCTTCGGGGTGGCCGTAGCTGTCGTTGATCACTTTGAAATCGTCGATGTCCAGTAGCAGGAAGGCCAGCGGTGTGCCTTGGCGCCGCGCCTCGGCGAACTCGCGGTGGGCGCATTCGAAGAAGTGGCGGCGGTTGCTGCTTTGCGTCAGCACATCGGTGGTGGCCAAGCGTTGCAGCTCGGTTTCCATGTGCTTTTTGTCAGTGATGTCTTCGGCGATGCCGACGATGATCACCGGCTGCCCGGGCTCGTCCTGGCGATTGATAAAGCATTTGTCGCTGAGCCAGCGCACCTGGCCATCGGCCGCGATGATGCGGTACTCGCGATCTTCCACCGCACCTCGGTGCAGGACTTCGGCAAGGCTTTGTTCAGCGTACTCCAGATCATCGGGGTAAATGCTGTCACGCCACTGGTTGTAGTCAGCCAGCACAAGCGCGGCGGAACGGCCGAAGATCCGCTCATAGGCCGGACTGACGTACAGCACCTGCCGGGTTTCCCAGTTGAAAGCCCAGAGCACGGCGTTGACGCTGACCAGCAACGAACTGATCAATTGTTCGCGCTCGCTCAGGCGCGCGACTTCGCCCTGCGCATGCATCAGCGCCATCAGCGTTTGCGCGGCCTCAGGCCATTGGGTGAAGGTTGTGTCTTTCTGGTTGTTGTTGACCATCGGCACAAATCTCAAAGGGCGCGCCGCAATGTCGACAACGGCCACAGGACAACCCGCCGGGATGGCGAAGTGTCATTGAGATAGAGGATTTTCGGCGAAGTTCCCGGCCATTACCGAGTCCCGCCGGGCGGCGGGGTGTAGGAGCTGACGAGTGCAACGAGGCTGCGATCTCTTGATCCTCAGAATCAAAAGATCGCAGCCAGTGCCAGGTCAGACAGCTGCAGGACGCAGCGAGTAGGTTTTCAGCTGGTCAGCAAAGTCACGCAACGACTGAATGCCACTGGCCTCCGCCTCGTGAATCCATTCCTTGATGGCAGCGAGCATGTCGTGGCCATTGGAACTGGTCTTGACCCAGATCTGCTGCAAAGCCAGGCGCTTCTCGTAGATCACTTTCAAAGCATGGCTGTGTTCGAGCATGGTCTGGATGCGCACGTGATGACGGTCTTCCAGCAGGCTGGTTTCCCGCGAAAGCAGGCGTTTGGCCCGGTGGAACTGGTGGCGCACCGAATGATCGACCTTGGCCAGCTCTTGCTTGACCAGCGGGCCGATCACCAATTTGCGGTACTGGGCCATGATCTGGAAGCGGTTGTTGAGGATCGCCATGGCGGTGTCCATGTCCAGGCTGCCCTTGCCTTCGACGCGGTGGGCAATCGGTGCGACCCGCTGCACCTTGGCCAGGCGCAGGAAGCAGAACACTTTGATCCACGCCCAGCCGAGGTCGAATTCCCACTTCTTGACCGACAGCTTGGCGGAGTTGGGGTAGGTGTGATGGTTGTTGTGCAGCTCTTCGCCGCCGATCAGGATGCCCCACGGCACCAGATTGGTTGCCGCGTCACGGCATTCGAAATTGCGATAGCCGACGGCATGGCCCAGACCGTTGATCACCCCAGCGGCCCACACCGGGATCCACATCATCTGGATCGCCCAGATGGTGATGCCGATGGTGCCGAACAGCAGCAGGTCGATCACGCCCATGATCGCCACGCCCAGCAGCGGATAGCGGCTGTAGACGTTGCGTTCGATCCAGTCTTCCGGGCAGTTCTTGCCGTAGATGCGCAGGGTTTCCGGGTTTTGCGCTTCGCTGCGGTACAGCTCGGCGCCGGTGCGCAGCACCGTGGACAGGCCCTTGATGACCGGGCTGTGCGGGTCATCTTCGGTTTCGCATTTGGCGTGGTGTTTGCGGTGGATGGCGGTCCACTCGCGGGTGTTCTGCGCCGTGGTCAGCCACAGCCAGAAACGGAAAAAATGCTTCAGACCCGCATTCAGTTCGAGCGAGCGGTGGGCCGAGTAACGGTGCAGATAGACCGTGACGGCAACAATCGTCACATGGGTCATCAGCAGGGTGACCGCGACCAGTGACCAGGCCGACAAGCCAAGAAAACCTTCGTACCACATAGGCTATAGGGCCCTCGATAAAGATAAAAACAGCCGTTGCATTATCACTAAGCACACAGATAAAACCAGTCGCCCTTTCAGATAAGAAGTCGCTGAATGTTTCTTGACCTATAATTCCAACCTTTTTGTAGGGACATGGACGACCGAATGTCTGCGACTTACCGCGATGCCTTGCGTGCAGCGCTGCTCTACCTCGTACTGGCCGCCGTATGGCTGCAGGTTTCTGATCATTTATTAAACAGATTCTTCGATGACACCCGTGAGCTGACCCATTGGCAACTGATCAACGGTTATCTGCTGGCAGCCGTCAGTGCCGGGCTGATTTTTCTTGCACGGGCGCGGCTGTGTCGGTTTCTCGGCATCGGTGCCCGCCTGCGCGAGCGCCACAGCGACCGTGAACGTCTGCGTCAGGCGGCCGCCGTGTTCGATTGCACCCGCGAAGGCGTGCTGGTTACCGATCACCGGGGCCTGATCGTCCACGTCAATCGCGCCTTTATCGAGATCACCGGTTATCGGCGCGACGAAGTCATTGGCCAGCAGCCGAGTCTGTTCAAGTCCGGCCATCATCCGCCGGGCTTCTATCAGGCGATGTTCGCCACCCTTGAGGCTGAAGGTGAATGGAGCGGCGAGATCTGGAACCGGCGCAAGACCGGCGAGATTTATCCACAGTGGCAGACCATTCGGGTGATTCACGATGATTTCGGCCGGCTCAGCCATTACGTGGCGGTGTTCTCCGACATCAGTGCGATCAAGGATTCCGAGTCCGAGCTCAAACACCTGGCGCATCACGATCCGTTGACCGATCTGCCCAATCGCCTGCTGTTCAGCGACCGCGCCGAGCAGGCGCTGGCGTCGGCACAGACACACAAGCGTGGCTGCGCGCTGCTGATGCTCGATCTGGATCATTTCAAGATGATCAACGACAGCCTTGGCCATAACGTCGGCGACCGATTGCTCAAAGCGGTGGCGACGCGGTTGCAGGCATTGTTCGGCCCCGGCATCACCCTCGCACGGCTCGGCGGTGACGAGTTCGCGGTGCTCGCGGAAAGTTGTCCACAGCCGGCCCAGGCCGCCGCGCTGGCGCAACGGACTCTGGACGCGTTGAAGGAGCCGGTGCTGGTAGATGGCAATCAACTGTTCATCAACGCGAGCATCGGCATCAGCCTGTTTCCCAGCGATGCCCTCAGCGCCGAGCAGTTGTTACGCAATGCCGACAGCGCGCTGTTCAAGGCCAAAAGCAGCGGGCGCAATGGCTACGCGCTGTACACCGAAGAACTGACCGCCCATGCCCAGCAACGGGTCGAAATCGCCTTCGAGCTGCGCCGTGCACTGGAGCAGGAGGAGTTGCGCGTCTACTACCAACCGGTGCATGACCTGCACAGCAGCCGTCTGATCGGCGTCGAGGCACTGGTGCGCTGGCAGCATCCGCAGCGCGGGCTGGTGTCGCCGGCGGAATTCATTCCGATTGCCGAGCGCACCGGGCTGATCGCCGAGATCGATGCCTGGGTGATGCTGCAGGCCTGCCGACAGATGTGCCAATGGCAGCAGAGCGGTGTGGTGCTGGCGTTCGTCGCGGTGAATGTCTCCTCGCGGCTGTTTGCCCGGCGTGAGCTTTATCAGCAGGTGGCGCAGGTGCTGCACGACACGGGGCTGGATCCGGCGTATCTGGAACTGGAAGTTACCGAAAGCGCGGTGATGGATGATCCAGAAGTGGCGCTGGAACAGATGCATCGCTTGCGCGAGCTGGGTGTGCGTCTGGCCATCGATGATTTCGGCACCGGCTATTCGTCGTTGCTGCGGCTCAAGCGCCTGCCGGTGCAGAAACTCAAGATTGATCAGGGCTTCGTCGCCGGGTTGCCGTGGGATGAGGATGACGTGGCGATTGTCCGGGTGATCATCGCGCTGGCGCGGAGCATGGGTATGCAGGTGCATGCCGAGGGGATCGAGCAGGCTGAGCAGGCGACATTCCTGTTGGCGCAGGAATGCGATCTGGGGCAGGGCTACTGGTTTGGGCGGCCGGTGTCTGCGGATCGGCTTGATTGGGCGAAAACGCCATTGATTGGCTGAATAGGCCTATATGGCTATCACCGACCTTGTGGTGAGGGGATTTATCCCCGTTGGGTCGCGTAGCGGCCCCAAGAAATGGGACTGCTACGCAGTCCATCGGGGATAAATCCCCTCGCCACAAGTTCTCTTGACGATTTCAAATCAGCGCAAACCCCTTGCCGTCTCTCATATTATTTTCTGGTTATATAAACATTCTTAAATAGTCTTTTTAAGAATATCCATGCCTCTCTTATATTGCTCCCACGCCGAACGCAGTGCCGCCCACTGCCAGGCAATTCCCCTTCAAAGGAGCAGCACCATGAGCGCATCCCTTCGCAGCGTTGACGGTCAGGACGAAAGCACCATCTTGCGGGAAATCCAGAGCGCCCTGCGCGATCTGCGGTTCGGCGCGGTGGAGATCACTGTGCACAACGCGCAAGTCGTACAGATCGAACGCAAAGAGAAATTTCGTTTGCAGCAACCCGGTAAACAACCGGGTTGAAATCAAAAGATCGCAGCCTGCGGCGGCTCCTACAGGGGGCTGTGTGCAGGAGCTGGCGAAGGCGGCGATCTTTCAACGGGACCGATTCCAGCAATACATAAGAACGAGCCACCACCAGGAATTCCAGGAGCTTTCACCATGTCGTCGATTCGCCGTTATGCTTTGGCCGCGCTGGCCAGTGCCGTGTTTGCCGGTTCCGCCGTTGCCAAGGATTACGAGCTGCTCAACGTGTCGTATGACCCGACGCGCGAGCTGTATCAGGAATACAACGCCGAATTCATCAAGTTCTGGCAGCAGGATCATGCCGGCGACACGGTGAAAATCCAGCAGTCCCATGGCGGTTCGGGCAAGCAGGGCCGTGCGGTGATCGACGGTCTGCGGGCTGACGTGGTGACCCTGGCCCTGGCTGGCGACATCGATGAAATCGCCAAGCTCGGCAAGAGCCTGCCCGCCGACTGGCAGAAGCGTCTGCCGGAAGCGAGCACGCCGTACACCTCGACCATCGTGTTCCTGGTGCGCAAGGGCAACCCGAAAGGCATCAAGGACTGGGGCGATCTGGTCAAGAACGACGTTTCGGTGATCACGCCGAATCCGAAAACCTCGGGTGGCGCGCGCTGGAACTTCCTCGCAGCCTGGGCCTATGGCCTGAAAGCCAACGGCGGAGATGAAGCCAAGGCGAAGGAATACGTACAGACTCTGTTCAAGCACGTGCCGATCCTTGACACCGGCGCCCGTGGTTCGACCATTACCTTCGTCAACAACGGTCAGGGCGACGTGTTGCTGGCCTGGGAAAACGAAGCGTTCCTGGCGCTGAAAGAAGATGGCGGCGCAGACAAGTTCGATATCGTCGTGCCGTCGCTGTCGATCCTCGCCGAACCGCCAGTGGCGGTGGTCGACAAGAACGCCGAGAAGAAGGGCAACGCGCAGATCGCCGAAGCCTACCTCAAGCATCTGTACAGCCCGGCCGGCCAGGAAATCGCCGCGAAAAACTTCTATCGTCCACGTGACAAGGACGTAGCGGCCAAGTACGCCCAGCAGTTCCCGAAACTGGAACTGGTGACCATCGACAAGGACTTCGGCGGCTGGAAATCCGCGCAGCCGAAATTCTTCAACGACGGCGGCGTGTTCGACCAGATTTATCAGGCGCAGTAATCTCGCCTTCAACCGGCCTGATGTCTGGGCACATGACATGTGGGACTGAGCTTTTGTGGTGGGGGGATAAATCCCCTCACCACAGGGCACGCTCCCACATTGATGCGTTTTCAACCAGGGACTTTTATGTCGCGTCGTATCTCCCCCGTCATACCCGGCTTCGGGCTGACGCTGGGTTACACCTTGGTGTACCTCAGCCTGATTGTGCTTATCCCGCTGGCGGCGATGTTCGTCCACGCCGCCCAGCTGACCTGGGATCAGTTCTGGACGATCATCTCCGCTCCGCGGGTGCTGGCGGCGTTGAAGCTGAGCTTCGGCACCGCGCTGTGTGCCGCGATCATCAACGGCATCATCGGTACATTGCTGGCCTGGGTGCTGGTGCGCTACACCTTCCCCGGGCGCAAGGTGATCGACGCGATGATCGATCTGCCGTTCGCCCTGCCGACAGCTGTGGCCGGTATCGCGCTGACCGCGCTGTACGCGCCGGCCGGGCTGGTCGGCCAGTTCGCTGCCGACCTCGGTTTCAAAATCGCCTACACCCCGCTGGGCATCACCCTCGCGCTGACCTTCGTCACGCTGCCGTTCGTGGTGCGCACGGTGCAACCGGTGCTGGCCGATATTCCCCGTGAAGTCGAAGAAGCGGCGGCGTGCCTGGGTGCGAAGCCATGGCAGGTATTTCGCCACATTCTGGTTCCGGCACTGCTGCCCGCCTGGCTGACCGGATTTGCCCTGGCGTTCGCGCGTGGCGTCGGTGAGTACGGTTCGGTGATTTTCATTGCCGGCAACATGCCGATGAAAACCGAGATCCTGCCGCTGCTGATCATGGTCAAACTCGACCAGTACGATTACACCGGCGCTACCGCCATCGGCGTACTGATGCTGGTGGTTTCCTTCATCCTGTTGCTGCTGATCAACTTGCTGCAGCGGCGCATCGAAACCCCATAAGGAGGCGCGAACATGTCCCAATCGTCTATTGCGGCCGCGTCCTCGGCCAACGCTGCGCGGCGTGGCAGCGCCACTTCGCGCAGAGTCCTGATCGGCCTTGGCTGGCTGATCTTTTTCCTGTTTCTGCTGCTGCCGTTGTTCATCGTCGTATCGCAAGGTCTGAAAAACGGCCTCGGCGCGTTCTTCACCGCGATTTTTGAACCGGACGCGCTTTCGGCATTGAAACTCACTGTGTTCGCGGTGCTGATTTCGGTGCCGCTGAACCTGGTGTTCGGCGTCAGCGCGGCGTGGTGCGTGAGCAAATACTCGTTCCGTGGCAAGAGCATGCTGGTCACGCTGATCGACCTGCCGTTCTCGGTATCGCCGGTGATCGCTGGTCTGGTCTACGTGCTGATGTTCGGCGCTCAGGGCCTGTTCGGGCCGTGGTTGCAGGATCACGACATCCAGATCGTCTTCGCCCTGCCGGGCATCGTGCTGGCGACGATTTTCGTCACCGTGCCGTTCGTGGCTCGTGAGCTGATTCCGCTGATGCAGGAACAAGGCACCCAGGAGGAGGAAGCCGCGCGTCTGCTCGGGGCCAATGGCTGGCAGATGTTCTGGCACGTCACCGTGCCGAACATCAAGTGGGGCCTGATTTACGGCGTGGTGCTGTGTACGGCGCGGGCCATGGGTGAATTCGGTGCGGTGTCGGTGGTTTCCGGGCACATTCGCGGGGTGACCAACACCTTGCCGCTGCACGTCGAGATCCTCTACAACGAATACAACCACGTTGCCGCGTTCGCCGTGGCGAGCCTGTTGCTGATCCTGGCGCTCTTCATCCTGCTGCTCAAGCAGTGGAGCGAAAACCGTATCAACCGCCTGCGCGCCAGCGCCGCGGAGGAATAATTCATGTCGATCGAAGTGCGTAACGTCAGCAAGAATTTCAACGCGTTCAAGGCGCTGGACAACATCAGCCTGGATATCCACAGCGGTGAACTGGTCGCGCTGCTTGGTCCGTCGGGCTGCGGCAAAACCACCTTGCTGCGCATTATTGCCGGTCTGGAAACCCCGGATCAGGGCAACATCGTTTTTCACGGCGAGGACGTTTCCGGCCACGATGTGCGTGATCGCAACGTCGGTTTCGTGTTCCAGCATTACGCCTTGTTCCGCCACATGACGGTGTTCGACAACGTCGCGTTCGGCCTGCGCATGAAACCGAAGAACCAGCGCCCGAGCGAAAGCCAGATCGCCAGCAAGGTTCATGAACTGCTGAACATGGTGCAACTGGACTGGCTGTCGGATCGCTACCCGGAGCAGTTGTCCGGTGGTCAGCGTCAGCGTATCGCGTTGGCCCGAGCCCTGGCGGTGGAGCCGAAAGTGTTGCTGCTCGACGAGCCTTTCGGCGCCCTCGATGCCAAGGTGCGCAAGGAACTGCGGCGCTGGCTGGCGCGGCTGCACGAAGACATCAACCTGACTTCGGTGTTCGTGACCCACGACCAGGAAGAGGCGATGGAAGTCGCCGACCGTATCGTGGTGATGAACAAGGGCGTGATCGAGCAGATCGGCTCACCGGGCGACGTCTACGAAAACCCGGCCAGCGACTTCGTTTATCACTTCCTCGGCGACTCGAACCGCTTGCTGCTGAGCGATGACAACCATGTGCTGTTCCGCCCACACGAAGTGTCGTTGTCCAGGCATGAGCTGGAAGATCACCATGCCGCTGAAGTGCGCGATATCCGCTCATTGGGTGCGACGACGCGGGTGACGCTGAAGGTTGAGGGGCAGACGGATTTGATCGAGGCCGAGGTGGTGAAAGACCACGACAGCCTGATCGGGTTGGCCAAGGGTGAGACCTTGTTCTTCAAGCCGAAGGTCTGGCAGAAAGTCGGCAATATTTAAAGGCAAAAGCTTCGCGAGCAGGCTCGCTCCCACAGGGAAAACTCATTTCAAATGTGGGAGCGAGCCTGCTCGCGAATACGATCTAGACAGCAGCGCGATTCGGATTGACCCGCACCACCCCCGCCCGCGCCTCTATCTGCTCTTTCAATTCCTGCCGCAGCCCGAGCAAAAACGCCAGTTCGGCCACGACAAACAACGGCCCGACAATCAGCCCACTGACGTCATCGACAAACGCCGGTTTGCGCCCTTCATAGTGATGCCCGACAAACTGGATCACCCAGCCCACCACAAACATCGCCAGGCCGCTGCTCAGCCAGACCATGGTGCTCTGCTGCGCCAGTGCATGCCCGGCCCACACCGACAGGCCCATCAGTACGGTCATCAACACGCCGAGCTTCAACTCCAGGCGCAGGTAAAACCACGCCGAGGCAAGGGCCACCACAACGGCGGGAGATATCCACAACCCGCCCAGCGCCCATTGCGGCCGTGACAGCAGAACAGCCACCGCCACCACGATCAGCGGAATGCCGATAAAGTGGCTGGCGATGTTGCGCGGGTCGCGGTGGTAGGCGGCGTATTGACTGAGGTGGTCGACGAGGCTTTTCATTGTTGTTCCTCCAGTGGGGTTGAATGCATCATCCCTCGGGATCCGCGTTCGTTCTGTCGGGCAGGCGACACTCCAGGAGTGGTTATGCAAATTCGTGCACGGTTGCTCAGCGGCCAGTGGTTCAGTCATCTGCCTGGGTCTTTTCAGGATAGCCTGCTGGCGTTGGCCCGGGAGCGGCGGCTGACGGCGGGGCAACGGCTGTTCCAGCGTGGCGATGCGCCGTGCGGTCTGTATGCAGTGCTCGATGGCGCCGTACGCATCGGGGCGGTCAGCGAGCAGGGCAAGGAGGCGTTGTTGAGTCTGGTGGAGGCGCCGCACTGGTTCGGCGAAATCTGCCTGTTTGACGGTCAGCCACGCACCCATGACGCCTATGCGGTCGGGCCGTGTACCTTGCTGAATATCCCGCAGGCGACGATGCTCAAATTGCTCGACGAACAGCCGCAGTACTGGCGGCATCTGGCGCTGTTGATGAGCCACAAATTGCGCCTGGCGTTCATCAATCTGGAGCAGTTGAGTTTGCTGCCGGCACCAGCGCGTCTGGCGCATCGCTTGCTGATGATCGCCGAAGGCTACGGCGAACTCGACGCACCGCGTCGGGTGCTGCAACTGCCGCAGGAGCAATTGGCGGCGATGCTGTCGCTGTCGCGGCAGACCACCAATCAGATCCTCAAGGATCTGCAGGGGCAGGGGATTATCGGGCTCGCATACGGCGAAATCGAAATTCTCGATGCGGTGAGATTGCGTGCCTTGGCCACGATCTGAAAACTGAAACCGATCCAATGTCGGAACTGGCACCTGTGGCGAGGGGATTTATCCCCGCTGGGGCGCGAAGCGGCCCTGAAAAATGGCACCGCTGCGCAGTCCAACGGGGATAAATCCCCTCGCCACATAGACCAGTTCCAACAAAGGATCTGTGTTTATCTTACGAACCGCGATAGGTCGAGAAACCGTACGGGCTCAGCAGCAGCGGGATGTGGTAGTGCTGATCTGTCTGCTTGACCTGGAAGATCACCGGAATTTCCGGGAAGAACGTCTCGTGCTTGATCTTCTGGTAGTACTCGCCAGTCTTGAACACCACGCGGTATTCACCGGCTTCAAAAGGCTGTTTGGCCGGGAACAGTTCGGCAATCCGCCCTTGTTCGTTGGTGGTGCCTTGGGCCAGTGGCTGCCAGTTTTCGCCGACGTGTTTTTCCAGAGTGACGTTGATGCCCGGTGACGGCAGGCCGTTTTCCAGGTTGAGCACGTGCACGCTCAGCGGATTGCCGGCGGCCAGCGCCAGGCTGGAAACAGCGCTCAGGCCGAGCGCGGCGAGGGTCATGCGCAAGGTGGTCATGGTGGATCTCCTTAGTGGGAACTGGTGATGCTCAGGCCGGCTTTGTCGGCGGCGGCGCGGGCGCAGTTTTCGTCTTGCTCACCGCCGCCGGAACCGGCCACGCCCATGGCGCCGACCAGTTCGCTGCCAGCGAACAGCGGAATGCCGCCGCCGAGCAAGAGCAATTCATCGAGGGTGTTGAGGTTGGCGGTTTCCGGATTGCTGCGGGCGCGCTCGGCGAACAGCCGCGTCGGCGTCTTGGTCGACAGCGCGGTGTAGGCCTTGCGCTGGCTGGCGGCGGTGTTGTGCGGGCCAACCCCGTCACCACGCAGAGTCACCAGCAGGTTGCCGCCACGGTCGAGCACCGACACCGTGCCGGTGCAACTGCTCATCGCCTTGTCCGCCAGCCAGCGTGCGGTTTTCAGGTCGAGATCGGCGTGGCGCGGCAGTTCTGGCGTGGCGCTCGCGGCGCCGCTGAGGCCGAGGATCAGGCTGGCGACAAGGTATTTGACGGTCATGTGCAGGCTCCGATTGAGAAGGTCTGCACCTTAACCGGCGCACTTCGTCAGAACCCCGTCAGGCGGATTACAAGTTTGTAATGGGCAACGGCGGCGAACACGCCTAGCCTGTGTACCTGATCAATCGAGGTGTGCCATGCGTTTGCTGGTCGTAGAAGATGAAGCCAAAACCGCGAATTTCCTCGCCAAGGGCCTGGGCGAGTCGGGTTTCGCCGTGGATGTGGCGCTCAATGGCCTCGACGGCCGCTATTTTATCGAGCAGCAGGAATATGACCTGATCATCCTCGACGTGATGCTGCCCGGCCTCAACGGCTGGCAATTGTTGCAACTGATCCGCCAGCGCGGCGCTACACCGGTGCTGTTTCTCACCGCCAAGGACGCCATCGAAGACCGCGTCCGTGGTCTTGAGCTGGGAGCCGATGACTACCTGCTCAAACCCTTCGCCTTCGCCGAACTGCTCGCGCGCGTGCGCACGCTGCTGCGACGCGGGCCGATGCGCGAAGCCGAGTCGTACAGCATTGCCGACCTGGAAATCGACGTATTGCGCCGCCGGGTCAGTCGCGGCGGCCAGCGCATTGCCCTGACCAACAAGGAATTCGCCCTGTTGCAGTTGCTCGCCAGCCGCCAGGGCGAAGTGCTCTCGCGCACGCTGATCGCCTCGCAGGTGTGGAACCTGAATTTCGACAGCGACACCAACATGGTCGAGGTCGCCGTGCGTCGCCTGCGTGCCAAGGTTGACGATCCGTACATGCCGAAACTTATCCACACCGTGCGCGGCGTCGGTTATCAACTGGAAGCGCCGGACGATGTGGAGTAAGTCGATCGCCTGGCGATTGGCGCTGGCCTTCGCCATGGTCTGCGCGCTGGTGCTGAGCGCAATCGGCGTGTTTCTCTACCGCTCGCTGGCCTCGGAATTGGCCTTTCGTGACGACATGGCCCTGCTCGGTCGCCTGGAGCAAGTGCGCGCCTTGCTCGCCGACAGCGACAGCCTCGACGCTTTGCAGGCGCGACCACGGTTGTATCAGAACATGCTCGGCAATCTCGACAGTCTGCTGCTGGTGCGCCGGGCCGACGGTTCCAGCGTGATCGCGATCAACCCGCGCCAACGTGAATTGCCGGCGCTCAATGCATTACCGCGAGAGCAAATGCCGCAGCGCCGTGACGTGCTCACCTGGCAGGCCAGTGACGGCGCCGAGCTGGCCTTGCTGTCCGGCCAGGCCCAAGGCCCCAACGGTGAAACCCTGACGGTGATCGCCGGCAAAGTGCTCAGCGAGCGCGAGCAGATGCTCGGCAGTTATCGCCTGCGTCTGTATCTGTCCGTCGGCCTCGGCGCGGTGCTCGCGTTTGCTCTGGGCCTGCTGTTGCTGCGGCGTGGCTTGCAGCCCTTGCATCAGTTGAGCGAAGCGGTGCGCAGTATCGATCTGCGCAGCCTCGATCGACGCCTGCCCACCGAGGGCACGCCGAGCGAACTGCGCGAGCCGGTGCACGCACTCAACTCCATGCTGGCGCGGCTGGACGACAGCGTGCAGCGCCTGTCGCAATTCTCCGCCGACCTCGCCCACGAAATCCGCACGCCGCTGCACACCTTGCTCGCCAGCAACGGCCAGGCGCTGAACCATCCGCGCAGCACGGCCGAATATCAGGAAGTGCTGGCCTCGAACATGGAAGAGTTCGAACGGCTCAAGCGCATGGCCGAGAACCTGATGTTCCTCGCCCGCGCCGAACAGGCCGAACGTGCGCTCAATCTGCACACGCTGGACTTGCGCAACGTCGGCGACGAACTCTGCGATTACTTCGAAGCCCTGGCCGATGACCGCGACCTGCAACTGCAAAACCGCATGCACGGCGAATTGCTCGCCGACCAGCAACTGCTGCAACGCGCCCTCGGCAACCTGCTGGCCAACGCCGTACGCCACGCCGACCCCGGCACCCTGATCAGCCTGCAACGCTTCGATGAACCGGGTATGTGCTGGCTGCAAGTGCACAACCACGGCCCGGTCATCGCGCCTGAGCATCTGGGCAAACTGTTCGATCGGTTCTACCGCGTCGACCCCTCAAGGGCGGAACCGGGGGATTCGGGTGGGCTGGGGTTGGCGATTGTGCAGTCGATCATGCAGTTGCATGGCGGGCGGGTGCGGGTGAGGAGTGACGCCGACGGCACTGTTTTTGAGCTGGGGTTTGTGGTGGTCTGACGGCCTCTTCGCGAGCAGGCTCGCTCCCACAAGGAAACGCATTCCAACTGTGGGAGCGAGCCTGCTCGCGAAGGCGCTGGATCACACAGTGATGATTTCGGATCAGCGCAACTGATCCCGAAACTGCCCCGGCGTCATCCCGGTCCAGCGCTTGAACGCGCGGCTGAAGCTGCTGGTGTCGGCGAATCCCAGCAGATAGCTGACTTCACTCAAGGAACACTGCGGGTCACGCAGGTGCAGCAACGCCAGATTCTCGCGGCTTTCGTTGAGCAGAGTATCGAAGCGACAGCCCTCATCCGCCAGATGCCGTTGCAGGCTGCGCAGGCTCAGGTGCAAGGCCTGGGCGATGCGTTCGGCGCTCGGTTCGCCTTCGGGCAGTTGTTCTTCAATGGCATCGCGCACCTTGCGCTCCCAGGTCAGCGGTTTGAGCTGGGCGAGGGTGCGTTTGAGTACGGCTTCGTTGTGTTCGGCCAGTTCCGGGTTGGCGTCGTCGAGGTGGCTGTCGAAGTCGCTGAGGGCGAATTCCAGGCGGTCTTCGATGGCGCAAAAATGCACCGGCGCGCGGAAGACTTTGTGCCATTGCTGGGCATCGCTCGGTTCGGGGCGGCGCAAGTACACCGCCAATGGTGCGTAGTCACGGCCGAGGCGATTGCGGCAGGTGCGCACGTAGATCGCCGCGAAGGCGTCAATGGCTTCGACGGCCGGTGCCGGGTTGCCGGGCGGGATTTTCAGGCGGAATTGATAGCGGTCTTCGCTGCGGCTCAGCTCCAGTTCCAGCGCATCGCTGACCACCGGGTGATAGCGCACGATGCGCTCGAACACCTCGCGCAAGCTGCCGCTGGCCACCAGTGCATAACCGAGCGCGTGGAAGGTGGTCGGGCTGACGAAACGCGACACGCGCAAGCCCAGCGCCGGGTCGCCGCTGGCCTGCACGGCGAGTGCCCACAGGCGCGTGGTACCGGACAGCGGATAGCGCGCATTGGGGTCGTCCATCAGCGCTGGGTCGAGCCCGGCCTGTTGGCACAAGGCAAGGCTGTCCAGCCCGAGCGCGTCGAGTTGTTTGCGCAAGGCGCGGGTCCAGCTGGCAAGGGAGGTCGGTTCCTTCATGCGAATTGGCGCGTCCGGTCAACAGGTTGGCGTTCTTGGCTAGCGCGGATCGAACCCCGGCAAGGCACGATGCATTCATCTTAGACCCGAGGATGGAAGCATGGACGGTACTTCTGCAAGCCCTGAACGACTGAATGCGGCGCAGCGCTCGGCACATATTCGCCAGGTGGTGTTGGCCAAAGGTGCGCAATTGCGTGAGCGCTACCCGATTCTTCAGCATCAGGATGCCCTTGGTGCGGGGATTCTGGCGTTCGCGCTGGCCGGGATGATCGGCTCGGCGGCGCTGTACATCACTGGCCATATGGCTTGGTGGGTGTGCCTGCTGTTCAATGCTTTTTTCGCCTCGCTGACCCATGAGCTGGAACACGACCTGATCCACAGCATGTACTTCCGCAAACAGCGCGTACCGCACAACCTGATGATGGGCCTGGTCTGGCTGGCGCGGCCGAGCACAATCAACCCGTGGATCCGTCGTCATCTGCACCTCAACCATCACAAGGTTTCCGGCACTGAAGCCGACATGGAAGAGCGCGCAATCACCAACGGCGAGCCGTGGGGTGTTGCCCGTCTGCTGATGGTTGGCGACAACCTGATGTCGGCGTTTATCCGCCTGCTCCGCGCCAGGACCTGGGCACACAAGTGGAGCATCGGCAAACGCGTGCTCAAGGTCTACGCACCGCTGGCGCTGCTGCATTGGGGCGCGTGGTATGTGTTTCTCGGCTTTCACGCGGCCAATGGCATTGCGCATTTGCTCGGCTCGCCCATCGAGTGGTCGGCCACCACGCTTTCGGTGATGCAGGTGATCGATATCGCCGCCGTGGTGATCATCGGCCCGAATGTGTTGCGCACTTTTTGCCTGCACTTCATCAGCTCGAACATGCATTACTACGGCGACGTCGAACCGGGCAATGTGCTGCAGCAATGCCAGGTGCTGAACCCTTGGTGGCTGTGGCCGTTGCAAGCGTTCTGCTTCAACTTCGGCAGCAGTCACGGGATTCATCACTTCGTGGTCAAGGAGCCGTTTTACATTCGCCAGATGACCGTGCCGGTGGCGCACAAGGTGATGCGCGAGATGGGTGTGCGCTTTAATGATTTCGGCACGTTTGGCCGGGCGAACCGGTTTGTGCGTCCGGCTGAGATGGTCAATGAAGAGGTGAGTTCAGCCCGGGCTTGATGGGTTGTGCTCAAAGGCCCCTTCGCGAGCAGGCTCGCTCCCACAGTTGGAATCCGGTTTCCTGTGGGAGCGAGCCTGCTCGCGAATACGATCTGTCAGACCCTAGCAATCCGGCTGAAACGGCGAAGCACTGAGGATCACTCCGGTCTCTTCCACATACCGCTGCCAATGCCCGATCAAGTCAGTGAGTTTCTGCGGCTGACTCAACGCCAGATCATGAATCTCCCCTGGATCGCTCGCCAGATCATAAAGCTGCCAGGTCGCTGGCCCGACCGGTCCGGGAATCCACACCGCCTTCCACGACCCTTGGCGAATCGCCCGGCGTCCGAACAATTCCCAACCGGTGACCGTATGCTCGTCATGCACCTGCGCGGTCTCGCCGGACAGGAAGCCCAGCCACGACTTGCCGCGCAGTGGCGCCACGGCTTTGCCTTTCCACTGTTTGCCCGGATGCCGCACGCCAGCCAGATCGAGAATGGTCGGGGTGATGTCCATCACCGTGCCGAAACCATGGCTGATCTGCCCTTTCAGCGGCAATTGTGGATAGTGCAGCAGCGCCGGCACGCGGATCCCGCCCTCGGTGGTGAAAGCCTTGAACAAGCGTGACGGCGCGGTTGCCACTTGCGCCCAGTTCGGCCCGTACCAGACGTAGGAATTGGCCCGGCCGATGTTGTCGAGGCTGTTGTCGTAATGCTGGTTGAGGTAGGTCATCAGCTCCGGGCCGAACTTGGGGAACGCTTCCAGCAGCGCGCCTTCGGCACCGTTGTCGGACATGAACAGGATGAAGGTGTTGTCGAGCTGTCCCTGCTGGCGCAGGTAATCGACGACCCGGCCGATGTTCCAGTCCATGCGCTCGACCATCGCCGCGTAGACCTCCATGGCTCGTGCGGAAATCTGCTTTTGTTCATCGCTCAACGCGTCCCACTGCGCGCTGAGCTGAATCAGCGGGTGCGGTTCGACGTCTGCCTCGATCAGACCCAGTGCCTTGAGTTTTTCCAGGCGTTCGAGGCGCAGCACTTGCGGGCCAGCGTCGTAGCGGCCACGGTATTTCTCGACGATCTCGGCCGGTGCCTGCAGCGGCCAGTGCGGCGCGGAGAAGGGCAGGTAAGCGAAGAACGGCCGGGTCTGATCGCGCTCCTTGAGGTACTGCAGCAGCTTGTCGCCGAAGGCATCGGAGGAATAGAAATCCTTCGGCAACTCGTCAACAAACTGATCGTCCTCGATGTACAGCGCCGGGGTGGATTTCAGCAGGCCCGGCGTTTGCTCATCGTAGGTCGGCTCGAACCCATAGTGGTTGGCAGCGCCCGGCAACAGTGAAAACGAACGCTCGAAACCACGCGCATGGGGCGCCAGTTCAGCCTTCAGCCCCAAGTGCCATTTGCCGCTCATCAAGGTTTGATAGCCGGCCTCGCGCAGCAGCTCGGGCAGGGCGACGACGCGGTCATTCAGGTAGCCTTCGTAACCAGGTTTGCCGATCAGTTCCGGGGTCAACGCTTCGGCCATGGTGCCGATGCCGGCGATGTGGTGATCGGTGCCGGTCAGTAGCATCGAACGCGTCGGCGAGCAGGTTGGTGCGGTGTGAAAATCGGTCAGACGCAGACCGTTGTGGGCCAGCGCATCGAGGTTCGGCGTAGCGATTTCGCCGCCGAACGCACCGATGTCGGAAAAGCCCAGATCGTCGGCCAGAATCACTAGAAAGTTGGGACGTTGCGGCATCGCGAAACTCCTGTTCAGCAGGCAATGAACGTCAGCGGCAGATCGCGGATCTGCACCGCTGCGCTCGGTTGGTAATGGTCATCACTGGTCAGCTCGTGCAGCAGTTCTTCGCGCAGCTGATGAAAGTCGTAACTGCTGCGCTGGCGTGGGTGCGGCAGGGCGATGTCGACCACTTGCTTGATCCGCCCCGGACGCGGCTCCATCACCACCACGCGGTCGGCCAGAAAAATCGCTTCCTCGACATCGTGGGTCACCAGAATCGTGGTGATCTGTGCCCGCTCGCGGATCGCCAGCAGCTCGTCCTGCATTTGCTGGCGGGTCAGTGCGTCAAGGGCGCCGAAGGGTTCATCGAGTAGCAGGATGCGTGGGCTGGCGACGAGGCCGCGCGCGATCGCCACGCGTTGCGCCATGCCGCCGGAGAGTTGATGCGGATAGGCCGCGGTGAAATCGCTGAGGCCGACCAGCTCGATGAAATCCTTGATACGTTGTTGTTTCTGCGCCCCGCTCAGCGGTTCATTGACCAGACCGAGGCCGATGTTGTCGGCGACCGTTAGCCACGGAAACAGGCGATGTTCCTGAAAAACGATGCCGCGCTCGCCGCCGATGCCGCTGACGGCTTTGCCATCGACACTGATCTGTCCGCGAAACTCGGTGTCGAGGCCGACCAGCAAACGCAGCAAAGTGGATTTGCCGCAGCCGCTGGAGCCGACGATGGCGACGAATTCGCCCTCGGCAATGTCCAGGTTGAATTCGCGAATCGCCTCCAGTTCGAAACCGTTGACGGCGAAGGATTTGCCTACGTGGTTGAAGCTGACAATCGGTGCGTTCATGCGTGTCTCCAGCGGGTCGCGCGAATTTCCAGGCGTTGGCCGATCAGGTTGAGCAGGGCGCCGGTGAGGCCGACCAGCAGCATGCCGGCCATGATCAGATCCATGCGCAGCAGCTGCTGCGCGCCGATCATCTGGCTGCCGATGCCGCCATTGGACGGCATGAAGTATTCAGCGCCGATGGTGCCGAGCCAGGCGTAGATCAGGCTCAATCTGAGCCCTGCGAAGATCCCCGGCGCAGCACCGGGCAGGACCAGTCGACGCAGGCGCTGGCCGAGGCTCAGGCGCAGCACTTGCGCGGCTTCGTTGAGTTGCGGCGAGAGGTTGGCGACGCTGCGCTGGGTGGCGACGAACAGCGGGAAGAAGGCGGCGAGAGCGACGAACACCCACTTGGCCAGTTCGCCGAGACCGAACCACGCGGTGAGCAGCGGCACCCAGGCGAAAATCGCAATCTGCCGCAGTGCGGCGAGTGTCGGGCCAAGCAGGCGTTCGCTGAAACGCGACAGGCCGAGGAGCAAGCCCAGGGCGAAGCCGAGGCCGCCACCGATCAGCAAGCCGCCGAGGGTGCGGCTCAGGCTCAGCGCCATGCCGTTGACCAGCGTGCCGTCGAGCAGTCCATTCCATGCCGTGCTCAGCACCGCCAAAGGGCTGACCAGAATATTTGCATCGACCCACTGTTGCTCGTTGGCCAGTTGCCAAAGCGCCAACAAGCCCAGCGGCAACAGCCACGGCTGCAGGCGCTGCCAGCCCTGATAGCGCGGGCCGCGTGTGATGTGCGCGGTGGCCGGGTGCGGCCAGTGCACCAGTCTGCGGTCGAGCAGACCGATGCCGCGATCCATGGCCACGCCGATCAGACCGATGACCACGATGCACACGAACACGATGTCGAGCATGAACAACTGCCGCGCCCAGACCATCAGATAGCCGATGCCTTCGCTGGAGGCCAGCAGCTCGACCGCCAGCAACGAGGTCCAGCCGGCGGCGAGTGCCAGGCGCACGCCAGCCATGAACGCGGGCAGCGCAGCGGGAAGCACCAGACGACGAATCAGCAGATGCGCCGGCAGGCGCAACACGGCGGCGGCTTCGCGCAGTTTCGGTTGTGCATCGCGTACGCCAACCAGTGTGTGCAAGGTCACCGGCACCACAATGGCCTTGATCAGCACCACCAGTTTCAGCAGTTCGCCGATGCCAAAAAACACCATGAACAGCGGAATCCACGCCAGCGTCGGCACCTGCGCCAATCCAGCGAATGTCGGAAAAACCAGGCGCTCCAGACGTCGACTGAAACCCAGTGCGGCGCCAAGCACCGCGCCGGCCGAAACGCCTGCCAACAAACCCCAGAACAACCGTTGCAGGCTGATCCACAAATGACTCCACAACTCGCCTTGGGCCAGTTCCACAGCGCTGCTCCACACCAGCGATGGCGCCGGCAGGATCTGCTCGCTCATCCACTGATTGCGGGCGGCCAGCCACCACAGGACGAACAGGCTGACGGGCAACAGCCAGGGCAACAGGCGTTGATTCAGGCTCGGCCAGGTGCGACGGCTTTTCAGCGGCGGCGCGGCCAGCGGCAGGCTGAGCAGAGATTGACGGGCCATGGGTGACCTCCGTTGTCGGGTTGCATGGCGAACCGCTTTTCATGTGGGAGCGAGCCTGCTCGCGAAATGGCTGTTTAAGGCAGCATTGATGGCGGCTGGCATTGGCCTCTTCGCGAGCAGGCTCGCTCCCACTTTGGGTTTCGTCATATATGAAACTGATCTAACAGCGTTGCGTTAGATGCTATCGGGAGATAAGCGAATCCATTTAAGGCTTGCCTGCTTACGCGCATCCAATGCATTCGAAGAATATTTTCGATGCTGTTAATGCATATCGCGCTGCAAACCGCACACGCCCTCGCTTAGGTCATATGGATATAAAAATGTGCATTTATAGTATTTAAGTGGAGGTATGCATCCAGCCTACTTTCAGCTCCTCAGCGATCAAGGAGCCGCACCCATGAACCTTCCCTTCAAACGAATCATCAGCCTGCTGGCCGCCCCGGCGCTTGCAGGCTTTCTTGCGCTTGGCGCCCAAGCCGGAGAACTCAAGGAAATCCGCATCGCCGTGCCCGACCTCAGCGCCGGCACTCAACACAGCGGCGGCGGCATCGTCGATGTGCTGCGCGATCAGCAGATCTTCGAAAAGGCCTTCGCCGAGCAGGGCATCAAGATCCAGTGGAGTTTTTTCAAGGGCGCCGGGCCGGTGATCAATGAGGCGTTTGCCAATGGCCAGGTCGATCTGGCCTATCTTGGCGATCTGGCCGCGATCATCGGAAAATCCAATGGCCTGGACACGCGCCTGCTCAGCGCCACGGCACGTGGGGTCAAGCAATACCTCGGCGTGGTGCCCGGCTCGGGAATCAAGACCCTGCAGGATCTCAAAGGCAAACGCGTGGCGATCTTTCGCGGGACGGCGACGCAGCTGTCGTTCGATGCGGCGCTGGCCAGTCAGGGCCTGAGCGAGAAGGATCTGAAGGTGATCAATCTGGATTTCAACGCGGCGGTCTCGGCGCTCGCGGCCAAGCAGATCGATGCCTCGTGGGGCAGCTCCGCGCTGAGTGCGTTGCAAGCCAAAGGCCTGGCGGAATTGCCGCTCAACACCAAGGATCTTGGCGGCGCTGGCAGCGTGCAGGCGGTGTTGCTGGGTAATGGCAAGTTTGTCGACGCCCATCCAGAGGTCATTGCGAAACTGCTCAAGGCGCAGCAGCAAGCGGTCGAGTGGCTGACGCAGGACAGCAACAAGGACGCCTATGTGCAGCTGGTATCAGGGCTGGCCAGTTATCCGCCGGTGATTCTGGCTCAGGATCTGAAGGATCAGAATCTCAGCGAGATTTTCCCGTCGACACTGGATCCGGTGTTCTTGAGCGGCCTGCAGGGCAAGGTTGACCTGGCGGCGCAGCAGAAGCTGATTCGCAAGCCGTTCAAGGTCAGCGATTGGGTGGCGCCTGAGCTCTCAGCCGCCAGGCTCTAGAAGCAAAAGATCGCAGCCTTCGGCAGCTCCTACAGGAAAACGCATTCCCCTGTAGGAGCTGCCGAAGGCTGCGATCTTTATGGGTTTCAGACAGCTACGCTGACGTCCTGCCGATCCACAGCGACCAACGTCTCGATCATTGCCCTCGCCGCCGGCGACAACCGAAATCCGGTGCGGCTGACGATGCCGCAGCGGGCGTTCATGCTTTCGAGGTTCTGCGGCAGGTTGCGCCAATGCAGCAGCACCAGCGAACCCTTGGCGACATCCTCAATAAACGCCTCCTCCGTGCCGACGCCGATCGCGTTGGATTGCAGTACCACTTTGACCAGCGCCGGAAAGTGCTCGGTCTCGATGGTCGGTGAGAAATCGATGCGCCCGCTGAGGTTCGCCAGCAGCTTGCGAATGCCTGGCGGGATCAGGGTGGCGGCCAGGGGAAAGTCGAACATGTCGTTGGTCGACAGGCTTTCCTTGGCCAGCAACGGATGCCCCGGCCGGCAGAAAAACACCCCGCGCTTGGGCGTCAGCGGTTGCGTCTGGAAATTAGGGTCGGACTCGAAATGGCGGATATCGGCGATGAAGAATTCGATCTCTTCGCGGATCAGCGCGCGGCTGAGTTTTTCCCAGTTATCCACCTGAAAACAGGTGCGCACTTTCGGATGCGCATTGATGAACTGCGCCACCGCATCGGGCACCAGTTTCACCGCTGGCGCCGGCCCGCAACCAAAATGCACTTCGCCGGCGTCGAGCTTGGTCATTTGCGTCACTTCAGCGCTGAGCAACGCTGCGCCCTGCACCAGGCTCAAGGCATGTTGCAGCACCACCTGGCCCTCGGGCGTCGGACGCAGATCCTTGTTGCCGCGATCGACCAGCACGCAACCGAACTCCTGCTCCAATCCCTGAATGCTGCGGCTGAACGCCGGTTGAGTGATGCCCATGGCGTCTGCCGCACGGACAAAACTGCGGTGTTCGTTGAGGGCGATGAAGTAGCGCAACTGGCGAAGATCCATATGCTTTTCCGGCATCCTAAAAATAGCTCGAAGGCATTTGCGACGAGGGTTGCTTGAGGTTTTAAATGCAAGCTCTTATTCCGTCAACGAAGCATATGAATATCTATTAGATGTAATTGGAATATAGATAGAGCGTTGTTTCGCTGCCGCCAAAACCGCAAACCGTCGATGAGGGTCTTCCCATGAGCAATGCCGCACTCGCCGTAAAACCCGTTTCTCACGCGCTGGAAATTCACCCGGTAGCCGGTCGTATCGGTGCCGAAATTCGTGGCGTGCATCTGTCCGGTGAGCTGGACGCCGCCACTGTCGAAGCCATCCAGCAAGCCTTGGTCGAATACAAAGTGCTGTTCTTCCGCGAGCAGACGCAACTCGACGATCAGCGTCAGGAAGCCTTCGCCCATCTGCTTGGCGAACCGGTGGCGCACCCGACCGTGCCATCGCGCGAAGGCACCCGTTACCTGCTCGAGCTGGACGGCGCCGAAGGTCAGCGCGCCAACTCCTGGCACACCGACGTGACTTTCGTCGACGCTTACCCGAAAGCCTCGATCCTGCGCTCGGTGGTCGCCCCGGCCTTCGGCGGCGATACGCTGTGGGCCAACACCGCGACCGCTTACCGCGGCTTGCCGAGCGAGCTGCGTGAGCTGGCCGATAAACTGACCGCTGTGCACAGCAACGAGTACGATTACGCCGGTGCGAAGCCGGATGTCTCGGCAGAGAAGCTGGAGCGCTATCGCAAAGTCTTCACCTCGACCGTCTACGAAACCGAGCACCCGGTGGTGCGCGTGCACCCGATCAGCGGCGAGAAGAGCTTGCTGCTGGGGCATTTCGTCAAACGCATCAAAGGTTATTCACAGGCCGATTCGGCACACCTGTTCGGCTTGCTGCAGAGCCATGTGATCCGCCAGGAAAACACCGTGCGCTGGCGCTGGCAGGCTGCAGATGTGGCGATCTGGGACAACCGCTCGACGCAGCATTACGCGATTGATGATTACGGCACCCAGGATCGCGTGGTGCGCCGGGTGACGCTCAAGGGCGAGGTGCCAGTGGGGGTGAGTGGGCAGCGGAGTCTGACCATTAAGGGCGCGGATATCGTCGGCGTCTGATTGGCCTCTTCGCGAGCAGGCTCGCTCCCACAATGGTTTAGTGCCGAACACTAGGACGTGATCGACGCCAATCCCTGTGGGAGCGAGCCTGCTCGCGAAGGGCTTTCACCACATTCCGATCTGAACAACCTTGTCGGTGTCCGGTTCGCCATAACGAAACCACTGCCCGCGCAAATCGATCTCCGGATGGCTGATCGTCGTCCGCCGCTTCAGTGCGCGTACCCATTCAAACAGATACCCCGCATGCTCCTCGCGCACCGCCGCGTACGCCGGGTCCTCACCCAGATCATTCAGCTCCTGCGGATCATTCAACAGATCAAACAACTGCGGTCTAAACCCGTCGTACGCCAGGTATTTCCAGCGCTCGCTGCGCACCATGGTCATGCGGCACCGGTCGATCGGCTGGCCGAGGCGTTCCCGCGCCGGGGCCTGGAAGGCGTAGTCGTATTCGCTGATCGCATAGCGGCGCCAATCGGGATTTTCCCCGTGCAGCAGCGGGATCAAGGAACGCCCTTCCAGCCGGTGTTCCGCGCCCGCTAATCCCAACGCTTGAAGAAACGTCGGCAGCGCATCGATGGTTTCCGCCAGCCGCTCATCGACAGTGCCGCGAGTGACATCCGCCGCCGCCCGAGGGTCGCGCACGATCAACGGCACGCCCACCGCCTGCTCGAGCAAAAACTCCTTCTCACCGAGCCAATGATCGCCAAGGAAATCGCCGTGATCGCTGGTGAACACGATCAACGTGTCATCCCAACGCCCGTTGCTCTGCAGAAAATCGAACAGCCGCCCCAACTGATCATCCACTTGCTTGATCAGGCCCATGTAGGTCGGGATTACATTCAATCGTACTGAATCGCGGGAGAAGTTGAGGCTTTCCTCATGCTGGCGAAAGGCAGTGTATACGGGGTGTTTGCTGGCTGCGGAGGGCGTCGCGCGGACCGCTTCGAGAATCGATTTCGTACTGTACAAGGCGTGGTACGGTTCCGGTACGATGTAGGGCCAATGCGGTTTGATGTACGAGAGGTGTAAACACCAGGATTTCTCGCCTTGCTCGGTGATGAAGTCGATGGCGCGATTTGTAGTGTAGACAGTCTCTGAGTGCTGCTCGGGAATTCGTGCTGGCAAATTCGCATGACGCATTTTCCAGCCGCTGAGGATTTCACCGTTCTCGCCTTCGGCGGCATTCGCCCAGTTGTGCCAGGGATTCTTGCCATCGAAGCCCTGCGCGCGCAGGTATTGGGTATAGGGCGCGGATTCGCGCTTGTCGTCGAATGACGGATCGTCGGGGTAGATACCGTCGTGGCGCAGGTACGGTTCGAAGCCGACCTCATTGAGCAACTCGGCTTGCGCGCTGTCCGGGTTGATCGCCAGGCGCTGCAAGGCGTCGACATTGGCCGTCGCATGGGTCTTGCCGACCAGCGCGGTGCGGATGCCGTGAGGTCGCAGGTAATCGCCGATCGTCAATTCATCCAGCGGCAACGGCACCGCGTTCCAGGCCACTTGATGGCTGCTGACATAGCGCCCGGTGTAGGCCGACATCCGCGACGGGCCGCAGATCGTGCCTTGGGTGTAGGCACGGCTGAAACGAACGCCTTCGGCGGCGAGGCGATCGATGTTCGGTGTGTGCAGATGCGGGTGGCCGTAGCAGGACAGGTAATCGCGGCGCAGTTGATCGCACATGATGTACAGCACGTTGCGCACGGGGTTGGGAGGAGTGGGCATGGAGTTCACCGGTCAGTGGGACAGGTGAGGGTTTTTGCTGTCGGTGGGGGTTTTCGGCAAGTGCATTTGGGGAATGGTTTTTATGCAGCGATTGCATCAGCCTCTTCGCGAGCAGGCTCGCTCCCACATTTGAAATGCGTATTCCTGTGGGAGCGAGCCTGCTCGCGAAGGGGCCAGCTCAGACAGCAAAATTCTCCAGCGAACACACTTCCTGATCCTCCGCATCAACCACTTTGATCTGCTCAATCATCGCTTCGGCCAACGGTGACAACCGATACCCGGCGCGGCTGACGATGCCATAGCGGGTGTACAGCTCCTCCAGATCATCGGCCAGGCCTTCGATCTTCAAACAGACCAGCTCACCCTTGGCCAGATGCAGCGCATCGGAATACGCGCCGACAATTCCGATCGCCTCCGAGCGCAACACCACACTCAATAGACTCGAGCCGTTTTCGCATTCCACATTCGGGGCGAAATCCGGACGACCGCTGAGGTCGACGATGACCTTGCGCAGGTTCGGCGGGCGGATGCTGACCGCCAGTGGATAACTCAGCAATTGCTCGGCAGTGATGCGTTCAAACGCCGTCAGTGGATGCCCGGCGCGGCAGCAGAAATGCCATTTGCGTGCCCGCAAGCGGTAGGTCTGGTAATCCGGATCGGCCTCGAATTGCCGGGTATCGGCGACGAAGAATTCGAACTCTTCGCTGAGCAGGCGTTTGCTCAGGCTCTGCCAGTCATCGACTTGAAATTGCACTCGCGCTTTCGGGTAGCGGCCGATGAGCGCGCCGATCGCGCGTGGGATCAATCCAGCGGCTGGCGCCGGCCCGCAGCCAAAGCGCAATTCCCCGGCCTCGAGGCCATTGAACTGGCTGATCTCATTGGCCATCTGCTGCGCACCGCTGACCAGTCGCCGCGCATGTTCGAGCAGCACATGGCCCTGTTTGGTAGGCGGCAATTCCTTGCGCCCACGGTCGACCAACTGGCAGCCGACGCTGTGTTCCAGTGCTTGGATGCTGCGGCTGAATGCCGACTGCGACAGGTTCACCGCCTGCGCGCCAGCGACGAAGCTGCGTTGCTCAACCAGAGCGATGAAGTGACGCAATTGGCGCAACTCGATATGCATTTTTCACATAAAAAATATCCGGGAAATGCATTGGATATGCATTAGGTCGACTCCTTATAAAGGCAATCTCTTATGCAGTAAATATTTCGAAATCCATAAATAAATAACTTAAAAGAATATGCAGCACTGAAGATGTCTGTGTGTTTTTTGACCAGGAGCCGCGCCATGAGTCCGTTGAATCTCGCGTTACCCCCATCACCCCGACGGCTCAAACGCCTGGCTTTGGCGCTGTTGCTGGCAGGCAGCGCCAGCTGGACTCACGGCTATGCCGCCGAAGCCGAAACCCCTCCGCCCGTCCCCGCAGGCACAGCGGCGGCCAACGGTTCGCAGCTGGAAACCGTGACCGTCACCACCCGCCGCCGCGAAGAAAGTTCGCAAGACGTGCCGACGCCAATGAGCGTGGTCAGTGGGCAGAATCTGGAGACGCAACGGGTTTACCGGATTCAGGACTTGCAGCAACTGGTGCCCAGCGTCAACGTCGCTTACATGCATGCGCGCCAGTCCAGCGTGTCGATCCGTGGCCTGGGTAACAACCCGGCCAGTGATGGCCTGGAAGGCAGCGTTGGCCTGTACATCGACAACGTTTATCTGGGCCGTCCGGGGATGGCGGTGTTCGACCTGATGGACATCGAACAGCTCGAGGTCTTGCGCGGTCCGCAAGGCACGCTGTTCGGCAAGAACACCACCGCCGGGGTCATCAACATCAGCACCCGCGCCCCCAGTTTCACACCGGAACGCAGTATCGAAACCTCGGTCGGCGAGGACGGTTACTTCCAGACCAAGGGCACGATTTCCGGGCCGCTCAACGATCAACTGGCCGGGCGCTTCTCGGCGTATCGCACGCGCAGCGACGGTGACATCAAGAACGAATACGACGGCCACGACCTCAACGGTGGTTCGCGCGAGGGCTTCCGCGCGCAGCTGTTGTTCAAGCCCAATGAAGATTTCAATCTGCGCTGGATCGGCGATTACAACGAAGAAGATTCCAGCGCCGGCACCCGGGTGTTGTACAACACCGGGCCGACCATCAACGGCGTCAACCTGTATGAAGCGCGGGCCAGTGCGGCCGGGGCGACGCTGGTCAACGGCCGGCATCGCAAGGTCAATCTCGATAACGACCAGCACGTCACCGTGCATCAGGGCGGCACGTCGGTGGAAGCCAACTGGACGTTGCCGAGCGACTTCACCCTGACGTCGGTCAGCTCTTATCGTTTCTGGAATTTCACCCCGCGCAACGACGATGGCCTCAACGTGCCGGCCAGTTACAACGCCGGCGTGTCGGTGGAAGACAAACAGTATTCGCAGGAATTGCGCCTGGCGTCGCCCAAGGGTGAGTTCTTCGATTATGTGGTCGGCGCCTACTATTTCGGCTCGGATCTGGACAACAAATCCTTCGCCTATTACGGCCCGCAAGCTGATATCTGGAATGGTACGGCGCCCGGTGCGCTGGCCAACGTCACCAGTGTTGGCAACGGCCATATCAAGACCGACAGTTTTGCGCTGTTCGCCCAAGGCACATGGCACCTCACCGAGCGCCTGGATTTCACCGCCGGGGTGCGTGGCACTTATGAAGAAAAATCCGCTTGGGTCACGCGCGATGCCCCGGTCGGCGGCGCGGCGATCACGGGAGCGGCGGCCACCGCACGACGTGGTCGTACCGGCGCTTACGACTCTGGCGATTTGAATCAGTACAGCTCCAGTCCTTCCGGGCTGCTCAACCTCAGCTATCGCATCACCGATGATGTATTGGGTTATGCCACGGTGTCCCACGGCGAGAAATCCGGCGGGGTTAATCTCGCCGTCGGTTCCGCTCCGGTGGTCGGCGCCGATTCGCTGCTGATCGGCACCGAACGCGCGAACAACGCCGAACTCGGCTTCAAGAGCACGCTGTGGGATCACCGTCTGCAACTCAATGCCAACGTGTTCTGGACGCAGGTCAACGCTTACCAGACCAACGCCTACGACGCGGAAAATCGCGTGCAGTACCTGACCAACGCCGGTTCCGTGCGCTCGCGCGGCGTCGAGTTCGAAAGTACGGTGATCCCGTTGCGCGGTCTGACCCTGAACATCAACGGCTCCTACAACGACGTCAGCTATCTCTCTTACAAAGATGCCCCGTGCCCGCCGGAAGTCAGTCAGGCGCCGGGCGCTCCAGCGTCTTGCGATCTCAGCGGGCATCAAGTGGTCGGCGCCTCGAAATGGATCGGCAACGCCAACGGTGAATACAAATGGAATCTGGATAACGGCTTCGAACCTTACGTCACCGCGAGCTACGCATTCCGTTCGAAAGCCGTCGGTACGGTCGAGGATTCCGACTACGGCCAGATCCCGAGTTATGCGGTGGTCAACTTTTCCACCGGCCTGCGTGGCGACTTCAATCAGGGCCAGTGGGACGTGTCGCTGTGGCTGAAAAACGCTTTCGACAAAACCTACTACACAACCCTGTGGACCGGCGGCAACGGCGGCTATGAAGGCCTGCTCGGCACACCGCGCACGTTGGGCGTCACCGGTCGCTACGACTTCTGATTCGTCATTCAAGGAGCTGCATCATGTTGCGTATCAAAACGGCTTTGCCGGTGTTGCTGTCCGGCGCAGTGCTCAGTGCCGGCGCCCTCGCCGCACCGAGTGTTTACCCGACGGGCGTCACTCGTTACGACCCGAACAAGGCGTTCAACCAGTACGTGATTTTCAGCGGCGCCGACAAACAGACGCACCTGATCGACATGAACGGCAACGAGGTGAGAACCTGGCCGCAGGCGGGCTTCCCGTCGGCGATTATCGATCCGAAACTGGTCGGCGGCGAGCGTGGGCATGTGCTGCTGCAACTGAGTGAAAAGGATCCCGGCAAGCTCGGTTCGGCCGGCAACGGTCTGGGCAATCAGAGCGTCGGCGAGCTGGACTGGAGCGGCAAAGTCGTCTGGCAATGGGGCGACAAGGCACCTGGTGGCGCGGCGCAACAGCACCATGATCAGCGCCGTTTGAGCAACGGCAACACCGTGGTGCTTGCGAACAAGGTGCACAAGGTCAAAGGCTTCAAAGTGCCCGAGGTGATCGACGATGCGATCTATGAAGTCAGTCCCGACGGTGCGGTGAAATGGCAGTGGCTGGCCTCCGAACATCTCAATGAATTCGGCTTCACTGCCGAGCAGTTGAAACTGGTGCGTGCCAGTGGAAATCCGGACTACCTGCATATCAACAACCTCAGCCTGGTAGGGCCGAACAAGTGGTTCGATGCCGGTGACAAGCGCTTCAATCCGGACAACCTGCTGATCGATTCACGCAACGCCAACTTCATCGCGATCATCGACAAGAGCAGCGGCAAAGTGGTCTGGCGCCTCGGCCCGAACCTGCCGCTGATCAACCCGAAAACCGCGCAGAAACTGCCGCGCCCGGTGGATCAGTTTGTCGGTCAGCATGATGCGCACATCATTCCGGCTGGATTGCCTGGCGCGGGCAATTTGCTGGTGTTCGACAACCAGGGGGCGGCGGGTTATCCGAACGTCACCCTCGGGCTGATTTCCGGTTCGCGGGTATTGGAAATCGATCCGCAGAAAAACCAGATCGTCTGGCAGTACAGTGCGGCAAATTCCAAGCAGCCTGGGTGGGCGTTCTACAGTTCTTTCATCGGCAGTGCGCGGCGCTTGCCCAATGGCAACACGCTGATCGACGAGGGCATGAACGGACGGTTTTTCCAGCTGACGGCCAACGGTGAAAACGTCTGGGAATACATCAGCCCGTATCTCGGCAAGGCACCGGGCAGCGATGCGATCAGCAACTGGGTGTATCGGGCGCTCCCTGTGAGTTATGACTGGGTGCCAACGGGCACGCCACGCTCCGAGACAGCGGATATTGCACCCGTTGTCGGCGTGCAGCAAACCAATGCCAGCCGTTAGTTGAATTGGAATTAATGCGCGAACGAACGGCGATAAGTTATGAGGCGGATGAATAGCGCTTATTGCTAATTCGTTAGTAAGTCACGTGGACAATAAGTGAATGTCCGACCATTCTGACTGTCGTGAGTTTCCAGGAGGAAACTTGCTCTCATCGGAAGACACTTATCCAACGATAAAGGAAATCTCGTTATGTCGAGCATTAATGGCACTTATGTAAATTCCAACTCTGGCGCCAAGCTGGTGATTACCGATGGTAATGATTCCAACGGCTCGTTCAGCGGAACGTTGAGTCAGGGTGGCGTGAATTACGACATCCGTTATGGAAACTACCATTTCCAAAACAGTACCGGTAACCCGACCACCATTGCAGTACTTGCTCAGAATGGTAATAGCGGTTATCAGACATGGACACTGTTTTCGCCGGATCATAACTACGCAAAATTGCGCGCTGCCGGCTCCCGTACAAACTTCGATGGTGATGTGGTGACCTTGGGCGGGGAATTCGTAAAACAGTAGTCTTGCTTAAAAAATTAAAAGGTCGGCGCACGAAAGTGCTCCGGTTTTTTTGTTATTCAGAAAAAATCATTATCAACTATCTACTTGGTATTAGTCGTCCTGCAAAACCGGGGCAGGCGAATTTGATGCGTTGCATGAATACTTTCGATGCCTGAAAAGCATGCACATTCTCACCTGTCGCTGCAGCCCGCGTGGCACGTGGCTTTGGCGGAAGTGGTCAATTTAGATATTCCATAAAAGCCTATGTCTAACGTTAAAGATTACTTTCGGAGATAAGCGGCAAGCCCAATGATTCACCCATCGATCCACCGTGGGGGATTCAACAAACGGTTGATCGGCAGTTTTTGTAGAGAACGCAAAAAGACCGCAGGGAGTGAATCAATGGGCAATGTCCAGACCGCCGCCAGCGCAGGGGAATTGTTGTGGCGGCACACGCCGAGTGGCGAACTGGTCGATCTTGGCCGGCCGCACCGTGTGCCGTTGGGACAGTTGCGTTTGCAGCGTGCGCCCAAGGGCATTTTGAGTCGGCGCGAAACCCTTCTGCTCGGTGTGCTCGCGTTGATCGTGCACGGTGCAGTGATTTATTGGGTCAGCCAGAAACCGACGCCGGTGCTGCCGGTGGTACCGCCGGAAATTCCGCCGATGACCATCGAGTTTTCACGCCCGGCTCCGCCCGCGCCGCCGGTTGTTGCGCCGCCACCACCGGCGCCCGTGGTCGAGCCGCCACCGCCAGTGGAGGACGAGTTGGCGGTGAAACCGCCGCCGCCCAAGCCGATTCCCAAACCCAAACCGATGGTGAAACCGCCGCCCAAACCGGTGCCAAAGGCAGTAGAGCAACCGTCAGCGCCAGCGAAACCGATAGCGCCCGTCGCCGCACCAGCGCCGGCTGCGCCACCGGCACCGGCGCCCGTTACCCCGGCGTCAGCCAACGCTGCGTATCTGAAAAACCCGGCGCCGGAATATCCGTCGCTGGCCCAGCGTCGCGGTTGGGAAGGCACGGTGTTGTTACGCGTGCATGTGTTGGCCAGCGGCAAACCGGGCGAGATCCAGATTGCCAAAAGCAGCGGCCGCCAGCAGTTCGACGACGCCGCGCTCAACGCTGTGAAGCGCTGGAGTTTCGTACCGGCCAAGCAGGGTGACGTCGCCCAGGATGGCTGGGTCAGCGTGCCCATCGATTTCAAGATTCATTAAACCGAAACCAAATTCGCGCGAAATGTTTACACGAGGGAACACATCATGACGTTACTGGCATCTCCACTGGAATCCATCGAAAGCGCGGTGATCTGGCTGCTGGTGGTTTTTTCCGTCGCCACTTGGGGCCTGGCGTTGCTCAAGGCTGTGCAGTTCGGTCGTCTGAAAGCGCAGGATCGGCGCTTTCATAAACGTTTCTGGGCGGCGTCGAGTCTGGATGCCGCCGCCGAGCTGAGCGAAACCCAGCCCGGCGCCGCAGCGCGAGTTGCGCAGGCGGGCTATGCAGCGATCCAGGTGGGCGAGGCGCCGCAGGCGAATGATCTGAGCCAGGCGATCAATCATCAGGATCGCCTGGAGCGCGCCCTGCGCCAGCAGATCGTCCGTGAACGGCGCTCGCTGGAAACCGGTCTGGCGGTTGTCGCGAGTATCGGCAGCACCTCGCCGTTCATTGGTCTGTTTGGCACGGTGTGGGGAATCATGGAGGCCTTGAAAGGCATCAGCGCCGCCGGTTCGGCGAGCCTGGAAACGGTGGCCGGGCCGATCGGTGCGGCGCTTGTTGCGACCGGCGTGGGTATCGCCGTCGCGGTGCCGGCGGTGCTGGTTTACAACTATTTTTTGCGAAGGCTGAAACTGACCGCAGCGGATCTCGATGACTTCGCCCACGACTTCTACAGCCTGGCGCAGAAGAGTGCGTTCCGCGTGCTGATCCACCCGACCGCACACAAGGTTGCAACGTCGGGCAACGCGGCAAAAGTCAAGGAGGCGTCCTGATATGGCCTTTTCCACGCAAGACACGGATGAGGTGCTCAGCGAAATCAACGTGACGCCGCTGGTAGACGTGATGCTGGTGCTGCTGGTGGTGTTTATCGTCACCGCGCCGCTGCTGACCAACGCGATCCCGATCAACCTGCCGAAGACCGAAGCGGTGGCACCGGTCGAGCAGAAGGATCCGCTGGTGGTGAGCATCGACGGCGCCGGCAAGCTGTTTATCAACAAGGACCAGATTCAGCCCGACTTGCTGGAATTCAACCTCAAGTCGGCCAAGGCCAAGGACCCGGAAGTGCGCGTGCAATTGCAGGCCGATGACGGGGTGAACTACGGCGAAGTGGCGCGAGCCATGGCTTCGATCGAACGGGCGGGGATTACCAAGTTGTCGGTGATCACCGCGCGGTGACAGATACAACGTTTTTCCGGGGCCGTCTCCTTGGCAGGGTGCGGCCCTTTTTTTGCGTTCGGTTTTTGAAAAAGCCCCTCACCCTAGCCCTCTCCCGGAGGGAGAGGGGACTGACCGGGGTGTCTGGCGGCTATACACCGATATGAGAAATCCAGTCGAACTCAAGATTTGAAGAACCTGAAGATCGGCTCCCTTTCCCCCCTCGCCCCCTTGGGGGAGAGGGTTGGGGTGAGGGGGAGGAATCTTATGCCCTACACAAATCACATATTCGATACAGGTCTTAATAAATAGCTTCTTATTCCTTAACGAATATAACTCCCGTCCCTATACTCGACCCGGAACAGACACGCCGCAGGAGAGCTTCCCCATGCGCAACGAATCAATCCGCTACCTGATTGTGCCGGGCTGGCAAGGATCGCCAGAAGATCATTGGCAAAGCCATTGGCAGAACAGCCTGCCGAACAGCGCGCGGGTGGAACAGGCCGATTGGCTGACGCCGCGTCGTGAAGACTGGGTCGCCGCGCTGGCCGAAGCGATCGCCGCCGATAGCACGCCAGTGATTCTCATCGCTCACAGCCTCGGCTGCATCACCGTTGCCCACTGGGCGGCGACTGCGCCGTTGCAATACCTGCGTCAGGTGCGCGGGGCGTTGCTGGTTGCGCCGGCCGATGTCGAGCGTCCTGCGTGCGCGCCGGCACTGCGCAATTTCGCGCCGATTCCGACGGATCTGTTGCCATTCCCCAGTCAGGTCGTCAGCTCCGACAACGACGCCGCCGTCAGTGCGCCGCGCGCATTGGAAATGGCGCGCAACTGGGGCGCGGAGGCGGGGATTCTCGCCGGGGCCGGGCACATCAACGTCAAGTCCGGGCATCAGCGTTGGGAGCAGGGGTTTGCCTACCTCTATCGCCTGCAAAACCGCCTGGAACATCACGCCCGCCGTCGCGCCTGACCTTACTATTCAACGCCCCCGTCGGCTGGCGGTTTTGGGCGGGAGCCTGCCATGAGTCTCGAAACCTTCGGTCAGCCCTTGCTGACCTTTCCCGATGCAGAAAAAAGTCCCCTGAGCATTCGCGCCAAGGCGCTGGTGTTCGTCGACCCACGCTCGCGGCAATTGCGCGAGGAATTGGAGCAGTTGGCGACCCGTTCGATTTCAGTGTTGATTCGCGGTGAGACTGGCACCGGTAAAGAGCTGCTCGCCCGGCATATCCATCGCGCCAGTGACCGCAGCGGTCTGTTCGTTTCGGTGAACTGCGGCGCGATCAGCCCGACCTACGCCGACGCCGAACTGTTCGGCTACGCCGCCGGCAGCTACAGTGGTTCGGCCAGCAGCCGCGCCGGCTGGTTCGGTTCGGCCAACGGCGGCACCTTGTACCTGGATGAAATCGGCGATCTGCCGCTGCCAATCCAGATCAAGTTGCTCGCGGCCCTGGAAAACCACGAAGTCACCCGCGTCGGTGCGCATCAGCCGAGTCCGGTGGATGTGCGCCTGGTCGCCGCGACCAGTATTGATCTGGCCCAAGCCGTAGATGCGGGGAAATTCCACGAGCGGCTCTATCACTACCTCAGCGAGGGTCATCTGGAGCTGCCGGCGTTGCGCGCGCGCACCGGCGATATCCTCTCCCTCGCGGAGTATTTCCTCGGCATCTACAGCCAGCGTCTCGACCTGCCTGTGCCGCTGATCAGCGAAGCGGCGCAGCATGTGCTCGAACAACACAGCTGGCCGGGCAACACCCGCGAGCTGGAAAACGTCATTCACTTCGCTCTGCTGGTCAGCACCGGCGACGAGATCCTGCCGGAACATCTGAACCTGCCTGACGCGTCTGCGCCGCAGGTTCAGATCGAACGTCTGGTCAGGCAGACCCATATAGGTGGTAGCAGTGCAGAGCGTAAGGCCTTGAAAGACTGGCTGATTCGCTTGAGCGAGGCGGTGTGAACATTTTCTTCAACATGAACAAAATGGAATATGAAGCTGAATAAACGTTATTGTCCGGGAATAAAAAATCCGGGTATTGTCCGCCTCACGCCAGCGATATCACTTCACTGGCACACGTATTAAATGCCGTCGTCGATGACGACCGTGATTTTCGATAAGGACACTGCATGAAAAAGGTTCTGTTGTTTACCGCATTGGCGGCTGCTCTGACGGCTTCTTTCGCCAACGCCGGCGAGAAACTGGTAGTTGCCGCAACGCCGGTGCCCCACGCTGAAATCCTTGAGCTGATCAAACCGACCCTGGCCAAAGAAGGCGTGGATCTGGAAATCAAGGTTTTCACCGACTACGTGCAACCGAACGTACAGGTCGGCGAGAAGCGTCTGGACGCCAACTACTTCCAGACCCTGCCGTACCTGAACAGCTTCAACCAGGGTAAATACAAGGATGACAAATCCAAGTACCTGGTGACCGTGCAGGGCGTCCACGTTGAACCGTTCGGTGGTTACTCGAGCAAGTACAAGACTCTGGCTGAATTGCCGGACGGCGCGACCATCGCCATCCCCAACGAAGGCAGCAACAGCGGCCGTGCGCTGATCCTGCTGCAGAAGGCTGGTCTGATCGAACTGAAAGACCCGAAGAATGCTTTGGCAACGCCGAAAGACATCGCCAAGAACCCGCACAACTTCAAGTTCAAGGAACTGGAATCGGCTCTGCTGCCGCGTGTGCTGAAGGAAGTTGATCTGGACATGATCAACACCAACTACGCGCTGGAAGCCAAGCTGAATCCGCAGAAAGATGCGCTGGTGATCGAAGGTGCCGACTCGCCGTACGTGAACTTCCTGGTGGCCCGTGAGGACAACAAGAACAGCGACGCGATCCAGAAACTGGCCAAGGCCCTGACCAGCCCGGAAGTCAAAGCGTTCATCGAGAAGAAGTACAGTGGCGCGGTACTGCCGGCGTTCTGATCTGACTTGAGTGAATCTGCTTCAGATGCAAAAACGCCGATGGCCTGTGATGGTCATCGGCGTTTTTGTGTGTGCGTTAAAAAGCCCCTCATCCTGACCCTCTCCCAGAGGGAGAGGGAACCGATACGGGGATATTCGAGAGATACGCCGACCTGAACGTATCGCTCTGAATCCAGCATCGCTGAAGCCCAGCCAAGCCATAATCGCCAAGATCTTCCAGGTCGATGTACAACGCGAGACACCTCACCCCAGCCCTCTCCCTTCGGGAGAGGGCTGGGGTGAGGGGCTTTTGATTTACGCTGTGGTCTTCAACGCCCGTCTCAACGCCACCAGCAATTTCACAATGTCCTGCGGATCCAGCCGCTGCGGTACTTTTACGTCCATGTCTTTCTTCCTTGTGGTGAATGGGCCGGAGAGTCTGGCCAAAAGCTGTGGTTCCTTGGAGGCCTTTCGTGAAAAAAAGATCCGTCCTACAGCGCAAAGAAAAATAGCCGTCTTATTCCTTCCCGGCAAACCCACAGGATAGTTTTTTGGGTGATATCAATATGCTTTAACGGTATTTAAATTCTTGTTTTTATACCTATAAAGTCAGTGCCTGCCGGACAGCCACACGCCGTCCATAGATTGCATCACCGCTGCTTACCGAGCGGCGTCAGGACGCTTCATGACTTTCGACTACGCCTTTATTCTCAGCACCTTGCCGGCCTTTCTCAAAGCCGTCGGCGTGACTCTGCAGGTCGGTTTGATTGCGATCGGCACTTCGCTGCTGGTGGCGCTGCTCAACGCGACGATTCTGGTTTTTCGTACTCCGTACCTGCGCAAGCTGGTCGGCCTCTATGTAGAGCTGGCGCGCAACACGCCGTTGCTGATTCAGCTGTTCTTCGTTTATTTCGCTCTGCCGGCGGTGGGCATACAGGTTTCCGGTTTCACTGCAGCAATCATCACCATGACCTTCCTTGGCGGTGCCTACCTCACCGAAGTGCTGCGCGCCGGCGTCGATGCGGTGCCCCAGGCACAACTGGAATCCGGGCGGTCGATCGGCCTGTCTCACGGGCAATTACTGCGTTACGTGATCCTGCCGCAGGCGGGGATTCTCAGTTTGCCGTCGCTGTTCGCCAATTTCATTTTCCTGCTCAAGGAAACCACCGTGGTCTCGGCGGTAGCGGTGCCGGAAATCCTCTACACCACCAAAAGCTACATCGCGCTCTATTACAAAACCTACGAAATGCTCGCCGTGCTGACGCTGATCTGCGTGCTGCTGTTCCTGCCGCTGTCGCTGTTGCTCAGCCGTCTGGAAAGGAGGCTCCAGCATGGCCAGTTCGGGTCTTGAGTTGCTGTGGATATCGTTGCCGCAACTGGCCAAAGGCGCCGGGCAAACCTTGTCGATCTCGTTTCTGAGCATCGCCATCAGCACGGTCGGCGGCGTGCTTTACGGTGTTTTGCGCACGTTGAACGTAACGTGGCTGAACGCGATTTTGCGTGTCTATCTGGAGCTGTTCCGGGCAATTCCGGTGCTGGTCTGGTTGTATCTGCTGTTCTTCGGTCTGCCGATTTTCTTCGGTCTGAGCCTGCCGAGCTTCTGGTGCGCGGTGCTGGTGCTGTCGCTGTGGGGCGCCAGCGAAGTTGGCGAGGTAGCGCGCGGTGCGCTGCATTCGTTGCCGCGCGGACAGCGTGAAGCGGGGCTGTCGATCGGCCTCAATGCGGCCCAACTCTATGGCTACGTGCTGCTGCCGCAAGCGCTCAAGCGCATGACGCCGCCGACCATCAACGTCTACACACGGATCATCAAGACCAGTTCGCTGGCGGTGCTGATTGGCGTGGTCGATGTGATCAAGGTCGGTCAGCAGATCATCGAGCGCACCTACGAATCGGTACTGATTTACGGTGCGCTGTTCCTGTTTTTCTTTTTCATCTGCTACCCGCTCTCGGCCGCTTCGCGCGTGCTGGAGCGGCGCTGGACGCAAGCATGAGCGCACTGATCGAGTTTCACGGGTTCAACAAATTCTATGGCGCGCAGCAGGTGCTCGATGGCATCGACCTGCAAGTGCAGAGCGGCGAAGTACTCGTCATTCTTGGTCCCAGCGGTTGCGGCAAAAGCACCTTGCTGCGTTGCCTCAATGGTCTGGAAGAGGCCCACAGCGGCAGTCTGAAATTCCTCGACCGAGAGCTGTTGGACAAGGCCACTGACTGGCGCGAAATCCGTCAGCAGATCGGCATGGTCTTCCAGAGCTATCACCTGTTCCCGCACATGAGCGTTCTGGACAATCTGCTGCTCGGCCCGCTCAAGGTGCAGAAGCGTCAGCGCCGCGAAGCGCAGCAGCAGGCCGAAGCCTTGCTTGAGCGTGTCGGCCTGCTGGACAAGCGCGATGCTTTCCCGCGTCAGCTCTCCGGCGGCCAGCAGCAACGCATCGCCATTGTCCGCTCGCTGTGCATGAACCCGCGGGTCATGCTCTTCGACGAAGTCACCGCCGCCCTCGATCCGGAAATGGTCAAGGAAGTACTTCAAGTCATTCAAGGTCTGGCCCGCGAAGGCATGACCCTGTTGATCGTCACCCACGAAATGGCCTTCGCCCGCGCGGTGGCCGACCGCATCGTGTTCATGGATGCCGGGCGCATCCTTGAACAGTCCCCACCCGAGATTTTCTTTACGAACCCGCAAACCGCACGCGCGCAGCAGTTTCTGGAGAAGTTCTCCTTCGTTGCCACACTGCCAGAAACGAATCCGACAAAGGAACTGGAACCGCTATGAAAACTGCAGCTTTGTTAATGCCTCTGCTCAGCCTCGCCTTGCTTGCCGGTTGCGGTAAAACCGAAGAGCCGCCAAAGCCGAAAGTCGCCAGCGAAAGCGCCGCGCCGGCCGGTTATCTGGACAAGATCAAGGCCCGCGACAAACTGATCGTCGGCGTCTTCACTGACAAGCCCCCGTTCGGTTTCGTCGATGAGGCCGGGCGCTACGTTGGCTTCGACACCGACATTGGCCGGCGCTTCGCCAAAGATCTGCTCGGCGACGAAAACAAGGTCGAGTTCGTCGCCGTCGAGCCGGCCAGTCGCATTCCGTTTTTGCAGAGCGACAAGGTCGACCTGATCCTCGCCAACATGACCGTCACCCCGGAGCGCAAGGAAGCGGTGGATTTCACCAACCCGAACCTCAAGGTGGCCGTGCAGGCGCTGGTGCCGCAGGGCAGTTCAGTGAAAAAACTGGATGATCTGGCGACGCGCACCACGATTGTCACCACCGGCACCACCGCGGATATCTGGCTGACCAAGAACCACCCGGACTGGAAACTGCTCAAGTTCGAGAAGAACTCCGAATCGCTGCAAGCCTTGGCCAATGGCCGTGGCGATGCCTATGCACAGGACAATCTGGTGCTGTTCAGCTGGGCCAAGCAGAACCCGGGCTATCGCGTGCTCGAGGAAAAACTGGGCGCGGAGGCGCCGATCGCGCCGGCCGTGAAGAAGGGCAACCTGGAGTTACGTGACTGGGTCAACAGCGAGCTGGCCAAACTGGGCGAGGAGAAATACCTGCTCAAGCTCTATGACCAATATGTGCGCAAAGAACTGAGCGATGACACCCGGCCTGAGAGTGTGATTGTTGAAGGGGGCAAGTGGCAGGGGTGATTGCCTGTTGGATCGGCGGTGAGGCTTGCCCCTCACCCCAGCCCTCTCCCCTGGGAGAGGGAGCCGACCGAGTTGTCTTGTATCAGACATCGACCTGACAAACCGAGTCGATTATGAATTTACAGAAGCAATTTCAGGTCGGCGTAATTCCTGAACATCCCCCGGTCAGTCCCCTCTCCCTCTGGGAGAGGGCTAGGGTGAGGGGCTTTTCGCTGGCACCCTCAATCCGGCCAATGCCACGCCGGCTCATCCAGCACCCGCTGCCCGACAATCCCGGTCTGCCCCAGCGTCTTCTCCAGCACGATGCAATTGCATTCCGGGTCTTGCTGCAACGCCGAGATCAATCGCCGCGCATGTGACACCACCCACACCTGAGACTGCTCCGAAGCGCGAATGATCAAGCGCGCCAGGGCCGGCAGCAGGTCTGGGTGCAGGCTGGTTTCCGGTTCGTTGAGCACCATCAGCGATGGCGGCCGCGGAGTCAGCAATGCCGCAACCAGCAGCAGATAACGCAAGGTGCCGTCCGACAGCTCCGCCGCTGACAGCGGTCGCAACAAGCCTTCCTGATAAAACTCGATAGCGAAGCGTCCACCGGCTAACGGCGCGATGTTCAGCCGCGCGCCGGGAAACGCATCGCTGATCGCCGCTGTTAACGCCTGCGGATCGCCAATCTCGATGATTGTCTGCAAGGCTGCCGCCAGATCGCGACCGTCGTGATGCAGCACCGGCGTGCGCGTGCCCAGTTGCGGCTGCCGCACCGGGGCGTCGGCATCGCTGCGAAAGTGATCATAAAAGCGCCAGCGGCGGATGAATTCGCGCATCTGGAACACTTCCGGCGAGCTGCGCAGATTGCCGACCTGATCGAACAGGCTGTCGAAATTCGGCGTGTGTTGCGCCAGCACATCCCAGGCGCGACCTTCGCGGGCGCGGATCATCGGACCGTTGCGATCGACCAGCAGGCTCGCCGGGCGAAACACCGGGCCGGCCCAGATGCACTCACGCTTGATCTCCGGGTCGAGGGCAAAGCACGAAGTGCTCGGCTCCGGCAGGCCCAGGCCGATGGCGTAGCTGAAATCCTCGCCGGCGAATCCCAGTCGCAAGCGCTTGGCGCCGTGGCGCACCGTCGGCTCGATGGCCACTTCACCGTTGCGCATGCGTCGACTGATGGTTTCCGGTCCGGCCCAGAACGTCGAGTCCAGCCCGCCTTCACGCGCCAGCGCATTGACCACGCCGCCCTGTGCGGTTTCCGCCAGCAGGCGCAAGGCGCGGTAGAGGTTGGACTTGCCGCTGCCGTTGGGCCCGGTAATCAGGTTCAGGCGCCCGAGCGGAATCACCAGTTTGTTGATCGAGCGGTAATTGGCCACGGCCAGGGTGTTGAGCATGAAATCCTTCTCCGGGTTACTGCGATACGCGGGCAGCATACCTTTAATGAGATAAATCTGGTGTTGGCGCCCGCAACCGTGGAACCCTGTTCTAAGCTCTGAAGTCGTATCGTCTCGACAGCAGCATTTAAGGCCAAGGAGTGTGCATGGCGGGTCCCGGATTGAAAGTGCTGATGGCCGTGAGCGCCATGGCGTTGCTCACCGCATGCGGCGACAAGAAACCAGCTCAGGAATATTTGCCACGGGTCTTTGTGCAAGAGGTCGAACCGGCCAACTACGCCGCCGCGGTGACCCTCACCGGTGATGTGCAGGCGCGTGTGCAGACCCAGTTGTCATTCCGCGTCGGTGGCAAAATCATCCAGCGCATGGTCGATGTCGGCGACCGCGTCACCGCCAAACAGGTGCTGGCCAAACTCGATCCGAAAGATCTGCAGACCAACGTCGATTCCGCTCAAGCCCAAGTCGTCGCCGAACAGGCCCGGGTGAAGCAAGCGGCGGCCGCTTTCGTGCGTCAGCAAAAACTCCTGCCCAAGGGTTACACCAGCCAGAGCGAGTACGATTCGGCGCAAGCCGCGCTGCGCAGCAGCCAGAGCGCATTGAGCGCGGCGCAGGCGCAGCTGGCCAACGCCAAGGACCAGCTCAGCTACACCGCGCTGATCGCCGATGCACCCGGGGTGATCACCGAGCGCCAGGCCGAAGTCGGCCAAGTAGTGCAGGCCACCGCGCCGATTTTCAGCCTCGCCCGCGATGGCGACCGCGACGCGGTGTTCAATGTCTACGAATCGCTGCTGGCCGAGCGGCCGTCCGATCGCTCGATCGTGGTCAGCCTGCTCGACAATCCCGAAATCAAAATCACCGGCACCGTGCGTGAGATCACGCCATCGGTGTCGGCGCAATCGGGCACCGTGCAGGTCAAGGTCAGCCTCGACAAATTGCCGCCGGGCATGCAGCTCGGTTCGGTGGTCAGTGCCACCGCCAAGGGCACCGGCAAATCGGCGGTGGAACTGCCCTGGTCGGCGCTGACGAAAAACATCAGCGACCCGGCGGTATGGCTGGTCGATGACAAGGGTGAAGCGCAGTTGCACACGGTCACGGTCGGTCGCTACCTGACCGGCAAAGTGATCATCAGCGAAGGCCTCAAGGGCGGCGAGAAAGTCATTGTCGCCGGCGGGCAACTGTTGCACCCCGGCATGAAAGTCGAGATTGCCGAAAACACCTACAAGGATCTGCAACCGGGAGCGCAGCCATGAAGCGCCTCGGCCTGTTGTGCATGGCGCTGCTGCTGGGCGCCTGCTCGGAAAAGGAAACCCCGCCGGAACCGGTACGTCCGGTGCTGTCGGTCACGGTCAAAGCGCTCAACGAAGAAAGCCTCGGACGCTTTGCCGGCAGCATTCAGGCGCGTTACGAGAGCAACACCGGTTTCCGCGTCGGTGGACGCATCGCCAGTCGCAACGTCGATGTCGGCGCCGAGGTGCAGAAGGGCACGTTGCTTGCCACCCTCGATCCGTCCGACCAGCAGAACCAGTTGCGTTCGGCGCAGGGCGATCTGGCGAGAATCCAGGCGCAACTGATCAACGCCCAGGCCAATGCACGTCGTCAGCAAGCGCTGTTCGATCGCGGCGTCGGTGCGCAGGCGCAACTGGACGTCGCCAACACCGATCTGAAAACCACTCAGGCCTCGCTTGATCAGGCACGCGCGGCGGTCAGCCAGAGCAAGGATCAACTGAGCTACACCGAGCTGCGCTCCGATCACAAAGCTGTGGTCACCGCGTGGAACGCCGAAGCCGGGCAAGTGGTGACCGCTGGGCAACAAGTGGTGACGCTGGCACAACCGGACATCAAGGAAGCGGTGATCGACCTGCCTGATACGCTGGTCGATCAGTTGCCCAGCGACGTGGTGTTCTCGGTTGCTGCGCAACTCGACCCGAGCATCAACACCACGGCGATCATCCGCGAGATCGAACCCCAGGCACAAAGCGCCACACGCACCCGTCGCGCGCGCCTGACCCTGTCGGAAACGCCGGACGGTTTCCGCCTCGGCACCGCGATCAGCGTGACCCTCAGCTCTGCGATCAAACCGCGCATCGAACTGCCGCTGACGGCGTTGCAGGAAATCGACGGCAAAACCCGCATCTGGGTGATCGACACGCAGAACAAAACCGTCAACCCGCGCGACGTCAGCGTAGTCAGCCGTGGCGACAACAGTGTGGTGCTGGCCGGTGGCGTGCAGAATGGCGAGCGCGTGGTCAGCGCCGGCGTCAACAGTCTCAAACCCGGACAATCGGTAAAACTTGACGAGGACAGTCAATGAAAGGCTCTTTCAACCTCTCCGAATGGGCCCTCAAGCACCAGTCTTTCGTGTGGTACCTGATGTTCGTCGGGCTGCTGATGGGGGTGTTCTCGTACTTCAATCTCGGCCGCGAAGAAGACCCGTCCTTCACCATCAAGACCATGGTGATCCAGACCAAATGGCCCGGCGCGACCCAGGAAGAAACCCTCAAGCAGGTCACCGACCGCATCGAGAAAAAACTCGAAGAGCTCGATTCTCTCGACTATGTGAAAAGCTACACCCGCCCCGGCGAATCGACGGTGTACGTGTACCTGCGCGACACCACCAGCGCTGAGGACATTCCGCAAATCTGGTACCAAGTGCGCAAGAAGATCGACGATATTCGCGGCCAGTTTCCCCAGGGCATTCAGGGGCCGGGATTCAACGACGAGTTCGGTGACGTGTACGGCTCGGTCTACGCCTTCACCGCCGATGGCCTGACCATGCGTCAGTTGCGCGATTACGTGGAACAGGCGCGCGCCGAAATACGCAGCGTGCCGGGGCTGGGCAAGATCGAAATGGTCGGCCAGCAGGACGAAACGATCTACCTGAACTTCTCCACGCGCAAACTCGCCGCACTGGGTATCGACCAGCGCCAAGTGGTGCAGAGCCTGCAATCGCAGAACGCAGTGACTCCGGCCGGGGTGATCGAGGCGGGGCCGGAGCGGATCTCCGTGCGCACCTCGGGCCAGTTCGAGTCGGAGAAGGATCTGGCCGAGGTCAATCTCAAACTCAACGATCGCTTCTATCGTCTGGCCGACATCGCCGAGATCAGCCGTGGCTACGTCGACCCGGCGACGCCGGAATTCCGCTTCGACGGCAAACCGGCGATCGGCCTGGCGATCGCCATGCAGAAGGGCGGCAACGTTCAGGAATTCGGTAAGGCGCTGCACGAGCGCATCGACCAGCTCACCGCTGACTTGCCAGTCGGCGTCGGTGTGCACACGGTGTCTGATCAGGCGGTGGTGGTGGAAGAGGCCGTTGGCGGTTTCACCAGCGCGCTGTTCGAAGCGGTCATCATCGTGCTGGTGGTGAGCTTCATCAGCCTCGGCGTGCGCGCCGGTCTGGTGGTGGCCTGCTCGATTCCGCTGGTGCTGGCGATGGTCTTCGTGTTCATGGAATACAGCGGCATCACCATGCAGCGGATTTCCCTCGGCGCGCTGATCATCGCCCTCGGCCTGCTGGTGGACGACGCGATGATCACCGTGGAGATGATGGTCACGCGCCTGGAAATGGGCGAGAGCAAGGAGCAGGCGGCGACGTTCGCCTACACCTCGACCGCATTCCCGATGCTCACCGGTACGCTGGTGACCGTCGCCGGTTTCGTGCCCATTGGCCTCAATGCCAGTTCGGCGGGTGAATATACCTTCACGCTGTTCGCGGTGATTGCCGTGGCCATGATCGTCTCGTGGGTGGTGGCGGTGTTCTTCGCGCCGGTGATCGGCGTGCACATCCTCAGCGACAAAGTGAAAGCTCACGATGCCGAGCCGGGTCGCGTTGGCCGGGCGTTCAATGGCGGTCTGTTGTGGGCCATGCGTAATCGCTGGTGGGCGATCGGCGTCACCGTGCTGCTGTTCGTACTGGCGGTGTTCTGCATGCGTTTCGTGCAGAACCAGTTCTTCCCCGCTTCCGACCGCCCGGAAATTCTGGTCGACCTGAACCTGCCGCAAAACGCCTCGATCGACGAAACCCGCAAAGCGGTGGACAAGCTCGAAGCGACGCTCAAGGGCGACCCGGACATCGTGCGCTGGAGCACTTACATCGGTCAGGGCGCGATTCGTTTCTACCTGCCGCTGGATCAGCAATTGCAGAACCCGTACTACGCGCAGCTGGTGATCGTCAGCAAGGACTTCGAAGCCCGCGAGGCCCTCAGCCAGCGCTTGCGCGAGCGCCTGCACAAGGACTTCGTCGGCATCGGCAGTTACGTGCAGGCCCTGGAAATGGGCCCGCCGGTGGGGCGTCCGATTCAGTATCGAGTCAGCGGCAAAGATGTCGATCAGGTGCGCAAACACGCCATCGACCTGGCCACCGAACTGGACAAGAACCCGCATATCGGCGAGATTATTTACGACTGGAACGAGCCGGGCAAAGTCCTGCGCATCGACATCGCTCAGGACAAGGCGCGGCAGCTCGGGCTGTCGTCCGAGGACGTGGCCAACCTGATGAACAGCATCGTCAGCGGCTCGCCGTTGACCCAGGTCGATGACGACATCTACCTGATCAACGTGGTCGGTCGCGCGGTGGATTCCGAACGCGGTACCCCGGAAACCCTGCAAAACCTGCAGATCGTCACGCCCAGCGGCACCTCGATTCCGCTGCTGGCGTTCGCCACCGTGCGCTATGAACTGGAGCAGCCGCTGGTCTGGCGTCGTGACCGCTTGCCGACCATCACCATCAAGGCCTCGGTGCGCGACGAGATTCAGCCGACCGATCTGGTGAAATTGCTCAAGCCGTCGATCGACGCTTTTGCCTCGAAGCTGCCGGTCGGCTACAAGGTCGCCACCGGCGGTACGGTCGAGGAAAGCGGCAAGGCCCAGGGGCCGATTGCCAAGGTGCTGCCGCTGATGCTGTTCCTCATGGCGACGTTCCTGATGATCCAGTTGCACAGCGTGCAGAAGATGTTCCTGGTCGCCAGTGTCGCGCCGCTCGGGTTGATTGGTGTGGTGCTGGCGCTGGTGCCGACCGGCACGCCGATGGGCTTTGTGGCGATCCTCGGGATCCTCGCGCTGATCGGCATCATCATCCGCAACTCGGTGATTCTGGTGACGCAGATCGATGAGTTCGAGCAGAAAGGCTATGCGCCGTGGGATGCGGTGGTCGAAGCCACCGAACACCGGCGCCGGCCGATCCTGCTGACCGCAGCGGCAGCGAGCATGGGCATGATCCCGATCGCCCGCGAAGTGTTCTGGGGGCCGATGGCCTACGCGATGATTGGCGGGATCGTCGTGGCGACCCTGCTGACGCTGCTGTTTCTGCCGGCGCTGTATGTGGCCTGGTACAAGATTCGCGAGCCGCAGAAGGATGAGAAGCCGGCGCAGTGAGCTAGCGCCTGCGATCTTTGGGAAAGGTCTGACTTACAGGTTGAGCGGACTGCGCTAACGTCCCTTCTTCATTCGAGGAGGGACGTGCCATGTCGACTGTTTCCGGCTGGTTACGCGGATGGTTACTGCTCGCTGGCTTGAGCCTGTCGCCGGCAGTACTGGCCGAAGTGCTGCTGGAAAACCAGCTGTGGCGGGTGCAGGTTGACCTTGCGACGCTGGCGGTGCGTGTCGAACCCGCCGGCGCTGCGCCGGTGCAGGCCTCGGCCGGTGTGCTGCGCCACAAGGTCAGCGACATGGTCAGGCGCGGCAATCGCATCGATTGGCAATGGGACGATGGGCGCTGGTTGCTCAGTGTTGACCTGAATCAGCGTGACCTGACGTTTTCGATTACGGCTAGCTCGCCCTCGCAGATCGAGTTTATTCATCAGCCCGCCAGTGCAATGGGCCAGGCGCTGATCTGGCCGCTTGCCGAAGGGCGCTACGTGCCGCGCGGTGACCGGGTGTGGCAGAAGTTCCTGCTCGCGCAGGGCGCGCTCGATACCACCCAGGACTTGAGCCTGCCGCTTTGGGGGATGGAGTACGAGAATTTCAGCCTGCACTGGCTGCTGACCAATCCTTACAACAATCAACTGCGCTTCAAGACCAATGGTGATGCACTGGGGCTGTCGGCCCGGCATCGATTCACATCGCTTGAACCCTCAAAACCGCTGACCTTCAGCCTGTTTCTCGGCGATGTCGACCCCTTGGCCGGGGCCAAGCGCTACAAGCAGTGGCTCATTGAAAGCGATCAATATGAAACCTTGGCGAACAAGCTGATCAAGACCCCGCAAGCCGCCAAGCTGATCGGTGCCGCGCATGTCTATCTATGGGGCAACGACCTGCTCGGCCCTGACGATGTGCGCAACTGGCCGCTGCTGATTGCCCGGTTGCGCGGCTCGGGTGTGCTGGTCAGTGAACTTCGGGCAGCAATGGATGCTGAAGCGCTGCGGTTGCTCGCCAGCGAGACCGTACTCAATCGCTATCAACAGACTGTGATGCTGCGCAGTCTCAATCGCGCGCTGAACGTTCAGGCGCGCAAAACCTGGCAGGCGCGTGCGATGCCGGACATGCAGGCGCTGGTCAACGGGTACGCTGAGGTGCGCGAGCAGTTGGCCGATGTTCTGAAGGGTACGCTGGCGCCTGATCCTTCGCGCTGGGGGCGCACCTTGTCGCGGCGAAGCATTGAACGATTGCAGAGCGCTGGACTTTCGCGTTTATGGCTTGGGCTCGGCGAGGGCTGGGAAGGTGGACTCTGGCATCCGGAGGCGGTGCGCGCCGCCGTCTCTGCGGGATATTTGATTGCCCCCTATGACTCATACGAAACCGCGTTGCGCGAGGACGAAAATCCGGACTGGACCACCGCGCACCTCGGCGATCAGGCCAATACCGAGTGTGCGATCGTGGAGGAAAACGGTGCGCTGAAAAGCGGGTTTCAGCAGTCCGGTCACTATACCGATCCGCGATGTGTACGACCGTTGCTTGAGCGGCGCATCGATACAATCCAGAAGGTCACCGGCTTCAACAGCTGGTTTCTCGATGCTTATGCCGCTGGCATGCTCTTCGACAGTTATCGTCCCGGCGCGCCGATGACCCAGGCGCAGAATGCCGTGGGTAACATCGCTGCATCACGCTGGATCAACGAGGTGATGCAACTGGCGAGCGGCTCCGAGGATGGCAATGCCGCCACCGCCCAGGGAGTCCTGTTCGCCCATGGCATGCAGACGCCAGTGATCGGTTGGGGCGATCGCGACATGCATCAGCCGGACACCGCGGACTTTTTCGTCGGCCAATGGTACCCACCGGAGCAGCCTGGGGTGTTCTTCAAACCGACCCGATTGAAGGCTGACTACCGACGCGTGCATTTCGCTCCCGCCAGCCGTTTACCGCTGTATCAGGCGGTATTCCACGGCTCTGTCATCACCAGTCATCACTGGTTGTTCGATAACCTGAAATTGAGCGACGTGCGGGTGGAAAACGAGCTCACCCAGTTGCTCTACAACGTACCGCCGCTGTACCACCTGAGTGTGGCCAGCCTTGATCAGCGCTTGCCGTTGATCGTGCGTCAGAACCAATTCTTTCGTCCGCTGCACGAACGTCTGGCGACGCAAGCGCTGACGGCTTTTGACTGGTTGAGCGAGGATCGCCTGGTCCAACAGACGACGTTTGCCGACGGCACGCGACTGCTGGCAAATTTCGCCGCCGCTCCCCGCAATTGGCAGGGCCGGACGTTACCGGGACACAGCCTGATTGCGCTGTTAGCGGACGGCAGCGACAGCCAGTATCAGGTCCAGGCGGCGCCCTGACTCAGAGTTTGCGCCATACGCTCGCCAGCCACGGCTGCTGCTCACGCGGCAACCCGGCGGGGCGATAGTAATGCTCAAGCTCGACAAAACCCGCCGCCGTCAGCAACCCGCGCCAGGCTTCCAGATCGTGATAAGAGCCGTAGCGCGGGCCGTTCCAGCCTTCCCGGTTGTCCCCGCGCGGATTGGAGCTGAACAGCACGCCACCCGGTTTCAAGGTGTCGTGCAATTGCCGTAGCACTTGCGGCAACACCTGCAACGGCACATGAAACAGCACGGCATTGGCGAAAATGCCGTCGAAGCGCTCGGCCGGCAGATCAAGCTTGAGAAAGTCCTGCTGCCAGACTTCGCAACCGCTGTCCTCACGTGCCATGCGCGCGAATTCCTGCGAGCCATCGAGGCCGATCGCGACGTGGCCCATGCGCGTGAAGGTTTGCAAATCCCGGCCCGGACCGCAGCCGAAATCGAGAATTGTCAACGGCGACTCAGCCTGAATGTGGCGCAGCAAGGCCTCGATGTTCTGGCTGACATCGTGGTCGCGCGTGCCTTCACGGAAATCCTCGGCCACCGAGTTGTAGTGACCAAGGGTAGTGGCGGTGATCTGTTCGAGGTCGCTGGGGGTTTGCTTCATGATCGGCGCTGTATTGGCGGTGTGAGGGCGGACTATAAGCTTTTTCACCGGCAAAAAAACGCCGCCTGCGCTGGGGCCAGTGCAGGCGGCGATGGGTGCCAGGTTTCAGTGCTGCTTGGCTCCCAGACAATCGATCGAGCGGTCCATCATCGCTTTGGCCATTTCCAGCAGATGCCAGACCGAGAACACCATGGCCCGATCCGCGCCCCCGAGCTGGTCACCGCATTGATGGACGGTCACCGAAGCGCAGCGCAGCAGATCGGCAACATACAGTTGGGCGTCCTCCAGCGTCACATCTTCGCTGATGCTGTAGACGCGTTTCTGTCCAGCCAACGTGACCTGATTGCCGGCCAGATGTGAGTCGACGGCGCGGCACAGTGCAGAGCGATCCTTGAGCAAATCCTCGGTGAACCGCTTGCTTGAGGTAAGGCTGAGTGGCGGATCGGCAAGTTTCTTTTCCATGGGTAAACTCCTGACTTCAAGTGGGAGCCAACCATTTCGCGACTAAACGAGCAGGACGGCGGCTGCACGCGGATCAGTTGCCGGCCGGACAACTGAATCCAGTCACCGCAAAACAGTGACGACCGGAGATTAGCTACAGGATATTTCTGGTACAAGCGGGCAAATTATTCTAGGAATCGTCCTGCAAACCCGCGTGGTTGGGGCTGGCGAAACGATAAATTCTTCGTAGGAAGTGTCTGATTTTTGCGAAGGGCGTTGCCCAAGATATCGCGATCAGATGGGCCTGATTGATGGCCACCTGCCGCCATCGACCTTAGCGTTTATTCAGTTCTCGCGCCAGCCCATCTGATGACCGCATGGGCGCGCAAACCTGAATGCAACTGGTAGTTCTTACAGTATCGGAACAGGGGAAACTGGTTCAGTCTCGGTGTATAGACATCAGGGACTCGCGTAGCCGTGAATACCCACCATGACACCGCCACTCCGAACTTGTCGGTCATTGACCCGCGCGCACTGGTGGTTCGCAGCGTTGCCTATTGCCGACACCCGGATAAAGCCGACATCGAATCGCGCATCACCCGGCAGATTTTTGATGAGGCGGGGCGTCAGGTAGCGTCTTGGGATCCGCGTTTGTACGGCGTTGCGCCCAAGCCGAATCTGGCCACGATCTACGCGTTGAGCGGTCAAGCGTTACTCGCAGAAAGCGTCGACGCCGGTTGGCGGGTGCGGCTGTTGAATGAAGCGGGCTCGATGTGTTCTGGCTGGGATGCGCGGGGCAGTCAGAGTCACCGCCAATACGATGATCTGCTGCGACCGCTAGCCCTCACCGAGCAGGCGCACGAAGGGCAGCCTCACGTGGTCGAGCGCTGGACCTATGCAAAAGCCACCGATGATCACGCGCAGCACAACCAGTGCGGTAGACCAATCCGCCACGACGACCCGGCCGGCAATCGGCATTTCGATGATTACGGCCTCGGCGGTACAGTGGTGGTGGAGTCGCGACGTTTTTTGATCGAACTCGAGACACCTGACTGGCCACTCGATCCCGACCGCCGGGATGACTATCTTGAGGAAACCACCTACGTCACCCGGCAGACTTTCACTCCAACCGGCGACTTGCAGCATCACACCGACGCGGTGGGCAACTTCAGAACGCAGCATTACAACGTCGCCGGGCAATCCTGCGCGACCTGGCTGTTGCAGGCCGGCGAGGGCAGGCAGCCGAAGTGCCTGGTCAGCGCCATTCGCTACAACGCGCAGGGCCAGGTCGAAAGCGAAACGGCCGGCAACGGCGTCATCGCCCGCGCCGAATACAGCCGCGATGACGGCCGGTTGCTCAGACTGCTCGCCAGCGCCGGCACGCACCCTCCGTTGCAGGATTTGAATTACGTCTACGATCCGGTGGGCAACATCATCAGCCTGGAAGACAAGACTCAAGTCGTGTCCTGGCTCAGCAATCAGCGCATCGATCCGGTCAGTCGGTATCGCTACGACAGCCTTTATCAACTGGTCGAGGCCAGCGGTTGGGAAGTCAGCCAGCCCAGTCATGGTCCGGCCTTGCCGGATCTGCTGCCAACACCGCTGGATCCCAATCAACGGCGCAACTACACGCAGAAATTCGACTACGACGCAGCGGGCAACCTGATCACTCGGCACCACAGCGGTGCGCCAGGTTTTTCGATGTACACCTCCCAGCGCAGCAACCGAAGCCTGGCGCAGCGTGACGATGGTTCTTTGCCCAGGGAAGCGGACATAGCGCTGGGATTTGATGCGGCGGGTAATCAGCTTGAGCTGCAGCGCGGACAGGCCATGACGTGGAATGTACGCAATGAGCTAACGCGGGTTGCGCTGGTAGATCGCGGGGATGAGGCCAATGACCATGAATGCTATGGCTACGACGAACCAGGCCATCGGCTGCGCAAGACTCTCGTCATTCAAGCTGCCGGGAAGATCCTTGCATCGGATGTGCGCTATTTGCCGAACCTTGAGGTCCACCGCGGGGCGGATGGTCGAGAACGGCATGTGATCAGTGTCGCGGCCGGGCGTAATCAGGTGCGCGTACTCCGTTGGCCTGATGACGATGAAATCGATCAGCAGCGTTATAGCCTTTGCGATCATCTGGGCTCATGCACTCTGGAGTTGGACGAGTGCGCAGGGCTTCTCAGTCAGGAGCACTATTACCCGTTTGGCGGTACGGCGTGCTGGGCAGGTAAAAATGCATTGGTTGCAAAGCACAAGACAACTCGTTATTCGGGTCGTCAATTGGACGCTACCGGACTTTATTATTATGGATATCGTTACTACGGGCCATGGTTGCAGCGCTGGATATGTCCGGACCCGGCAGGAAAGGTTGATGGTCTGAACCGCTATACGATGGTGGGTAACAACCCTGCCAGCTTTTACGATTGGCAAGGCACGATAAAAATCCCTGTAGATGTTTTCATCAGCGATATCGTCAATCCCATGGCCAAGAGCATTGGGACAGGATGGTTTGAAGAGCTCATCTGGAACGACGAAGCAAAATCGTTCGCGAGCACTGGTGTGGTTTATGGGCGGGGGATGGAAGCTTACGAAGGAGAACCCTCAGTCTGGATACCCACGGCAGTCGGTGACGCAGTTGCCCTTTTCCGCGATCCAACGGGGAAGCTTCGTCTTTTTGCCAATATGTATCAGCAGCACATGGGCATTCAGCCGGGTATGGGACTGCCAGAATTCGCAGGCATCTTGAAAAGTGATCCGCTGAACAACGCAGGATTTTCTATCGACAACGGTTCTGGTCATTACAAACCGGAACCTTCCATTGGCCATGAAACGCTGATTCGTGAAGTTGCACCGGACCAGTCGGTCAGATTTGCCATGGTTCCTGAGAGCCTGAATTTCATGTCGACGCTGCGAATGGATTCGATTGATTCCCCTGAGCAGTATTCGACGCTTGTCAATCGATTCAAAAACGACTTCCCAGGTCTTATCGGCTATCTGAAAAAGCATGGAGTGTGGGAGGCCGCCAGGGAGCTATGGAAAAATAGCGAAGCGCTTGGCCTCATCTTCGAGATGGATGCAACAGGACTGAGCGCTCAAGAAATCTATACGAAACGTTCTGCCGTGGCCGAACCCGTATCGGCGCCGAGGCCATCCTCATCCCCCGCGCGCAATCCAAGGCCATCCAGCAATCTCACAACCAGCAAATCGTCTTTATTCCAGCGTTTGTTTTCTCGCCAATCTTCGCAGCGCTGATTGCTGACAGCGTAATGGGCATGGGTCGTTCTTTGCGTTGATGACGTATAGGTCTCAACGCTTGTTCAACCCCCGAGCCAACCGATCCCCACCCAACTGAATCACCGCCACCAGCGCCACCAGCAAGACGATCACCGTCAACATGATCTGACTATCGAAGCGCTGATAGCCGTAGCGGTAAGCGATATCCCCCAGCCCACCAGCACCAATTGCCCCAGCCATGGCCGACGAATTGATCATCGTCACCAGCGTGATGGTGAACCCCCCGACAATCCCCGGCAGCGCCTCGGGCAACAGCACATGCCAGACGATATGCCAGCGTCGGCAACCCATGGCCTGCGCGGCTTCGATCAGACCATGATCGACCTCGCGCAGACTCACTTCGGCAATACGTGCAAAGAACGGCGTCGCAGCAATCGTCAGGGGCACCACAGCGGCCCATACACCGTAAGTTGTGCCGACGATAAGGCGAGTGAACGGAATCAGCGCGACCATCAGAATCAGGAACGGGATCGAGCGGAACAGATTGACGAAGGCGCCCAGCGCACGGTTCAACAGCGGCGCCTCATAGATCCCGCCCTTGTCGCTGGTGACCAGAATCACCGCCATGGGAATCCCCACCAGCAGCGCGATCAACGAGGACACGCCAACCATCAGGAAGGTGTCGATAAAACCCTGCAGCAAGCGATCAAACCACATAGCCCAATACCTCCACTCGTTGCGCCCATTGCCCGGCGCGCTCGCGCAATTGTTCGGCGCTGAACGCCGAGCCGCTGACGGCCAGTAAAAGCTGCCCCAGCGCATGACCCTGAATCCGTTCCACGCCGCCCTGAAGCAGCTTCACTCGGCCACCCAACGCCGCAAACAACGCGGCCAGATCCGGCTCATCAGCGGCACTGCCGGTGAACTGCAAACGCAACACCACCGCTGCATTTGAAGCCGTTGATTGCGTCAGCAAACGGCTTTGCAGTTCTTCCGGCAAGGCGTGTTGCAGTGGCGCGAGCAAGGTCTGGCTGACCTCGTGCTGCGGATTGCCGAACACTTGCCACACCGGCCCTTGCTCGACCACATGGCCGTGCTCGAGCACGACGACGCGATCGCAGATCTCGCGGATCACTGCCATTTCGTGAGTGATCAGCACAATGGTCAGGCCCAGGCGTTTGTTGATCTCGCGCAACAGGCCGAGGATCGACTGCGTGGTTTCCGGGTCGAGCGCCGATGTCGCTTCATCGCAGAGCAGAATGTCCGGGTCATGCACCAGCGCGCGGGCAATGCCGACGCGTTGTTTCTGCCCGCCGGAAAGCTGCGCCGGGTACGCCTTGTGCTTGCTTTGCAGGCCGACCAGTTCGAGAAGTTCACGGACCTTTTTCTCACGTTGTTCCTTCGGCACGCCGGCGACTTTCAGTGGCAACTCGACGTTCTGCCAGACGGTCTTGGCCGACATCAGATTGAAGTGCTGGAAGATCATGCCGATGCGCCGGCGCAGGGCGACGAGGCGGTCTTCATCGAACTCGCCTATATCGACCTGATCTATCAGCACCCGCCCCGACGTTGGCTGCTCCAGGCGATTGATCGTGCGAATCAGCGACGACTTGCCGGCGCCGCTACGGCCGATGATGCCGAACACTTCACCACGCTGAATCGCCAGGTCGATGCCCTGCAAGGCCGCGACCGGACCTTGTCGGCCGTTGTAGGTTTTGCCCACGCCAATAAAGCGTACGTGGGCGCGATTCAACTCGGGATGCAGCTCGGTTTTTTCAGCATTGTGTGGCTCTGGAAGCTCCAGTCGCCGTTGGATCGCTGCGGTCATGTTCAGCTTTCCCAACCGGCCTGATAGAGCTTGCCGTGGGCCTTGTCCAGTGCCGCGCGAACGGCCGGTGAATGCTGATAGATGTCGACGAACTTGATCAGGCGCGGGTCGGTTTTGCTCTTCGGCTGGATGACGAACTGGATCACGTATTCCTTGTGATCGAGACCGTCGAACAGCAGCGCCGAGCCGGCATCGAAGGTCTTCGCCAGACGGATGTAGGCTGGATAACCCTGGACCAGATCAGCGTCGTCATACGCGCGCACCAGTTGCACGGCTTCGACCTGAAGGATCCTGATCTTCTTCGGATTGGCGACGATGTCGTCCTCGGTGGCCTTGTAGCCGACGCCCGGTTTCAGCGTGATCAACCCGGCCTTGGCCAGCAGTTGCAGACCGCGACCGCTGTTGATCGGGTCGTTGGCAATGGCCACGCTGGCGCCTTCGGGCAGTTCATCGAAGCTTTTGTATTTCTTCGAATACAGACCGACGTTGTTGATGATTCCCGGTGCGAATGGCACCAGATCGAAACCGGATGCGGCTTTGGCGTTTTCCAGGAACGGGATGTGCTGGAAGTAGTTCACTTCGATGTCGCCAGCGGCGAGGCTGACGTTGGGCGCGATCCAGTCGGTGAATTCCACCAGCTCGACTTTCAGGCCTTGTTTGGAAGCTTCTTCGACGGCGGCTTCCAGCGGAATGGCGAAAGCGGCGGTGGTGCCGATTTTCAACGGGGCGTCGGCGGCGAAGATAGCCGAGCTGAACAGGCCGAAGGCCAGGGCCAGTGCTTTGACTGGGTGGGACAGGGTTTTTTTGGTCATGGTGGTTTTTCCAGTCTGTGCATGAATTTGTTGTGCCGGGGAGGGCCTCTTCGCGAGCAGGCTCGCTCCCACAGGGGCTACGCGTTTCAACTGTGGGAGCGAGCCTGCTCGCGAAGCTTCTGATGCCGGTACGAAGAGCCGGTATGTTGCTCAGGCAACTGCGCCTCGCCGTGAAACAATTTCTCGCGCAAGCTGCCGCTGTCATACGCAGTCTTGTACGAGCCGCGCCGCTGCAACTCGGGAATCACCAGTTCGATGAAGTCGACATAGCTTTCCGGGGTGACGATACGGGTCAGGTTGAAGCCGTCCAGACCGGTCTCGGCGATCCACGATTCGAGTTCATCCGCCACTTGCTCGGGCGAACCGACCACGGTGATGTAACGACCACCGAGGGCGTGCTGGTCGAGCAATTTGCGTCGCGTCCAATCGTTGTTCTGCAGGTTTTTTGTCGCCGACTGAATCGCGTTGCTCTTCACGTACTGGATCGGTTCGTCGATTTCGTACTGGGCAAAGTCGATGCCGGTAGACGCGGAAAAGTGCGCCACGCCGGCCTCGGCGCTGGCATAGCTGAGGTACTCGGCATGCTTGGCCCACGCCGCTTCTTCGGTGGCGCCAACGATCACATTGAGGCCCATGAACACCTTGATGTCTTCAGGATTGCGCCCGGCTTCGACGGCACTGGCGAGGACTTTGTCGACCTGCACCTTGGTCGACGGTTTGTTCTGGCCGCTGATGAACACGCACTCGGCGTGACGCCCGGCAAACAGCAAGCCGCGATCGGAGCTGCCGGCCTGAAACAGTACCGGCGTGCGCTGCGGTGACGGCTCGCAGAGGTGATAACCCTCGACCTGATAGAACTCGCCCTGGTGCTCGACCTTGTGCACTTTTTCCGGATTGGCGTAGATGCGCTCTTCGCGGTCGTTGAGCACCGCGCCGTTCTCCCAGCTGCCTTCCCAGAGCTTGTACAAAACCTGCAGATACTCTTCGGCCTGGTCGTAGCGCCGGTCATGTTCGACCTGTTCGCGCAGACCCATGGCTTTGGCCGCGCTGTCCAGGTAACCGGTGACGATGTTCCAGCCGACCCGGCCGCGACTCAGATGATCGAGCGTCGACATGCGCCGGGCGAACAGATACGGCGGCTCGTAAGTGAGATTGGCGGTCAGGCCGAAGCCGAGGTTTCTGGTTACAGCAGCCATCGCTGAAACCAGTAGCAGCGGATCGTTGACCGGCAACTGGATCGACTCTTTCAGCGTGACGTCCACCGAGTTCTGGTAGACGTCGTAGACGCCGACGATGTCAGCGATGAACAAGCCATCGAACAATCCACGCTCAAGCAACTGCGCCAGTTCGGTCCAGTATTCAATCGTGTTGTAGCGGGTCGAGTTGTCGCGCGGATGCGTCCACAGGCCGTGATTGATATGGCCGATGCAGTTCATGTTGAACGCGTTGAGCAGGATCTTCTTTTTCGCGGCGACCATCAGATGGTCCCCCGCAGCGGCGGCTTTTCATCGTTGAGGTAGTAGTTGCCCACCGCGTGATATTTCCAGCGCACGGGGTCATGCAGAGTGTGCACGCGAGCGTTGCGCCAGTGCCGGTCGAGGCCGTGCTCACTCAGCGTCGCCTGACTGCCGGCGAGTTCGAACAACGTACTGCCAGCGGCGAGGGAAATTTCCGTGCTGATTGCGCGTGCTTCGGCCACCGCGATCGATGCGGCAGCGACAGTGTCAGCATTGGTTTCAGCTTGCGCGGCATCAAGGAATTCGCCGGCGCGTTCGAGCAAGGCTTCGGTGGCGTGCAGACGAATGCTCAAGTGGCCGAAGCTCTTCAGCGTCAGCGGATCTTCGGTGGCCTTGTCGTTGCCGGAATCGATCCACGGACGGGTCTTGCTGCGCACGAAGTGCAAGGCATCTTCGTAAGCGGCGCGGGCAATGCCGGTGTCGATGGCGGCGTGGAGAATCTGCGCCAGCGGCCCAACCGTGGTCGGCCGTTCGAAAGCGCTCTGGAACGGCAGCACGTCTTCAGCCGCCACATACACATCTTCGAACACCACCGAACCGCTGCCGGTGGTGCGCTGGCCGAAGCCGCTCCAGTCGTCGATCACCGTCAGGCCTTTGCTCTCGCGCGGGACGAAGGCCAGTTGCTGTACGCCGTTTTCATCGACCACCGACGTCGGGATGCGCTGCGCGTAAATCGCCCCGGTCGAGTAGAACTTGCGACCGTTGATGCGATAACCAGCGCCGTCGCGTTTGAGACTGGTGATACGGTCGTGAGCGGTTCTGGTGCCCAGTTCCGCCAAAGCATTGCCAAAGCGCTGGCCGGCGAGGACCTCGGCGTACAGGCGCTGTTTCTGTTCATCGCTGCCATTCACGCGCAGCACTTCCAGTGCGTAGAAATGGTTCTGCGGAATCTGCCCGAGCGAGCCGTCGGCCTGAGCGATGAGTGCGATGACTTTGGCCAGGGTGACGTTGGATACGCCCGCGCCGCCATATTCTTTCGGCACGCTGATGCCCCACAGGCCGGAGCGGGAAAACACTTCCAGCTCGGCCAATGGCAGGCGGCGTTCGCGGTCGCGCAGGGCGCTGTCGCGTTTGAAATCTTCGGCCAGGTCGCTGGCGACGATCAGGGCTTGCTCATCGCTGGTGATGAGCGCGACGTGATGGGAAAGCGTCATAGGGGGTTCTCCAGATGACTGGTCGTCTCAGATCCAGGAATGGCGAGCCGGCAAAGTGCCGTTCAGGCGATAGGCGCCGACCGCGTGATATTTCCAGCGCACCGGGTCGTGCAGGGTGTGCACGCGGGCGTTGCGCCAGTGGCGGTCGAGATTGAATTCGGCAAGGGTCGCGCGGCTGCCGGCCAGTTCGAACAGCTTTTCGCTGGCCAGCAGCGAAATCTCGGTGGTCAGCACTTTTGCTTCGGCCACGGCGATCGAAGCGCGTGCGGCGGATTCGGCAGTCAGCGGCGCGGCGTGGACGTCATCGAGCACTTTGCCGGCCTTGCGCAGCAGCGCTTCGGCGGCGTGCAGTTCGATTTTCAGTTTGCCGATATCGGCGATCACGTAGAGGTCATCGCTGGCGCGCTCGACCTTGGCGTCGATCCATGGCCGTGCGCGGGTTTTGACGAAGTCGATGGCGTCGTCGATGGCGCCACGGGCGATGCCGGCGTCAATGGCTGCTTGAATCAGCTGCGACACTGCGCCTTGGGTGTTCGGCTTGTCGTTGATCTTCCAGTTGTCGATGACCAGGCTCGACTCGACGCGCACGTTGTTCAGCAGAATCGTGCCGCTCGCCGTGGTGCGCTGGCCGAAGCCCGACCAGTCATCGACGATGCGCAGACCCGGCGTGCCGCGCCGGACGAAGGCCAGCACCTGTTTACCGTCATCGTTGAGCGCTTTCACCGCGACCCAATGCGCAAACAGCGCGCCGGTGGAGTAGAACTTCTGGCCGTTGATCACGTAATCGTCGCCATCGGCGCTGATTCGCGCCTTCAGTTCCAGGGTGTTTTTCGTGCCGCGTTCCGGGCCGGCGTTGCCGATGCGCCAGCCTTCCAGAACACTCTGGAACAGCTGCTTTTTCTGCGCTTGGGTAGCGGTGCCGAGCAGCAGATGGATGATGCCGAACTGGTTCTGCGGGATCTGTCCGAGCGCCGGGTCGGAGGCGGAAATGATCGCAAAGACTTCAGCCAATGTGACGAAGGAAACCTGCGGGCCACCATATTCGCGCGGGATGGCAATGCTGCCCAGACCGCTGCGGGTGAACTGTTCGATTTCCGACCACGGCAGCTTACGCTGACGGTCGCGTTTGGCCGCCTGCACTCGGGCGGCTTGCGCCAGTTCGTGTGCGGCCTTGATGGCTTGAGCGTCGTTGCGCAGTACTTGCGCGGGCAACAACAGCGGGGCGATGTCCAGATCGGACTGCACGTTGGCATCTGCAAGACTGGACATCAGTGCCGCTCCCTGGCTGCACGCAATGCCCTGGCGATCTGCACTGGGGTGATTGTGTTCCGGACCATACCTACCTCACATCTCATGAAAAACGCCGCGAAGTGCGACGATTGAAAGAATGTCCGGTGGTCCGGTGCATATACCCTAAGCGCGTATAAAAATTAAATAAACTAACTTTTAGGAATATGCATAGAAGGGGGGATGTTCGGCTTGGTTAACGACTTTCAGGTGGGAGGTCACTGACCTCCCACCTTGGGCAGGTCTCACTTAGTGCGTGATTCGGCGGCCTTGAATTCGGGTTTCAACGGGACTTTCACGTACGGATTTACGCAACCGATTTTCAACGTGCGCGGCGGTGCCCAGCGCGAGTTGTTACCGACCCGGTCGAGGATGCAGTACGTCACGTCCAGTCGCAGGTCTTCGCCCGCTTCGACAATCACCGCCGGTGGCACCCAGACCTGAATCGGCAGCCCGACGTCGGCCGCCGTGACAGGCGCCAGGTCCATGCGCACGTCGCCCCAGCGCAGGGTGATGGCGTCGTCTTCGGCCATGTTCAGGTAAGGCTCGATAGTCAGCGGCACGCCGCGTTTGATCTGGCTGGGGTTCACGCCCTGACGGCGAATCGCTTCAGGGATGATTACCGCTGCCAGTTGCTGGTTTTCGTCATCGCACTGCCCAGTGGGCTGGCCACCGGGGCAATCGAGTTTGACCTGTACCCGGGTCGCCGCAGACAGCGCCGGGCCCTGGCCGACCTGCATCACGCGGTAGTGAATGCGCGCGGAGCCATTGGTGATGAAACTCTCCGGCACCCGCAGGCCCACTGACTCACCCACATCGTCTGCGCTGAGGACTTTTGACGCGACATAGCATTTGTTCCAGAACAGTTCGATCAGATCGCCATCGTCCATGCCGCAGTAGGGCGGTACATTGACCAGCAGGTGCGCTGCTGTTGCCAGGTTAATGCCGGTTTTTTGTGCGCATGCCAGCGTTGGCGCTGCAAGTTCGGGGCTGTGCGAAGTGCGGGTCATCGGTTTCTCTCCTTGAAGTCTTGCAGCGAAATCCGTTTCTGGGAAACAAAAAAGGCGCGAATCAACTGGCAATAAAGCAAAAACTATTTGTTCGGTTTTAGCGCGAGTTGTTTGAACTAATTGGCGCCGGTTGCCGACTAGATAAAAGTCTGCGGAGAGGGGTGTCAATAGAGCGGCTTAGTTAATGCGTGAATTACAAGTTAATCAGAAAGCTCCTACGTCACCTAGGCAATATGCCTAGTGGTACGCGCGAAACCAGCTACAGATAAACGGCAATTGCGCAGGGTTTTGTGCGGGTTTGTTCGCAGGCAAACGTATGAAAATATGACGATTCGGAGGTGCGCGTAACCGTTGCGCAATATATATCTGCGCTCGCTAGTAACAAATGTAGAAAAGATTGAAATGCCGGGGGAGAGGTAACTTCCATCCGTGGAAGTGGAGGGGTATTGCTGAGAAAGTTCTCAGGCGTGATTCAGAAACTTGCTGAGAAACTGTTTGGTGCGTTCTTCTTTCGGGTTGGCAAACAGTGCCTTGGCTTCACCCTGTTCAACAATTACGCCCTTGTCGAAAAACACCACGCGATTGGCCACGTCACGGGCGAAGCCCATTTCATGGGTGACAATCACCATGGTGCGATTTTCTTCGGCAAGACCGCGAATGGTCGCCAGTACTTCGCCGACCAGTTCCGGATCGAGCGCCGAGGTCGGTTCGTCGAACAGAATCACTTCCGGTTCCATCGCCAGCGCCCGGGCAATCGCGACGCGCTGTTGCTGGCCACCGGAGAGTCGGCGCGGATAAGCGTCCTCCTTGCCGGCAAGCCCCACTTTGGTCAGCAGCTTTTTACCCAGGGCAATCGCTTGGTCGCGCGGCATTTTCTTGACCACGATCGGGCCTTCGATGACGTTTTCCAAGGCGGTGCGATGGGGGAACAGGTTGAAGTTCTGGAACACGAAGCCGACGTGCTGGCGCAGGTTGCGCACCAGACTTTGCTGCTGGTTCAGCGGGCGGCTGGTATCGATTTCGATATCGCCGACCTTGATCCGGCCGCTGGTGGGTTCTTCGAGGAAATTCAGGCAACGCAGGAACGTCGTTTTCCCCGAGCCACTGGGGCCGATGATCGCGACGACTTCGCCTTCCTTTACCTCAAGGTCGATGCCGTTGAGCACGACCTGACCCTTGAATTGCTTGGTCAGTTTTTCCACGACAATCATCGCGTCAGGACTCCTGGTCGTGCCGATTGACCCGCTCTTCCAACTTGTTCTGCAAGTGCGAAAGCACCGTGGCCAGAATCCAGTAGATCAGCGCGGCGGCAAGATACATGGTGAAGACTTCGAAAGTCCGGGCGGTAATCAGCTGCGCCTGACGGAACAGCTCCGGCACCTGAATGGTCGCGGCCAGCGCCGTGTCCTTGACCAGCGAAATGAAGCTATTGCCCAGCGGCGGCAAGGCCGTGCGCATCGCTTGCGGCAGGATGGCCCGGCGCAGGGTCTGCGCGCGGGTCATGCCGATACTCGCAGCAGCTTCCCACTGACCGCGTTCGATCGAACCGATCGCGGCACGGAGGATTTCACAGGCGTAGGCGGCCATGTTCAGCGAGAAACCGATCAGCGCTGCCGGCAGCGGATCAAGCTCCATGCCCAGTTGCGGCAAGCCGTAATAGATCACAAACAGCTGCACCAGCAACGGCGTGCCGCGAAAGAACGACACGTAGATGCGGGCCAGCCAACTGACCGATTTGAAGCGCGACAGGCGCATCAGCGCGAGGCCGAAGCCCAGCAGCAGACCGAAGAACATCCCGCCGAGGCTGAGGACTACCGTGTAGTACGCGCCCTTCAACAGAAAGGGCGCGGAATCCAGCGCGAGTTGGAAAGCCTCTTCCATTATTTAGTGACGTCTGCGTTGAAGTATTTCTTCGACAGTTTCTCGAGAGTGCCGTCAGCACGCAGTTCGTCGAGCGCTTTGTTCACCGCAGCCAGCAGTTCAGGCTCGCCTTTGCGCAGGGCGATACCGGATTCCTGACGCGAGAAGGCCTCACCGGCTGCGACGGTTTTCGGGGCTTTCTTGGCGTATTCGAGGGCAGCCAGACGGTCGATCAGGATGGCATCGGTACGACCGTTGTTGAGGTCGGCGAACTTGGTCGGATCATCATCGTAGGTGCGCACGTCAGCACCCGGCACGTTGGCGCGAACCCACTGCTCGTAGTTGGTGCCCAGGCCGACACCGACTTTCTTGCCGGACAGGTCAGCGGCAGTCTTGATGTTCAGCGCCGACTCTTTGCTTTTCAGCACGAGGGCCTGGATGCCGGACACGGTGTAGGGTTCGGAGAAGTCATACTTCTTTTTGCGCTCGTCGGAGATGGTCACTTGGTTGACCACCAGATCCAGACGCTTGGATTCCAGTGCGGCGAGGATGCCGTCCCATTTGGTCGGCTGAATCTTGGCCTTGACGCCGAGCTTTTGCGCCAGGGCTTCGGACAGCTCGACTTCGAAACCGGACAGCTTGCCGTTCTCGTCGACGTAGCTGAACGGTGGGTAAGTGCCTTCCAGGCCGACGTTGAGAACGCCTTTGTCCTTGATCTGTTGCAACTGCTCACCGGCCACTGCCTGACCGATCAGGCCAGCGCTGAGCGCAAGACCCAGCGAACCGACCAGCAGAGTGCGACGTAGTGCGGAAAAATTCATGACAAGCCCCTGTGTTTTCTTATGGAAGACGCTTAAGGAATGTAGGCAAATGGGTGATTTGAACGACAGCGCTATCCTGCCTTAAAGCAGCTTAAGCGTCTCGCCCGAAATTCGCCTGCGGCGAGACTATAAGATGTCTGTTTTAGACTTGAAAATACTAGATTGTGTTTCTTTTAGAGTTTTTTGGAATATGTGCCAATTCAGTTGTGGCGAGGGAATTTATCCCCGTTCTGCTGCGCAACAGTTGCAAGTCCTGCGACGTGTACTCACTTGCGAAGGCAAGGGGCCGCTCCGCGACCCAACGGGGATAAATCCCCTCGCCACAGGTATCTGCAATCTGCAGTGATCATCTTGTCAGAAAATCCTTGTAGGCAAACAACGCCGGCGCGCCGCCGGTGTGCAGGAAGATGATCGGGCCGTCATCGAAGCGCTGCCGGCCAATCCCGTCGAGCAGACCGGCCATGGCCTTGCCGGTGTAGACCGGGTCAAGCAACAGACCTTCCTGAGCCGCCAACAGTTTCACCGCCGCCAAAGTACCGGCATTCGGTTCGCCGTAACGCGGGCCGAAATATTCGTCCCACAGCTCGACCTTGAAGCTGGTCGGCAACTCGACGCCCAGCAGCTCAGCGGTGCGTTCGGCCAAACCCTGAACCTTCGGGCGCTGATCTTCTTCACTGCGCGAAACGGTCACGCCAATCACCGGCAATTGCGGCAGCGCCTCACTCAGCGCCAATCCGAGACCACTGTGAGTACCGGCACTGCCGGAGGCCAGCACCACTGCGGCGAAATCCAGGCCGCTGTCCTTGATCTGCTCGGCCAGTTCCAGCCCGGCGCGCACGTAACCCAGAGCACCAAGGGCGTTGGAGCCGCCGATTGGCACCAGATACGGCTTCTTGCCGTTGCTGCGCAGGCGCACGGCGAGGGCGGCGAGTTGTTCGTCGGCATTGTCGAGGTTGTCGACCAGCTCGACCCTGGTGTCGAACAGATCGAGCAGCAAGCGGTTGCCGTTGCCGGTGTAATTGCCCTCATCAGTGCCCAGCGGATTTTCCAGCAGCGCCACACAACCGAGGCCGAGTTTCGCCGCCAGTGCGGCGGTCTGGCGCACGTGGTTCGATTGCAGCGCACCGGCCGTGATCAGCGTGTCAGCACCTTGCGCGAGCGCGTCGGCGGCGAGGTATTCGAGTTTGCGCAGCTTGTTGCCACCCATTGCCAGCGGCGTCAGGTCATCGCGCTTGATATACACCTCGCGACCGAGCCAGGTGGACAGGCGTTCGAGTTTTTCCAGCGGCGTGGGGTGGCTCAGCAGTTCGAGACGGGGGAAGCGTTGCAGCTGTTGTTTGATCATGGGTCCGTACTGGCGCAGAAGAATGGATGGACTATAGGCACCCGTTTTTGCCCGGGCAACCGCCAATCGCTTATAGCCAAATGGACTGATGGCAGCACTATCGGTTCTTAATTCGTCGGCAAAGGCATGCCGTAAAGTAGGCGCCGATGACGCGGCCAGACAGTCCGGCCGCCCGTGAGGAGTCTTTACCGTGAGCGAGCGTTCCAGCCATTGGCAATTGCACACCATCGTCAGCCAGCTGCGCAGCGCGCGGGATCAGTGGCGCGCAAAGAATGGCCGGGCTTCAGGGGAGCAGGGCGGCCGCGAATTGCCATCGCGAGCGGCGATGGCGGAAATCCTCGAGGCGCTATGTGGCGCGCTGTTCCCGATGCGTCTGGGGCCGGTCGATCTACGTGAAGAAAGTGAAGATTTCTACGTCGGCCACACGCTTGATGTAGCGCTGAATGCATTGCTGGCACAGACACGGCTGGAGTTGCGTTACGTCGCCCGTCACAGCGCGCAGGATGACAGTGAAGTCGAGGCTCGGGCGATTCAGATCGTGCAGGATTTTGCTCTCGCGTTGCCGGGCCTGCGCACGCTGCTCGACACCGATGTGCTGGCGGCCTATCACGGCGACCCGGCGGCACGCAGCGTTGATGAAGTGCTGCTGTGCTATCCGGGCATTCTTGCGGTGATTCACCATCGCCTCGCGCACCATTTATACCGTGCCGGGCTGCCGCTGCTGGCGCGGATCAGCGCGGAGATCGCGCATTCGGCGACGGGCATCGATATCCACCCGGGCGCGCAGATCGGCCGCAGCTTCTTTATCGATCACGGCACAGGCGTGGTGATTGGCGAGACCGCGATCATCGGCGAGCGTGTGCGCATTTATCAGGCAGTCACTTTGGGCGCCAAGCGCTTTCCGGCGGATGAGGACGGCCAGTTGCAGAAGGGCCATCCGCGTCACCCGATCGTTGAGGATGACGTTGTGATTTATGCCGGGGCGACGATTCTCGGGCGGATCACCATCGGCAAGGGTTCGACCATTGGCGGCAACGTCTGGCTGACGCGCAGTGTGCCGGCGGGGGCGAATCTGACGCAGGCGAATCTGCAGCATGATGACGGGACGCAGAAGTAGGTCTTGAATCTGTGTTGTTGTATCGGGCCTCTTCGCGAGCAGGCTCGCTCCCACAATTGGAATGCGTTGCAAATGTGGGAGCGAGCCTGCTCGCGAAAGATTTCCAGGCCGGATCAAGATACTGGCCTTCAGCCCATTCATCAGTGAACGAATCCCTCCCAACCCGCGTCATACCCCTCTTTGGGCGCTGTAGGAAACCTACCGCCCAGCCCTGCGATTAGTCCTTACCACCCCATTCATGTTTAACTTGAACGTTCATTCAAGTTAAACCGGTGGTTCGCTGCCCGCTCACAACAGGAGGCTTGCCTTTGCTGAGTCCGATCATTTCAGCCACGTTTCAACCCTTCGAGGTGCACGTTTCATGAGTGCATCGTCTACCCCCGCCAGCGGTCTGGTACGCATGAATCCGCCGGTGTTCTACTTCGCCGCGACGGTCATTCTGCTGTTTGGTCTTGTCGTCATCGCCATCCCCGAGCAGGCCGGCGCCTGGTTGCTGGAAGCGCAAAACTGGGCGGCCAATACGGTCGGCTGGTACTACATGCTCGCGATGACCCTGTATCTGGTCTTCGTGGTGGTCACCGCGTTATCCGGCTACGGCAAGATAAAACTCGGTGCCGACCACGACGAGCCCGAATTCAGTTACCTGTCCTGGGCGGGCATGCTGTTCGCCGCCGGGATCAGCATCACGCTGTTCTTCTTCTGTGTCTCCGAACCGCTGACGCACATGCTCCAGCCGCCGCAAGGCGAGGCCGGTACCGCCGATGCGGCTCGCCAGGCGATGCAAATTCTGTTTCTGCACTGGGGCCTGCATGGCTGGGGCGTGTTCGCTTTCGTCGGCATGGCGCTGGCCTATTTCGCTTACCGCCACAATCTGCCGCTGGCCCTGCGTTCGGCGCTGTATCCGCTGATTGGTAAACGCATCAACGGCCCCATCGGTTACGCAGTGGACGGCTTCGGCATCATCGCTACGGTATTCGGCCTCGGTGCCGACATGGGCTTCGGTGTGCTGCACCTCAACTCGGGCCTGGATTATCTGTTCGGCATCGCCCATACCCAGTGGATTCAGGTCGGCCTGATCACGCTGATGATGGGCGCGGCGATCATCGTTGCGGTCTCCGGCGTCGACAAAGGCGTGCGGGTAATGTCCGACATCAACATGCTGCTTGCCTGCGGACTGCTGCTGTTCGTGCTGTTCGCTGGACCGACGCAGCACCTGCTTAACACGCTGATCCAGAACGTCGGCGACTACCTCGGCGCGTTGCCGATGAAGAGTTTCGATCTCTACGCTTACGACAAACCAAGTGACTGGCTGGGTGGCTGGACCGTGTTCTACTGGGCCTGGTGGATCGCCTGGTCGCCGTTCGTGGGCCTGTTCATCGCGCGGATTTCCCGTGGCCGCACCATCCGTGAATTCGTCTTCGGCGTGCTGTTGATCCCGCTCGGGTTCACCCTCGCTTGGATGTCGATTTTCGGCAACAGCGCCCTGGATCAGGTGCTCAATCACGGCATGAGTGCGCTGGGCATGTCGGCCATCGACAACCCGTCGATGAGCATTTATCTGCTGCTGGAAACCTACCCGTGGAGCAAGACCGTCATCGCCGTGACGGTGTTCATCAGCTTCGTGTTCTTCGTGACCTCGGCGGACTCTGGCACCGTGGTCCTCTCGACCCTGTCGGCCAAGGGTGGCAACCCGGATGAAGACGGGCCGAAATGGCTGCGGGTGTTCTGGGGCGCGATGACCGCGCTGATCACCAGCGCACTGCTGTTTTCCGGCAGCATCGATGCGTTGAAGTCAGCGGTGGTGCTGACCTCATTGCCGTTCTCGTTGATTCTGCTGCTGATGATGTGGGGCCTGCACAAGGCGTTCTATCTGGAATCGCAGAAGCAGATCGCGCAGCTGCATTCGCTGGCGCCGGTCTCCGGTTCGCGGCGTGGCACCGGTGGCTGGCGTCAGCGCCTGAGCCAGGCCGTGCACTTCCCGTCCCGCGACGAGGTATACCGCTTCATGGAAAGCACGGTGCGCCCGGCGATCGAGGAAGTGACCGCCGTGTTCGTCGAAAAAGGCCTGCACGTGGTCACCCAGCCGGATCCGGCGCATGACAACGTCAGCCTGGAAATCGGCCATGGCGAGCAGCATCCGTTCATCTATCAGGTGCAGATGCGCGGCTACTTCACGCCATCGTTCGCGCGCGGCGGCATGGGTTCCAAGCAACTCAACAATCGCCGCTACTACCGCGCCGAAGTGCATTTGAGCGAGGGCAGTCAGGACTACGATCTGGTCGGCTACACCAAAGAGCAGATCATCAACGACATCCTCGACCAGTACGAACGGCACATGCAGTTCCTGCATCTGGTGCGTTGATCCAACGGCTGAGCGCCGAGAGTTTTTTACGCCTCGGCGCTCAGCACTATGAACAGCACCGCCGCCGCCGGCACACCGAATATCGCACTGCCCATCGCAATCTTGGGCCCCGCCGTTGATCCGTCCATCTGTGATCATCACGAAACAGACTATTATTTATCCAAGTGTGTATGGTGTGTATCGCTGCGCGCTTTGTGCCCTAGAGTTGTAGCTGTTGCTGTAGATAAGGGCGAAGGACATGCGCAGTCGGGAAATGATCAGGATGATCGAGGACGATGGTTGGTACCTGGTCGCGGTAAAAGGCAGTCACCACCAGTACAAGCATTCGTCCAAGCAGGGAAGGGTGACGATCAAACACCCTGATTCGGATCTGCCCAAGGGTACGATCAACAGCATTTTGAAACAGGCGGGTTTGAAATGAGGCCCGTATTCGAAGACGAAACGCCCATCATGGACTTGCCAGAGGAAGGGTTCACCTTTATGAAATTCCCGGTCGTTCTGCACAAGGATGCCGACTCGGACTACGGCGTGATCATTCCGGACGTACCGGGGTGCTATTCCGCAGGCGCCACGGTAGCCGAAGCTTTCGAAAACACGCAGGAAGCGCTGGCGCTGCACTACGAGGGGCTGGTCGCCGATGGCGCGCCACTGCCGCAAGTGCGCGACATTGATGCTCATCTTGATAACCCGGATTACGCGGGCGGTATCTGGGGCGTGGTCGACTTTGACATCACGCCATACTTCGGCAAATCAGTGCGCTTCAATGCCACATTGCCCGAGCAGTTGCTGGAACGTATTGACCAGACTGTCCGTCGAGACCGGCGCTACCGTTCCCGGTCCGGATTTCTGGCGGCCGCTGCGCTGCGCGAATTGTCGGTATGACGCAGATTCTGCGGGAACGAGCCTGCTCGCTCCCGCAGTCAGGTGCTTTCGCGTTCGATCACTTGGTATCGCAGCAGGTTCAGTCGTTGCACTTCGTCGCTCGGCATTACCTCAGGGCTTTCCAGCACCCGCGTTGCCGCCAGCACGCCAATCTCCAGCGAGGCTGAAGCGCAGGAAAAAATGTGAAACGTTTCAGCAATTGGTCGAACCCGAGGTCGGCGTCGCGCCGCTTGGGCGTATGCTGGACGGGTTGTTCAGAACTGGATATGAAGGCCGGACGTTGCGGCAGAACCTGGGGCTCGCCCGACCTGTAAACCGCTTCGCATGATTGGTAGAGCTTTTGTGGTGAGGGGATTTATCCCCGTTCGGCTGCGAAGCAGTCGTAAAACCAGCGCACTCGGTACACCTGATTCGCCGAGGTTTCAGGTTTTGGGGCGGCTTCGCCACCCATCGGGGATAAATCCCCTCGCCACAGAGTTTGGTTTCACCCTCAATCTGCTGTTAATCAAACAAGAGAGGATTCGATGACTTACACCGCTGCCGAACACCGCTACGACTCCATTCCTTACCGCCGCGTCGGCCGCAGCGGTCTGGTGCTGCCGGCATTGTCGCTGGGCCTCTGGCACAACTTTGGCGACAGCACTCCGATCGAAACCCAGCGTGCCTTGCTGCGCACCGCGTTCGATCTGGGCATCAACCATTTCGATCTGGCCAACAACTACGGCCCGCCATACGGCAGCGCCGAGATCAATTTCGGTCGCCTGCTGCGCGAAGACTTCAAGCAATATCGCGACGAGTTGATCATCTCCAGCAAGGCCGGTTGGGACATGTGGCCCGGCCCGTACGGCCAGGGCGGCGGTTCGCGCAAATACGTACTGGCCAGCCTCGACCAGAGCCTGCAACGCCTCGGCCTGGACTATGTGGACATCTTCTACTCGCACCGCTTCGACCCGGACACTCCACTGGAAGAAACCGCCAGCGCCCTCGCCACCGCCGTGCAGCAGGGCAAGGCTTTGTACATCGGCATCTCGTCCTATTCCGGGGTGAAAACCCGCGAGATGGCCGCGCTGCTGAAAGAGTGGAAAGTGCCGCTGCTGATTCATCAGCCGGCGTACAACCTGCTCAATCGCTGGGTGGAAAAGGACCTGCTCGATACCACCGATGAACTCGGCACGGGCGTCATCGCGTTTACGCCGCTGGCGCAGGGCTTGCTCACCGACAAATACCTCAACGGCGTGCCGGCGGATGCGCGGGTCAATCGTCCGGGCGGTGGTTCGCTGCAGGCTTCGCACTTGTCCGAGGCCAACATCGCCCACGTGCGAGCGTTGAACGAAATCGCCCAGCGTCGCGGGCAGAGCCTGGCGCAACTGGCACTTGCGTGGACTTTGCGTGATCCACGAGTGACCTCGGCACTGATCGGCGCGAGCCGGCCGGAGCAGATCATCGAGAACGTCGGGGCGCTGAAGAATCTGAATTTCAGTGCTGAAGAGCTGGCGGAGATTGATCGGTTTGCCCAGGAGGGCGGGATCAATCTTTGGGAGAAGCCTTCTACGGCGGAGTAATGGCGATTAGGTTGGGTCTGCAAGATCCAACCCCCTCACCCCAGCCCTCTCCCCAAGGGGCGAGGGGGAAAGGGAGCCGATCTTCGTGCTTTTCAAGAATTGAGTTCAACCCGATATTTCAGGTCGATATAGTTCGCGCAATCAGCTCGGTCAGTCCCCTCTCCCTCTGGGAGAGGGCTAGGGTGAGGGGCTTTTGATCTTGATCAGGCTCAGCGAAAAAACGGCACATCCCCCAACACCGTCGCCCGCTGCATCACCCGCCGCGCCGGTCGGTAATCATCCACCGCGTAATGCTGCGTCACGCGGTTATCCCAGAAGGCGATGTCGTCTTTCTGCCAGCGCCAGCGAATGGTGAATTCCGGCCGTGTCGCGTGGGCGAACAGAAACTTCAGAATCGCCTCGCTCTCGGTTTCCGTCAGTTCGTTGATCTTCGAAGTGAACCCTTCATTGACGAACAGCGAGCGCCGCCCACTGACCGGATGGGTGCGAATCACCGGGTGCGACAGCGGGGGATTCTTGCGCCGTGCTTCTTCCCACTGCGCCAGCGCTTCAGGCGTGTTGCCGTAGCGCTCGAGTGGGAACGAACGGGTGAAATCGTGAGTCGCGGTCAGGCCTTCGAGCAGGGTTTTGATCGGCGCCGACAACGCTTCATATGCCGCGATGCCGCTGGCCCACAACGTGTCGCCACCGAACTCCGGCAGCAACTTGGCGCTGAGCACTGCGCCCATCGCCGGCGTCGGCAGGAAGGTCACGTCGGTGTGCCAAATCGCGTTATCGCGCACGTCGGTGACGGCGGTATCAAGAATCAGCACTTCCGGTTGTTCCGGCACGTTCGGGTAGATCGGATGAATGTGCAGGTCGCCGAAATAATGCGCGAAACGTGCCTGCTGTGCCGGCTCGATCGGCTGGTTGCGGAAGAACAGCACCTGATACTTGAGCAGCGCCTGTTCGATGGCGTCGCGGTGTTCCAGGCTCAGCGGCTGGCTGATGTCGACGCCGCTGATCTGCGCACCGAGGGCCGAGCTTAACGGGGTGATGTCGAGGGTGCTCATGGTCTTTCTCTTCGAATTCGGTGAGACCACCCTTTGTAGGAGCTGCCGAAGGCTGCGATCTTTTGATCTTGCTTTTTAAGAAGATCAAGATCAAAAGATCGCAGCCTTCGGCAGCTCCTACATGGGTGATTCAAAAATCTGTCAGTGCGCCTGGCCGTGCCACGGCACTATTCTGCGCTGCAATGCGCGCAGGCCCATTTCCATGGCAAAGGCGATCAGGGCGATGACCAGAATCCCCAGCACCACCACATCGGTGACCAGGAATTGCGCGGCCGACTGCACCATGAAGCCGAGGCCACTGGTGGCCGCGATCAGTTCAGCGGCGACCAACGTCGACCAGCCAACCCCCAGGCCAATGCGCACGCCAGTGAGAATGTCCGGCAGGGCGCTGGGCAGAATCACATGGCGAATCAACTGCGCGCGCGTCGCGCCCAATGACTGCGCCGCGCGCAGTTTTGCTGGATCAACCGTGCGCACACCCGTCGCGGTGGCGATGGCAATCGGCGCAAAAATCGCCAGATAGATCAGCAGCACTTTCGACAACTCGCCGATGCCGCACCAGATCACGATCAGCGGCAGATACGCCAGCGGCGGGATCGGGCGGTAGAACTCGATCAGCGGATCGAGCACACCACGGGCGATGCGGTTTGCACCAATGGCAATGCCCACCGGCACGGCGGTCAGAATGGCAAAAGCGAGACCCAGACCGATGCGGCTGAGGCTGGCACCGAGGTGCTGCCACAAAGTCGAATCCATGTATCCGGATGTCGCCAGCAACCAGCCCTTTTGCAGGACGGCGGAGGGTGGCGGCAGGAACAGCGGCTCGATCAGGCCGGTAGCGGTCACCGCCCACCAGATCGCCAGCAGGCCGAACAGGGTCAGCAGGCTGATCCAGCGAGTGCTGAGGCTGCGACGCACCGGGATGCTCACCGAAGGTGTTTTCACCGCCGCAGCGGAAACGTCGTAACTGCTCATGCGCGCTCCTGCCGGGGTACGGCGCTGCGTTGCGAGAAGACTTTGCTCAGCACGTGCTCGCGGGTTTCGATAAAACGCGGATCGGATTTGATCGCGCGGGCCGACTCGCCAGCGGCATAACGCTGACCAAAATCCAATGGCAGGCGCTCGACGATCTGCCCTGGATTCGGCGCCAGCAGAATCAGGTCCGTGGCGAGGAACACCGCTTCTTCAATGTCGTGGGTAATCAGAAAAACCGGCTTGGCGGTGCGTTGCCAGACTTGCAGCAACAGTTCCTGCATCTGCTCGCGAGTGAATGCATCAAGCGCACCGAACGGCTCGTCCATCAGCAACACGCGCGGGTCGGCGGCGAGGGCGCGAGCGAGGCCGACGCGTTGTTTCTGGCCACCGGACAATTGCCAGATGCGTCGGTCTTCGAAACCGGCGAGATCGACCAGTGCGAGCATTTCCCGGGCGCGTTGTTCGCGTTTGTCCTTGCCGACACCGGCCAGTTCGAGGCCGAAGGCGACGTTGGCCAACACATCCTGCCAAGGCAGCAAGGCGTCGTCCTGAAACACCACGCCACGTTCGGCGCTCGGGCCTTTGACCGGCACGCCGTCAAGGGTGATGCGCCCGGCACTCGGCTCGACGAAGCCGGCAATCAGGTTCAACAGCGAAGTCTTGCCACTGCCGGACGGGCCGAGGGCGACCAGCAATTGCTGCGGCCCCAAGGTCAGAGAAATATCCGCCAGCACCGGCTCCGGGCTGCCCGGGTACTGTGCGCTGATGCGCTCCAGCTGTAGCAAGGCCATCGCTGTATCTCCCGATCAGTTGGTGATGTATTTGGCGCTGACGTAAGGCGCGTAGTCCGGCAGCACGGCGTCGACCTTGCCTTGCTCCTTGAGGAACGCGGCGGTGTCAGTGATGGCTTTGGTGGTCGGCGCGCCGAGGTCACTGACCTGATCCGCCGCCAATGGGTAGACGTTGCCCTGCAGCAGCAATGGAATGTCGCTGGCCTTGGCGCCGGAGAGTTTCACCAGTTTGTCGACGTTGCTCTGGTTGGCCAGCCAGGCCTGCGGATCCTTGCGGTAATCGGCGTAGGCGTCGAGGGTGACCTTGGCGAATGCGGTGACGATTTCCGGGTGCTTCTCGGCGAAGTCCTTGCGCACGATCCACGCGTCGAAGGTCGGTGCGCCGAACTTGGCCAGCTCGCCGGAGGTGATCAGCACTTTGCCGTTTTCCTTGGCCACGCCCAGTGCTGGATCCCACACGTAAGTGGCGTCGATGTCGCCGCGTTTCCACGCCGCGATGATGGCTGGCGGCGCGAGGTTGAGCACGGTGACTTTCGACGGGTCGATGTTCCAGTGCTTGAGCGCGGCGAGCAGGCTGTAGTGCCCGGTGGACACGAACGGCGTGGCGATTTTCTTGCCGATCAGATCCTGCGGAGTCTTGATGCCGGAACCATCGCGCGCGACCAGTGCTTCAGCGGCGCCGATCTGCGTGGCGATGAGGAAGGTTTCGACCGGCACTTTGCGGGTGATCGCGGCGGTCAACGGACTCGAACCGAGATAGCCGATCTGCACATCGCCGGACGCGATGGCGGCAATGATGTCGGCACCGTTATCAAATTTGCGCCAACTGATGTCAGCCTTGGTGGCTTTCTCGTAAGCGCCGTCGGCCTGCGCGACTTTGGCTGGGTCGACGGTAGTCTGGTAGGCGACAGTGAGATCGGCCGCCTGGGCCAGGAAGCTTGCAGCGGCCAGCGAGGCAGCGGCGAGCAGGCGAAGCGGGAAATTCAGTTTCATTGAACAGTTCCATATCAGGCGACCGAGCGTCGGCGTGAAAGGAGACTAAATGATCTAAGAATCAGTAAATAAATAACTTTTTAGAATGAGCTTATGAGCGGAAAAATCTAAGACGCGGGGGATTGTGGATATTTCGGATCTTGCGTTCGACGTTCGATCTTTGCCCCCTCACCCCAGCCCTCTCCCCCAGGGGGGCGAGGGGGAAAGGGGGCCGATCTCGGTGCTTTTCAAGGCCTGAGTTCGGCTGGATATTTCAGGTCGACGTGAATCTCAAGAGCACCTGAGTCAGTCCCCTCTCCCTCCGGGAGAGGGCTAGGGTGAGGGGCTTTTAATTGCTGATCGCCAAAATGCTCGCCTGATACGAACCGACAAACACATCAAAATCCCCCACCTCGTTCTGCTCCAGCTCAGCCTGCGCTGCCAGCGACGTACGCGCCAACTCCTCAAACTTCGCCTGCTCATCCGCCGCCAACGGCTCGCTGCGGAAGAACTCGGCGTGGGTCTGGCTCTGGCGCAGGGAGAACTGCGCAAAGCTTTCCTTGTGCTCGGCCATGGCCGCCAGCACCTGCGCCGATGGGGTCAGGGACGGGTCGTTGACCTTGGCCAGTTGCGCATCAAGGGCCTTGCTGTGGGCATCGCCGCCAACGCTCTGGTCGAGCATCGCCGCCAGCGGAGCAATCTGTTCCAGCAGCTCCGCCGCCCACTGTTTCATCTCGACCGGCTGACCGTCACGCTGCAATTGCAGGCCCGGACGGCGACCTTCCTTGACCACGCTGAGGAAGTTCGAAGTGGCGTTGCCGCACGAAGTGTTGGTCAGCAGCGGACTGTCGTTCAGCGCGCAGTACAGCAGGAAGGCGTCGATGAAGCGCGATTCAGTGAGGTCGATGCCCATCGGCAGGAACGGGTTGATGTCCAGGCAGCGCACTTCGACGTACTGAATGCCGCGCGCCATCAGCGCCTGGATCGGCCGCTCGCCGGTGTAGGTCACGCGTTTCGGGCGGATGTTGGAGTAGTACTCGTTTTCGATCTGCAGGATGTTGGTGTTGAGCTGCACCCACTCACCATCCTTGTGCGTACCGACTTCAACATACGGCGCATACGGCGTGGCCACGGCTTCGCGCAGGCTGTCGGTATAGCTCGCCAGATCGTTGTAGCACGGTGTCAGGCCGGCCTGGGCGTTGCTCTGATAACCGAGATCGCTCATGCGCAGGCTGGTCGCGTACGGCAGATACAGCGTGTCCGGGTCGAGCTGCTCGAGCTGATGCGAACGCCCGCGCAGGAAGCCGGCGTCCAGCGCCGGCGAGGCACCGAACAGGTACATCAGCAGCCAGCTGTAGCGACGGAAGTTGCGGATCAGCGCGATGTAGGACACCGACTGGAAATCGCGATCGGTGCCGACGAAACCTTCGGCCTCGCGCAGCAATGGCCAGAGCTGTTCCGGCAGGGAAAAGTTGTAGTGAATCCCGGCGATGCACTGCATGGTCTTGCCGTAACGCAGGGCCAGGCCCTTGCGATAGACGTACTTGAGCTGACCGATGTTGGAGGTGCCGTAATAGGCAATCGGGATGTCTTCCTCGGCCGGCAAAGGGCACGGCATCGATGGACTCCACAGGTACTCGTTGCCGAGTTTGCTGTAGGCAAAACGATGAATCTTGTCCAGGCTCGCCAGCGTGTCGGCAGGATCCGGCAGGGCGGGGGTGATGAATTCCAGCAGCGACTCGGAGTAGTCGGTGGTGATCTGTTCGTTGGTCAGCGCGGAACCCAGGGCTTCGGGGTGCGGCGTTTGCGCCAGGCGACCTTCACTGGTCACGCGCAGGCATTCACGTTCGATACCGTGCAGGCACTGCTTGAGCAGAGAGAGGTTAGCGCGCTCGCCAAGCAGAGCCAGGCGGCGGTTGAGAAGTTCGCTCAATTTGGATTCCTTCACGCGTCAGTCGCCCCAATATGGGGGTGGGCAGGACGGTCTACAAGGGTGAAGTTGAAACTGGCGTTATCGCCTGGTTTTCTAGCCTGTCAGCCGCACACATGACCTGTAGGAGCTGCCGAAGGCTGCGATCTTTTGATCTTGCTGTTGGAAAACAAAATCAAAAGATCGCAGCCTTCGGTAGATCCCACAGGATTCATTGCGCCGAAATTAACTCAAAATGATGAGCAACATCTACAGGACAGCGAAGGTGCCTTGCGCTTTTGCGACCAGTTTGTCGCCCTGCATCACCTCGGCTTCGACCACCAGCGTGCGCCGGCCCGGGTGGATCACCCGCGCCGTGCACAGCACCTCGCCGTCGGAAACGGCGCGGATGTAGTTGATCTTGCATTCGATGGTCGCGCTCTGCTGATCAAAGCCATGGCTGCTGGAACACGCCAGGCCCATGGCGATGTCGACCAGACTGAACAGCGCGCCGCCGTGCAGTTTGCCGCCGCGGTTGCGCAGTTCGGGCTCAAGCGCCAGGGCGACTTGCGCCACCCCGGTTTCGAGACTGTGCAGGCGACAGCCCAACAGCTTGAAAAACGCGCTCTCGACGAGCCCGGCCGGCATGTCCATCAGCGTTTCTTCAACTGCTTGGCGTTGGCGAACAGCGAGGCCATCGCATTGTTTACCGGCGCGGCGGTGGCGGTTTCCTTGCGTGGCGCGTTGCCCGAAGACTGGCGCGCTGCCGAGCCCGGACGCGAGCCACGCGCACCGTCGATTTTCTCGCCCGGGGTGTCACTCATGCGCATCGACAGGCCGACGCGTTTGCGCGGGATATCGACTTCCATGACCTTCACTTTCACCACGTCACCGGCCTTGACTGCTTCGCGCGGGTCCTTGATGAACTTCTCCGACAGCGCCGAAATGTGCACCAGACCGTCCTGATGCACGCCGATGTCGACGAACGCACCGAACGCCGTAACGTTGGTCACCACGCCTTCAAGGATCATCCCCAGTTGCAGATCCTTGAGGTCCTCTACGCCTTCCTGGAACTCGGCGGTCTTGAACTCCGGACGTGGATCGCGACCGGGTTTTTCCAGTTCTTGCAGGATGTCGGTGACGGTCGGCAAACCGAAGGTTTCGTCGGTGAATTTCTTCGGATCCAGACGCTTGAGGAATGCGGCATCGCCGATGAGCGAGCGAATGTCGCGGTCGGTTTCAGCGGCAATGCGCTGCACCAGTGGATAGGCTTCCGGGTGAACCGCCGAGGAATCCAGCGGGTTGTCGCCGTTCATCACGCGCAAGAAACCGGCGGCCTGTTCGAAGGTTTTCTCGCCCAGACGCGCGACTTTCTTCAGTGCTGCACGGGTCTTGAACGCGCCGTGTTCGTCACGGTGAGCAACGATGTTCTGCGCCAGCGTTGCGTTGAGGCCGGAGATCCGCGCCAGCAGGGCCACGGAGGCAGTGTTCACATCCACGCCCACGGCGTTCACGCAGTCCTCGACCACGGCATCCAGACCGCGCGCCAGTTTCAGCTGCGAGACGTCGTGCTGATACTGGCCGACACCGATGGATTTCGGATCGATTTTCACCAGCTCGGCCAGCGGATCCTGCAAGCGACGGGCGATCGATACGGCGCCACGGATCGACACGTCCAGATCCGGGAATTCCTTGGCCGCCAGTTCCGAAGCCGAGTACACCGAGGCGCCGGCCTCGGAAACCATGACCTTGGTCATTTTCATCGCTGGATATTTTTTGATCAGCTCGATCGCCAGCTTGTCGGTCTCACGGCTGGCAGTGCCGTTGCCGATGGCGATCAGATCCACCGAGTGTTTGGCGCACAGCGCGGCGAGAATTGCGATGGTTTGATCCCATTTGTTGTGCGGCACGTGCGGGTAAACCGTGGCGTGGTCGAGCAGCTTGCCGGTGGAGTCGACCACGGCCACCTTGCAGCCGGTACGCAGGCCCGGGTCGAGGCCCAGGGTCGCGCGCGGGCCGGCCGGAGCGGCCAGCAGCAGGTCGTGCAGGTTGTGCGCGAACACGTTGATCGCTTCGGTTTCGGCCCCGTCGCGCAACTCGCCCAGCAGGTCGGTTTCCAGGTGGGTGTAGAGCTTGACCTTCCAGGTCCAGCGCACCACTTCACCGAGCCATTTGTCCGCCGGGCGGTTCTGGTTCTGGATGCCGAACTGCTGGCCGATCATGCCTTCGCACGGGTGCATGGTGCCGGGCAGCTCATCGCCGACTTTCAGCGCGGAGCTGAGAATGCCTTCGTTGCGGCCACGGAAAATCGCCAGAGCGCGGTGCGACGGCATGCTTTTCAGCGGCTCGTCGTGTTCGAAGTAATCACGGAACTTGGCGCCTTCCTCTTCCTTGCCAGCGATGACGCGGGCACTGAGGATCGCTTCCTGTTTGAGGAAATTACGCAGTTTTTCCAACAGGCTGGCGTCTTCGGCGAAGCGCTCCATGAGAATGTATTTGGCGCCTTCCAGCGCAGCCTTGACGTCGGCCACGCCTTTTTCGGCGTCGACGAAGCGCGCGGCTTCGGTTTCCGGCGACAGGTTCGGGTCGTTGAACAAGCCGTCGGCCAGTTCGCCGAGGCCGGCTTCCAGGGCGATCTGGCCCTTCGTGCGGCGCTTCTGCTTGTACGGCAGGTACAAGTCTTCGAGACGGGTCTTGGTGTCGGCGAGCTTGATGTCGCGCTCAAGGGCAGGGGTGAGCTTGCCTTGCTCCTCGATGCTGGCGAGGATGCTGATGCGCCGTTCGTCGAGTTCTCGCAGGTAGCGCAGGCGCTCTTCCAGATGACGCAACTGGGTGTCATCGAGGCTGCCGGTGACTTCTTTCCGGTAACGGGCGATAAAGGGGACGGTAGAACCTTCATCGAGTAGCGCGACGGCCGCTTCGACCTGTTGTGGGCGTACGCCGAGTTCCTCGGCGATGCGGCTGTTGATGCTGTCCATAAAACCACCTGACATAGTATGAAAGCAGGCTCGCAGGCACGCAGATAATGGCCTGGAGGCTGATTGAGCGGCTGGAAAATTGCCGCTGCCTGGATCAAGAAGCTGCCCATTGACCCGTGAAATCGAACAGTTACTGCACAGGGCCGGAAAAAATACCGGCCACTTACGGTAACGATTCAGACGTTGCCTGGCGCAAAACGCCGCGCATTATAACCAGCGTTCTGTCATTCGGGGGCGTTGCAGGCTGTAGGCATAAACCCCGGTTTTCTGGCAGTGAAGGAAAAATCTGCTAACAATGCACACGGTGCGTATAACGGCAGCTACGCCATAATGCGCGCCGAGCTAAAAGGAGCATCCAATGAGCAGCACTGCACAAACGGCTGAAGGCGAAAAAATTCTTATCGTTGATGACGATCCGGGGCTGAGCAGCCTGCTGGAGCGTTTCTTCGTCAGCAAGGGCTACCGTGCCCGTACCGTTCCGAACACCGAACAGATGGACCGTCTGCTGGCGCGTGAAGTGTTCAATCTGGTCGTTCTCGACCTGATGCTGCCTGGCGAAGACGGCCTGACCGCGTGCCGCCGTCTGCGCAGCGCGAACAACCAGATTCCGATCATCATGCTTACCGCCAAGGGCGATGAGCTGAGCCGTATCAAGGGCCTTGAACTGGGCGCCGACGATTACCTGGCCAAGCCGTTCAACCCGGACGAGCTGATGGCGCGGGTCAAAGCCGTATTGCGCCGTCAGGCCGCACCGGTACCGGGCGCGCCGGGCAGTGAAGACGAAAACGTCACCTTCGGTGATTACGTGTTGTCGCTGGCGACCCGCGAGCTCAAGCGTGGCGATGAAGTGCACATGCTCACCACCGGTGAGTTCGCTGTACTCAAGGCGCTGGTAATGAACGCGCGTCAGCCGCTGACCCGCGACAAGCTGATGAACCTCGCCCGTGGCCGTGAATGGGATGCGCTGGAGCGTTCCATCGACGTGCAGATCTCGCGTCTGCGCCGGATGATCGAACCCGATCCGTCGAAACCGCGTTACATCCAGACCGTCTGGGGTGTGGGTTACGTGTTCGTACCGGATGGCACCGCCACCAAGTGATCGGTGATTTGTAGGAGCGGGTCTGCAAGGCTCTGGCCGCACGGCCATTGCCACAGACTCGCAATCCGCAATATGCGAGCATTGCTCGCTCCTGCAAGTGTGTAGCGGTTAAAGATGAAAACCCCCGTCTGGTTCCCCCAAAGTTTTTTCTCCCGCACCCTCTGGCTGGTGCTGATCGTCGTGCTGTTTTCCAAGGCGCTGACCCTGGTTTATCTGTTGATGAACGAGGACGTGCTGGTGGATCGCCAATACAGCCATGGCGTCGCTCTGACGCTGCGAGCCTATTGGGCCGCTGACGAAGAGAACCGCGCAAAAATTGCCGATGCCGCGACCCTGATTCGTGTGGTCGGCGCCGGTGTGCCGGAAGGCGAGCAGCACTGGCCGTACAGCGAAATCTACCAACGTCAGATGCAGGCGGAACTGGGTGCCGACACCGAGGTGCGTTTGCGCATGCACTCGCCGCCGGCACTGTGGGTGAGGGCGCCGAGCCTGGGCGATGGCTGGCTGAAAGTACCGCTGTATCCGCATCCGTTGCGCGGCCAGAAAATCTGGAACGTGCTCGGCTGGTTCCTCGCCATTGGCCTGTTGTCGACAGCCTCCGCATGGATTTTCGTCAGTCAGCTCAACCAGCCTTTGAAACGCTTGGTGTATGCCGCGCGGCAACTCGGCCAGGGCCGCAGCGTGCGCCTGCCGATCAGTGATACGCCGAGCGAAATGACCGAGGTTTATCGCGCCTTCAACCAGATGGCCGAGGACGTCGAACAGGCCGGACGTGAGCGCGAGCTGATGCTGGCGGGGGTTTCCCACGACTTGCGCACACCGCTGACGCGCTTGCGCCTGTCGCTGGAACTGATGGGCGATCACACCGACCTCACCGATGACATGGTTCGCGACATCGAAGACATGGACGCGATTCTCGACCAGTTCCTCGCGTTCATTCGCGATGGTCGAGACGAGTCGGTGGAAGAGGTCGACCTCAGCGATCTGGTGCGCGAAGTCGCCGCGCCGTACAACCAGAACGAAGAGAAAGTGCGCCTGCGCCTGGAACCGATCCAGCCGTTTCCACTGCGTCGAGTGTCGATGAAACGCCTGCTCAACAACCTGATCGGCAACGCCTTGAACCATGCCGGCACGGGAGTTGAGGTCGCGGCTTATGTGTCCGGAGATACCAGCGCGCCGTATGTGGTCCTGAGCGTGATGGACCGTGGCGCCGGGATTGATCCGTCCGAGCTTGAGGCAATCTTCAACCCTTTCACCCGAGGTGATCGGGCTCGCGGTGGCAAAGGCACCGGATTGGGACTGGCGATCGTGAAAAGGATTGCGGCGATGCATGGCGGCAATGTCGAATTGCGCAACCGGTCCGGGGGTGGACTTGAGGCGCGGGTGAGATTGCCGTTGGGGTTGATGTTGCCCCGAGATGCAGTCTAGAAGCAGCTGCAAGCTGCAAGCTGCAAGCTACAAGCTACAAGCTACAAGCTACAAGCAAGAGCGCTTTTCACTTGCCGCTTGAAGCTTGCCGCTAGCAGCTGCTTCTCTAGCCCTTGCCCTTGGTGCGGGTCATATTTGGTCCGCCATTCTTTTCAAGGTGCTCGATGATGATCCCCGCCACATTCTTGCCAGTGGTGGTTTCGATGCCTTCCAGTCCCGGTGACGAATTCACTTCCATCACCAGCGGCCCGTGATTCGAGCGCAGGATATCCACACCCGCCACTGCCAGGCCCATGACCTTGGCCGCGCGCAATGCGGTCATGCGCTCTTCCGGTGTGATCTTGATCAGGCTGGCGCTGCCGCCGCGATGCAGGTTGGAACGAAATTCCCCCGGTTTGGCCTGGCGCTTCATTGCCGCGATCACCTTGTCGCCGACCACGAAGCAGCGGATATCCGCGCCGCCGGCTTCCTTGATGTATTCCTGAACCATGATGTTCTGCTTCAGGCCCATGAACGCTTCGATCACAGACTCTGCCGCCGTCGCGGTTTCGCACAGCACCACGCCGATGCCCTGAGTGCCTTCGAGCACCTTGATCACCAGCGGTGCGCCGTTGACCATGGCGATCAGGTCGGGAATATCGTCCGGCGAGTGGGCAAAACCGGTGACCGGCAAACCGATGCCGCGCCGCGACAGCAGCTGCAGCGAACGCAATTTGTCCCTTGAGCGGGCAATGGCCACCGACTCGTTGAGCGGGAACACGCCCATCATTTCGAACTGACGCAACACCGCGCAGCCGTAGAACGTCACCGACGCGCCGATCCGCGGGATCACCGCGTCGAAACCTTCCAGCGGTTTGCCGCGGTAATGGATCTGCGGCTTGTGGCTGGCAATGTTCATGTAGGCGCGCAAGGTGTCGATCACCACCATTTCATGCCCGCGCTCGATTCCGGCTTCGACCAGACGGCGGGTGGAATACAGACGCGGATTACGCGACAGCACAGCGATCTTCATGCAACACCTGTGGAGGAGGTAGATACCGGGAACACCGGCTTGTCTTGTACATACTTGATGCCCGGATTGACCACCAACTGGCCATCGATCAGGGCTTTGGAACCGAGCAACAGGCGATAGCGCATGGACTTGCGGCAGGCCAGGGTGAACTCCACCGGCCAGACCCGATCACCCAGAGCCAGCGTGGTGCTGATCACATAGCGCACCTGGGCATGGCCATTGGAGCTCTTGATGGTTTTGCGCGTGACCAGCGGTGCTTCACAGCGCCGGTGACGCAACTGCACCACCGTGCCGAGGTGCGCGGTGAAGCGCACCCATTTCTCGCCGTCACGTTCGAACGGTTCGATATCGGTGGCGTGCAGGCTGGAGGTGCTGGCGCCGGTGTCGATTTTTGCGCGCAGGCCAGCGACTCCCAGGCCCGGGAGCGCCACCCACTCGCGCAGACCGACAACGGTCAAATGATCAAATGTCTTCAAAGAAAAAAACCAAGGGTTAACGCTTCCAGGCCCCGTCCGGCACCTGGGCCAACGCTTTGAATGCGGGTCTGGCGAACCAGTAGCCCTGCATCAGGAATATTCCACAGTCCGCGAGGAAATCCCGTTCCCCGGCGCTTTCTATGCCTTCGGCTATGACTGTAACGCCCAACTCCGCACACATTGTGACAATCCCCCGCACGATCACCTGACGGACACGGTCCTGGTCAACATCGCGGATCAGCGCCATGTCGAGTTTGATCAGGTCCGGTTGGAAATCAGCCAGCAGATTGAGCCCCGAATAACCGGCACCGAAATCGTCGATGGCGGTCTTGAAGCCGAATTCGCGGTATTCACGCAGAATATTGGTCAAATGGCGATAATTATCTACGTGCTCGATTTCCAGGGTTTCGAAAATCAGTCGGTGGATCGGAAAGTTGTGTTTGCGTGCGGCCTCCAGTGTGCTGCGAATGCATAGCTCTGGACGGTAGACGGCGTTGGGCAAAAAGTTGATCGACAAGTGTGTCTGCATATTAAGGCTGGCCGCGCCTTCGATGGCGCGGGTCCGGCAGAGCTGGTCGAAACGGTAGCGGTTGTCTTCTGTAACCTGATTTAACACCGACAGTGCACCTTCCCCGGCCACGCCTCTTACCAATGCTTCGTGGGCAAACACCGATTCATCGCGCAGATCTACGATCGGCTGGTACGCGAAGGCAAAATCGAAATCCAGCGGTTCGCTCTGCTGGCAGCCCTGGCAACCGCCCTTGGGTGAGGTCAACGAAGTTGGAAATTTAGTCACGCGGTCACTCCAGGCCGGTCAGGCGGCGAAGATCACAGTCTATCTGGAGGGCCGAGTTCTTGCGCCCGACAGAAACGGTAGTACAGTTCCGACTACTGGCCGAGCGAGGAATTCATATGGGACAGAAGCAGGAGGAGGACGACAAGGTCCGTCTCGATAAATGGCTGTGGGCAGCGCGGTTCTACAAAACCCGTGCATTGGCCAAAGCCGCCATTGAAAGTGGCAAGGTGCATTGCCGTGGCGAGCGCTGCAAACCGGGCAAGGAGCCGCGCATCGGTGATGAGTTCGAGATTCGCACCGGCTTCGAAGTGCGCACGGTGAGGGTCGAGGCATTGTCGATCGTGCGTCGTGGCGCACCCGAGGCGCAGACTTTGTATGCCGAGACCGAGGCGAGTATCGCCAAGCGTGAGGCGGCTGCGGCAATGCGCAAGGCGGGATCGTTGGGCGTGAGCACCGATGGCAAACCGAGCAAGAAACAGCGGCGCGATCTGTTCAAGTTTCGCGGTAGCAGCAACGAAGATTGAAACGTTGTGCCGGCATCTTCGCAAGCAGGCTCGCTGCCACATTCGATCGAGTCGTCTGTGGCAGCGAGCCTGCTCGCGAATCGAGTACGACGCGGTATCAGGCGCTACGCACCACACTCATTCGCGACACCATCGGCAGCTTGCCCAACAGCGCGAAAACCGGCGCGGTGAGCTTCAACCAGAGGTTCGACGCGTGCCAGGCAAACGGCGTGTAGTAACCCCAGCCCAACGCCCACACCGCCAGCAGCACGCCGCCGATGTAATCGTCCTGGCCCCAATGCGCACCGGCCACCAGACGCGGCAGCATGAACAACACTGCCAGCCCCCATACTGTTAGAAATTGTCCGACGGTGCGGCTGAACACGCCCATGAACAACGCCCAGATCAACAACACTGAGGCATGATCACCGGGGAAACTCTGGCCGGAACGGTCCTTCAGCTCCCAGGTTTTTTCCAGGTGCGGAAAGTAATCGCTGATGTGCACCGCGCCCTCAAGCACCATCGACGGACTGCTGTGCTGCCAGCCCATGTGATCGGCGAATTTGGAAAACAGCGCGCGGATCACCACCATCAGCAGCAGGATCGAGAAAAAACCGAAGAATGCGCGGCGCACGTCAATCGCCCTGAAAACCCAGTCGCCCTTGATCAGCAGCGTCAGCAGAATCAGGCCGACGACGATGTCGAACGGGCGCAGACTTGCAATTGCCCAGATGTGGAGCCATATCGGGTTGCTGGCCAGCGGTGCATTCAGCGAGCGGAACAGCCACTCGTCGAAAATCACACACAGCATCTGGCCGGTAGGCCATAACCAGAAAGCCAGTAGCGCCAACGGCACTACGTTACACAGAACCAGCCGGCCGAGGTTCCACCTTGATTGGAACAAACCCGGATTGTTCATAAAATGCCTCCCATGGCGAAAAAGCGCCGGCACCAAAAAAAGTGCCAGCAAGCGCAAATTTTCACGTTTTGTAATCATTTTGTCATCACATTCAGATACCCAGACCTATGACCGACCTAGCGGATACCGATTTCACTCAACGCTTCATCTTCGATGACAGCGACACTCGCGGCGAACTGGTAGCGCTGGAGCGCAGCTACGCCGAAGTCCTCGCCAAACACCCGTACCCGGAGCCGGTCGCGCAGTTGCTCGGCGAACTGATGGCGGCCGCGTCTTTACTGGTCGGCACGCTCAAGTTCGATGGCTTGCTGATTTTGCAGGCACGTTCGGAAGGGCCGATTCCGCTGCTGATGATCGAGTGCTCCAGCGAGCGTGAGATCCGTGGTCTGGCGCGTTACAACGCCGAGCAGATCGCCGCAGACGCCACCCTCAGCGATCTGATGCCGAACGGCGTTCTGGCCCTCACCGTCGATCCGACTGTTGGCCAGCGCTATCAGGGCATTGTTGATCTCGACGGCGAAACCCTGTCGGATTGCTTCACCAACTACTTCGTCATGTCGCAGCAAGTTGGCACGCGCTTCAAGCTGTTCGCCGACGGTCGTCGTGCCCGCGGCATGCTGCTGCAACAACTCCCCGCCGATCGCTTGAAAGACGAAGAGGATCGCGCCGCCAACTGGCAGCACCTCACCGCGTTGGCCAGCACTTTGAGCGCCGATGAGCTGCTGAGCCTGGACAACGAAACCGTGCTGCATCGCCTGTACCACGAAGAACAAGTGCGCCTGTTCGATGTGCAGCATTTGCGCTTCAGTTGCAGTTGCTCGCGGGAACGCTCCGGCAATGCGCTGGTCAGTCTTGGGCTGGAAGATGCGCTGGCGCTGGCCGCCGAGCAGGGCGGCAAAGTCGAGATCGATTGCCAGTTCTGCAATCAGCAGTACCTGTTCGACGCGGCCGATATTGCTCAATTGTTCGCTGGCGCGGGCGTCGATACGCCGTCAGATACCCGTCACTAAAACGGTTCAGCGCAGGTAAATTCACTGCGGAATGACGGAATATCGCCGTTACGACGGGAGGACCCTACTCTTTTTGGGCTTTTCTGGCATAATCCGGCCCACTTTTTTCGCGGTAGTAGTGCACGACTTTCTACTACAAAACGTTTGGAGCACACTCGGCCACTGGCCGACGGGGAACCTCATGACGCAAGCCAATAACGCCGTGTACACCGATCTGAGTGTTGATGATCTGGTAAAAGAAGCCCTGAATCGCGGTGAAGGCGAGCTTGCCGATACCGGCGCTCTGGTTGTTCGCACCGGTCACCGCACCGGCCGTTCGCCAGTCGACCGTTTCATCGTTGAAGAGCCGTCCACCCAGGCCGCTATTGCCTGGGGCCCGATCAACCGCAAGTTCCCGGCCGACAAGTTCGATGCCCTGTGGGCTCGCGTCGAGGCCTTCAACAACGCGCAAGAGCACTTCGTTTCCCACGTGCATGTAGGCGCGGCGGAAGATCACTACCTGGCCGTGAAAATGACCACGCAGACTGCCTGGCAGAACCTGTTCGGTCGTTGCTTGTTCATCAACCCGGCCCAGTACAACCCGGCTGGCCGTGAAGAATGGCAAGTGCTCAACGTCGCCAACTTCGAGTGCGTGCCTGAGCGTGACGGCACCAACTCCGATGGTTGCGTGATCATCAACTTCGCGCAGAAGAAAGTGCTGATCGCCGGCATGCGTTACGCCGGCGAGATGAAGAAAGCCATGTTCTCGGTGCAGAACTTCCTGCTGCCGGCCGCTGACGTGCTGCCAATGCACTGCGCTGCCAACATCGGCGAAGAAGGCGATGTGACCCTGTTCTTCGGTCTGTCGGGCACCGGTAAAACCACCCTGTCGGCTGACGAAAGCCGTTACCTGATCGGTGACGATGAACACGGCTGGGGCGAAGGCGTGGTGTTCAACATCGAAGGCGGTTGCTATGCCAAGTGTATCGACCTCTCCGAGAAGAACGAGCCGGTCATCTGGAAAGCCATCAAGCACGGCGCAGTGCTGGAAAACGTCGTCATCGACGATGCCAAGCACGCCGATTATGCCGATGTCAGCCTGACCCAGAACAGCCGCGCCGCCTACCCGCTGGAGCACGTTGCCAAGCGTTCCGAGAAGAACCTGGGTGGCGAGCCAAACGCGGTAATCTTCCTGACCTGCGACCTGACCGGCGTGCTGCCGCCAGTGTCGATCCTCAACGAAGAGCAAGCGGCCTACCACTTCCTGTCCGGCTACACCGCACTGGTGGGCTCGACTGAAATGGGTTCGGGCAGCGGCATCAAGTCGACCTTCTCCACCTGCTTCGGCGCACCGTTCTTTCCGCGTCCGGCTGGTGAGTACGCAGAACTGCTGATCAAGCGCATCCGCGGCTTCGGCTCCAAGGTCTACCTGGTCAACACCGGCTGGACCGGCGGCGGCTACGGCGTCGGCCAACGCTTCAACATCCCGACCACCCGCGCGGTGATCGCAGCGATCCAGAGCGGCGCACTGATCGGTGCCGCCACCGAGCACCTCGACACCATCAACCTCGACGTGCCACTGGCCGTCCCGGGCGTCGACACCAACCTGCTCAACCCACGCAACACCTGGGCTGACAAGGCGGCGTACGACGAGGCAGCCAAAGCATTGGCCGGTCTGTTCATCGAGAACTTCAAGAAGTTCGAAGTGAGCGACGCGATCAAGGCGGCTGGGCCGAAGTTGTAAGTAGCGGTTTGCAGTGAATAAAAAACCGCCCTTTGGGGCGGTTTTTTATTTCCGATCTGAAATGCAGCTTGGTTAGACGTCAAAGACGTGGCTTGCCCTGGCTATGTGTCAATCAGCCAGTGCACTCAGCACATGGACAGGATCGTTATGAATGGCCTTGAGTAGTGCTTTGGCCGGGCCAGTCGGCTGACGACGACCTTGCTCCCAATTGCGTAACGTTCCCAATTGGACATCGATCAAGGCTGCGAACTTTGCCTGCGTCATTCCCGTCGCTTTGCGAATCTGTTTAACCTGTAATGCATCCACATAGAATTCGCGGGACGGCTTTTTTTCACCCCGAAGAATCTCATCCATTTCCTGCACGCTTTCCATCAGCTCATCAAAAAACTTGCTCATGGTTACCTCCAGTTTCCAATCATGGCCTTCAGTGCTTTCCGTTCGTCATGGGTAAGATCCTGCTGCTCGTTTTTTGGATATATCATCAACAACGCGATCTGTGATGCTGAAACGAAGTGGTAGTAGATAACCCGTGCGCCACCCCGTTTGCCATGGCCTTTGGAGGCGACTCGTGCTTTACGCACCCCGCCGGTTCCTTCGATTACATCGCCAATAGACGGGTTTGCGACCAACTGCTTTTGAAAGGTGGCGTAGGCATCGTCGTCCAGTAACTCTCTTACTCGGCGGGTGAAGACTGAAGTCTCAATAAAAATCATGGTCAATGTACGCCAGTGACTTACTTTCAGGCAATGCTGAAGTGTTGATAACGATGACTGGTGCCTGGTCGCCGACAGATGATTGGCGGCGATCAGGCTGCTCGCCTTAGGCAGGGGCTTTCCAGTTGAGCATCTGTGTCTGCGCGACTTGCAGCAGGTCGCAGCCGTCCTGTGTCAGCGGATACAGGGCGTGGGTGATGTGGGTGTCAGTGACCAAAGCAGCGACACCCACGACTATAGGTTGGCACCACCACCTCGCGATAGCCGACAAGGCATCGCGTGAAGTAGGAACTGGACGAACAATTCGCCAGACGTTGCTACCGATTCTTCAACGCCTTTCAACGCAGATGCTGGTAACCGGAAATATCCAGCAGGCTTTGGGTCAGTCCGGTTGCCGGCCGGTAGATCGTGCCTTTGACTGCCGAGAACGGCACGCCTTTGCTGCCCAGCGAGACATAGCGCTCGCCTTTGTCCAGTTCGGTGAACCAGGTGTAGGACTGGCTGTGCATCTTCTTGTAGCGAGCTTCGTCGCTGACAATGGCGCCGGTGAAGCGCAGCAGATCGGCATCGCTCAGGTTGAGAGTTTTGCTCAGCGTGACGCCCCAGCGTTTAAAGCAGGTTTCGGCGAAATGACGAACGATGCGGCCGGGCTCGATCAGCGCGTTGAGGTCGCTGGTGTTGGTGGGCTCGCCGCCGAGCGCCGTGGCGTTGCCAGCAAGGGTGGCGTGGCGACCGGCCATTGGATAGATCGAAGTCTTGGTGCCGGTAGCGGTTTGCGGGATCACGCAGCTGAAGCCTTTTGAGCGCTCGTCGCGGGCATAGAAAGCGATGTATTCCTTGACGTTGGATTCGAGTTTGACGCGGTTTTCCTGGAAGTTGCCAATTCCCGGGACTGGATCAATCGCAAAGATATTCACCGGAATATGTTTGAGGGCAGCGTCCCTGGACATTGCATTGGCAAGCATATGGCAACTGATGCCACCGCGGCTCCAGCCGAGCAGATTGACACGCGTCGGAATAATGCCGTCCTTGCGGAAAGTCTTGATGATCTGTTCCTGCAACTTCTGTTGCGTGATACTCCGGTCGCCATAGTTGTACTGGCGCCAGAACCAGGAGCCTTCCACTTTTACATCTTCAATAGGAATACCTGCGGCCTTCAGACGGTTATATTCTGCCTCGGTAAGTTGTTTACGCTGCCAGTCGCATTTGCCTTTGATGATATTCAACGCGTGCTGCACGTTTTCATCCCAGCCTTTGCCGAACAGCGTGCCGGACAAGCCGTATTCAGTGGTCTTGGTGAACAGGTCGTCGGCTTGCAGATTGCCGCTGCCGGGGCCATCGACGACGATCCACTCGGCAAATTCGCGTCCGCTGTGGTGTGCAGCGAGCGTAGAAACGATTTCGCCGTCCCAGAAGCTTTTATGTTTGTCATCAAACTTGTTGGAGCCGGTGCCGCAGAAAAAGATTGTTAAAGTTGTCATTTCGTTGCTCTTGCTTATGTATAAGAGCAGTCAAGTTAGTTTTAGGCGGTGTTAAAAATAAAGGGCGTTGTTGTGTCTGCGTTTGTAATGTGAAGTTTGTTATATATATGTAGCTGAGCCTTTCGAAAGTATGTCGAGGCGCTTTGATTGTTAAACGCTTGGTTTTCGCTTCCCATGTATCATTCAGTATCGATTCAACCCCGACCTTTTCTCGACTCGCTGCAATCGCCCGCTAGGCTTTGGGCATGGCAGCAGTCAAAGGAGTGACAGTAAATGCACCACACCCTGGAACAGGTTTTTGGTTATCCACAGTTTCGCCCCGGTCAGGAGGCCGCTGTCAGCGCGGTGCTGGCGGGGCGCTCCGCGGCGGCGATCTTTCCCACTGGCTCCGGCAAATCGCTTTGCTATCAGCTGCCGGCGCTTTTACTGCCACACCTGACATTGGTGGTTTCGCCGTTGCTGGCGTTGATGCAGGATCAACTGGCGTTTCTCAAGCGCCACGGTATCTCCGCAGGCAGTATCGATTCGGCGCAGAGCCGCGAGGATGCCAACGACGTCATGGCCCGTGCGCGTTCGGGGGAATTGAAGATTCTGATGATCTCCGTCGAACGCCTGAAAAATGAGCGCTTCCGCAATTTTCTGCAGCAGGTGCCGATCTCGTTGCTGGTAGTCGACGAAGCTCACTGCATTTCCGAATGGGGCCACAACTTTCGGCCGGACTACCTGAAATTGCCGGACTACCAACGTCAGTTCAACATCCCGCAGGCCTTGCTGCTCACCGCCACGGCGACACCAGAAGTCATCGCCGACATGCAGGCCAAATTCGCCATATCTCCGGACGATGTAGTGACCACCGGTTTCTATCGGCCCAACCTCAACCTGCTGGTCGAGCCTGTACGCGGTCAGGACAAGCGCCGGCGTCTGGTCGAATGGATGAGCGAGCGTCCCGGGCAACCGAGCATTGTCTACGTGACGTTGCAGAAGACCGCCGAGCACATCGCCGAGCATCTTCAACGCAACGGAATTCAGGCCGAGGCATACCACGCAGGTTTGCCCCACGATCAGCGTGAAGACATTCAACGCCGCTTCATGGTCGGGCAGTCCAATTGCATTGTCGCCACCATTGCCTTCGGCATGGGCATCGACAAGAGCGACATCCGTAACGTCGTGCATTTCGATCTGCCCAAATCCATCGAAAACTACAGCCAGGAAATCGGCCGCGCCGGGCGTGACGGACAGCCTTCGGATTGCCTGGTACTGGCGAATCGCGACAGCCTCAATGTGCTGGAAAACTTCGTCTACGGTGATACGCCCGAGCGCGACGGGATTCATTATGTGCTCGAAGAGCTCAAAGCCTCAGTGCCGGACGGACAATGGGAGTTTTTGCTTGGGCCATTGGCGGATCAGAGCAACATTCGCTCTTTGCCGTTGAAGACTTTGCTGGTGCAGCTGGAACTGCGGGGCCTGATCGCGCCGCGCTACGCTTATTACGCTGAATACCGCTTCAAATATCTGCTTGAGCCTGAAGCATTGCTCCAGCGCTTCGAAGGCGAGCGCAGGGATTTCGTTGCGGCGATCATCAGAACGTCCACGCGAGCACGCACCTGGGCCACGGTAGATTTCGAGGCGATGTATTCGCAGTATTCCGCCGAGCGCAATCGCGTGGTGACAGCGCTTGATTACTTCCAGGAAAAAGGCTGGGTCGAGCTAGAAAGCAAGCAAATGACCGAGGTTTACAGCCTGCTGCACAGTGATTTAGACAGCGACGCCCTGAGCGCTGAGCTGCACGAGTATTTCACTCGCCATGAACGGACTGAGGTGGCGCGGATTCACGCCATGCTTGAGGTGTTCGCAACCGAACGCTGCCTGGGTTATCGCCTGGCCGAGTATTTCGGTGACCACAATGCCCCTGAACATTGCGGGCATTGTTCGGTATGTCACGGCCAGATCGCGCGATTGCCCGAGCCGCCGCCGTTGCCAGCACTTGTGGATAAAAACTTCGCGCAATTGTGTGGTGAATTTATCCACAGGCATGAGCAGCACACAGGCAGCCTTCCGACGGCCGAACGCCTGACACGGTTCCTGTGCGGAATCAGCGTGCCGTTGTTCACCAAACTCAAGGCGCGGGCGATACCGGGTTTTGCTGCGTTGGAAGAGTATCCCTACGCAGAGGTCCGCGAGTGGGCGGACAGTCACTTGCTCGATTAAGCAGAGAGTCTGTGGGCGCTGCATCCATCCGCTGAATGTCGATCATCACGCTAATAAACTTCAAAAAGCGTCGTGGCCTGACTAAGGTTGGATTCTGTCTTCGGGCCACCCACAAGAGAACAACATGAGCCAGACATCCTTCGAAATCCAGCAAGCTGCCGTGATCGGCGCGGGCACCATGGGCCGTGGCATCGTCATGTGCCTGGCCAGTGCTGGCGTGAACGTGCAATGGGTGGATAACAATCCACAGATGCTTGAGCAGGCGCTGACGACGGTCGCGCAAACTTATGCACACAACGTGCGTCAGGGCCGCATTGATCAGGCCGAGGCGGATGCGCGAATGGCTCGCGTATCAGCAGCGGCGGATTACGCGGCGATTCGCAACGTCGATCTGGTGATCGAAGCGGTGTACGAGAACCTCGAACTGAAGCAGAAGATTTTTCGCGAACTCGATGGTCTGCTCAAGCCTGAGGCGCTGCTGGCGAGCAACACCTCGGCGCTGGACATCGACGCCATCGCGGCTGCGACCCGGCGCCCGGCACAGGTGCTGGGTCTGCATTTCTTCAGCCCCGCGCACATCATGAAACTGCTGGAAATAGTGCGAGGTGCTCAGACCTCGCCAGTGGCGCTGGAGGCCGCGCTGACACTCGGCAAGCGCATGGGCAAGGTCAGCGTAGTGTCGGGCAACTGCCACGGTTTTATCGGCAACCGCATGCTGCATCCGTATGTATTCGAAGCCCGCAAGATGCTTCTCGAAGGCGCTTATCCACAGCAGGTGGATGCCGCGCTGCAAAGCTTCGGCTTCGCCATGGGGCCGTTTCGCATGTACGACGTGGTCGGCATCGATCTGGAATGGCGTGCTCGGCAGCTAGCTGGCAAGGGGCAGGATGCGCCCGAGGTTCAGGTGGATAACCGCCTGTGTGAGATGGGGCGGTTCGGGCAGAAGTCCGGCAACGGCTACTACCACTATGAGCCGGGCAGTCGCCAGGCCGAGCATGATCCCGAAGTGGATGCACTGGTGCTGCGAGTCAGCGAAGAGCTGGGTTTCCAGCGTCGCGACATCGGTCCTGAAGAAATCCTAGAGCGCTGTTTGCTGGCGCTGGTCAACGAGGGCGCGAAGATCCTCCAGGAAGGTATTGCCAGCTCCGCCCATGACATCGATCTGGTGTACTTGAACGGCTATGGTTTTCCAGCAGAAAAGGGTGGGCCGATGGCGTGGGCGGATCAGCAGGGGCTAGCGAATATCCACCAGCGCTTGCTGGCGCTGGAGACGCGCCAGGGCGACCAGTGGAAGCCGGCGCGGTTGATTGACGAGCTGGCGGCGCAGGGGAAGGGGTTTGCTGATCGTTGACACCGGTCGATTGTGCTGACGCCTTCGCGAGCAGGCTCGCTCCCACAGACTTTCGTGTTTCCCTGTGGGAGCGAGCCCGCTCGCGAAGGGGCTGCCACGGTTTGCATTAGACTCGCCGAAAAATCTGAAGGAATCCCTGATCAATGCCCAACCCGACATCACAACGCTCCGACTACCCCCACTTCCAGCCCATCACCACACGCTGGCACGACAACGATGCCTACGGTCACGTCAACAACGTTACCTACTACAGCTTCTTCGACACGGCGGTGAACACTTATCTGATTCAAGTCGGTGGCCTGGATATTCATGACGGCGAAGTGGTGGGATTCGTGGTCAGTTCCGCCTGCGATTACTTTGCCTCGATCGCTTTTCCCGATCTGATCGAAATCGGGCTGCGGGTCGGCAAACTGGGCAACAGTTCGGTGCAATACGAACTGGCTGTGTTCAAGGTTGGCGAAAGCGAGGCGTGCGCGGCGGGGCGGTTCGTGCATGTGTTTGTCGATCGCGCGAGCAATCAGCCGGTGCCGATTCCTGCCGGTTTGCGCGGGGCGCTGGAGCGGCTGGTGGTCTAGGCGCGCAAAAAAAATCGCAGCTAAAAAGCTGCGATTTTTTGTTCAAGCCTTCGCCTTAGTGGTGGCGATAGTACTTGTGATGCTTGCGGTGGCCGTAGGCATGGCCGCGACCTGGATGACCACGGTCGCGGTAGTAGCGACGGTCATCATGGCGACGGTCGTAGCGACGATCATCATCGTCGCTCTTGTTGCCCATGTAGTTACCCAGCGCGCCGCCTGCACCGCCACCAGCGGCGGAGCCGATCAGGCTGCCGGTGGTGCCGCCGAGACTGCGGCCAACCACGTTACCGCCGGCTGCACCCAGTGCACCACCGATGGCTGCTTCGCCACGGCTGCGCTTGTCGGCGCCGACTGCGCTACCACCCGCGCCGCCCAGGGCTGCGCCAATGGTGGAACCTGTATTGCCGCCTAACGATTGACCGACGACCGAGCCAAGAACCCCGCCCAATGCGCCGCCCACACCTGCTTCGGTGGTGCCTCCGGCAGAAGCGAAGCCACTGACCAGGCCAAGGGACAACAAGAGAATCGAGGAGAACTTCATAGAGGATGAGCCTCAAAGGGATGACGGCGCCGATCCTGAGGCTCTGCGTTGGGCGTGACAATCAAAATCCGACGAATAACACGACTTGTATACAATAATGCAAGTTACTGTTTTTTCACCGGAACTTAACCGATTTTCGCCGGTCTTTAGCTACTTCGGACAGGCCGTTTTCATGCAGAAACGGCCTTTTTTGTGGGCGGTCGAAAATCTTTGCTAAGGCAGATCTGTTGACAGGTCGATAGCTTTCGCGAGCAGGCTCGCTCCCACATTTGAAACGTATTCCAACTGTGAGCGAGCCTGCTCGCGAAGGGGCCGGATCTGGCTCCGCGGTTAAGCGGATTTAGCCATGATCAAACCAGTCTCACTCGCCGCTTCCAGCCGGATCGCAATGAACTTCGACGTCGGCGTGTGGCTGCCATCGCCTGTGCTCTCCAGCGGCACCAGCGGATTGACTTCCGGATAGTATGCCGCTGCCTGCCCGGCAGGAATATCGAACGCCAACAATGTAAAACCTTTCACCCGACGCTCGCGACCGTCGTCCCAGATCGACACGATGTCGGCCTTCTGCCCTGGACGGAAGCCCAGGCGAATGATGTCGGCCTCGTTGGCGAACAGCACGTCACGCTGGCCCTTCACGCCACGGTAGCGGTCGTCGAGACCATAGATCGTCGTGTTGTACTGATCGTGGGAGCGCATCGATTGCAGGATCAGATCCGGCACCTGGCCGGTGGCACGGGTGCGCTCGTGGACCAGGTCTTTCGGCAACTGGTTGGCGCGGAAATTGGCACGGCCCGAAGGTGTGTTCCACTTGCGGGCGCCAGCCGAGTTGCCCAGATAGAAGCCGCCCGGGTTTTTGATCTTGTCGTTGAAGTCTTTGAAACTCGGGATGGTGTCGGCGATCAGTTCGCGAATGCGCCCGTAATCGGCTACCAGCCAGTTCCAGTCCACCGGTTGGCTGCCGAGAGTGGCGGCAGCGATGCCTGCGATGATCGATGGTTCCGAGCGCATCTGGTTCGACAGCGGCTGCAACTGGCCGTTGGACGCGTGGACCATGCTGAACGAGTCTTCCACGGTCACCGCTTGCGGGCCTTCGGTCTGGATGTCGATGTCGGTACGGCCCAGGCACGGCAGGATCAGCGCGTCTTTGCCGTGAGCGAGGTGGCTGCGGTTGAGCTTGGTGCTGATCTGCACGGTCAGGTCGCAGTTGCGCAGCGCTTCGAAAGTGCGCGAGCTGTCCGGCGTGGCCTGGGCAAAGTTGCCGCCCAAGCCGATGAACACCTTGGCGCGACCTTCGGCCATCGCATGAATCGCCTCGACCACGTTGTGGCCATTGTGGCGCGGCACCTTGAACTGGAAGCGACGCTCCAGCGAGTCGAGGAACGCCACCGGTGGACGCTCGTTGATGCCCATGGTGCGGTCGCCCTGCACGTTGCTGTGACCACGCACCGGGCACAGACCGGCGCCAGGTTTGCCGATATTGCCGCGCAGCAGCGTCAGGTTGGCGATTTCCTGAATGGTCGGCACCGAATGACGGTGCTGGGTGATGCCCATGGCCCAGCACATGATCACGTTCTTGCCTTTGGCGTACATGCGCGCAGCTTGCTCGATCTCGACCAGGGTCAGCCCCGATTGCTCGACGATCTGCTCCCACGAGGTGTCGTCGACAGTGGCGAGGTACTCCAGCACGTTAGCGCTGTGGGCATTGAGGAAATCATGGTCGAACACCGCCGGCTCGCCTGCCTTCTGCGCATCGCGTTCCCATTGCAGGAGGAACTTGGCCATGCCGCGCAGCACCGCCATGTCGCCGCCGAGTGCCGGGCGGAAATACGCGGTGTTGGTCGGCTTGTCGCCGTTGGTGAGCATTTCGATCGGGTGCTGTGGATGCTGGAAACGCTCCAGACCGCGCTCTTTCAGCGGATTGATGCACACCACTTGGGCGCCGCGTTTCACCGCTTCACGCAACGGTTCGAGCATGCGCGGATGGTTGGTGCCAGGGTTCTGGCCCCAGACGAAAATCGCGTCGGCGTGTTCGAAGTCGTCGAAGGTCACCGTGCCTTTGCCGACCCCGACACTCTGCGCCAACGCCACGCCACTGGCCTCGTGGCACATGTTCGAGCAGTCAGGAAAATTGTTGGTGCCGTAAGCCCGCACGAACAGCTGATACAGATACGCTGCTTCGTTGCTGGCGCGCCCCGAGGTGTAGAACTCGGCCTGATCCGGGCTCGGCAGATTGCGCAGATGCTTGCCGATCAGGGCGAAGGCATCTTCCCAAGATATCGGCTTATAGCGGTCGGACTCGGCGTCGTAGACCATCGGCTCGGTCAGGCGACCCTGATATTCCAGCCAGTAATCGCTTTGTTCCAGCAAGGAAGTGACGCTGTGCTTGGCGAAGAATTTGGCATCGACGCGACGCTTGGTCGCTTCCCAGTTCACCGCTTTGGCGCCGTTCTCGCAGAACTTGACCATGCCGCTTTCCGGCGAATCACCCCAGGCGCAACCCGGGCAGTCGAAACCGCCGTTCTGGTTGGTCTTGAGCATCATGCGCAGGTTTTTCAGGGCGTTATCGCTGGTCAGCCACGCCTGGGCCACACTGATCAGGGCGCCCCAGCCGCCAGCGGCACCTTTGTAAGGCTTGTAGCGCGGGACAGGTTTCTGGTCGGCTTGATGATGTTGGCTCACGCTTGATTCTCCATCGCGGGGCTGTACACCCGCGGCGCACTTTTCTGCGGCAGGTGGATGAGATTGAGGTTGTGGCGCCGGGCCCATTGCACGGCCAGACCGGTGGGTGCCGACAGGCTGACCAGGGTCTGGATGCCGGCACGCAAGATTTTCTGGATCAATTCGAGGCTGCAACGGCTGGTGACAATCGCCAGGCCGCCTTCGGTGGAAATCTTCTGGCGGACCAACCCGCCAATCAGCTTGTCGAGGGCGTTGTGTCGGCCGATGTCTTCGCGGCCGAGCAGCAATTCGCCACGGGCATTCATGAACACCGCTGCATGCACCGCGCCGCAGTGCTGACCGAGCGGCTGGAAGGCGCCGATGCGCTGGCGCAAACCGTCGAGCCATTCGATCGGTGGCAACGCCGCGCCCGGCAACACTTTGAGCTCAGGCAGCGCCTGTTCGACGGCTTCGACGCCGCACAGTCCGCAGCCGCTGGTGCCGGCCAACTGCCGACGCTGCTGTTTGAGGTTCCAGAATGCGCGATTGGCGATGGTCACTTGCGCGTATTGCGCCGAGCCTGCGCCTGTCAGTTGCAGATCGTAGATATCGCTGGCGTCTTCGATGATGCCGCTACCGAGGCTGAAACCGACGATGAAATCTTCAAGGTCGGTCGGCGTCACCAGCATCACTGCCTGGCTGATGCCGTTGTAGGCGATCGCCAACGCGACTTCCTCGGCCAGCGCGGTGCTGGCCGATGCCTCAAAGGGTAGATCGCTGTAGCTGTAGGTCTGGCTGGCGGCAGGCGCGGGCGTTTCAATTGCTGGCGCCGCGCAGGCTGGGCGCTTGGCGTTCATGGCATCACCGACGGTTTGATCTAGGTCAAGACTAGGCGCGGCAAGTTGTCGCGTCTAATCGCTATTACCGATCTACCGATAGATGCCGTCGATCAAGCGTCTGTTGGCGATTTCTGATAAAGCGCGAAACAGGCTTCCGCCAGCGCTGAACGCGGCGCGCCACGGCGCATGATCAGCCCCAGTGGCGCGAGGGTGTGGGCATTTTCGATCGGTTGCAGACGCAGGTGATCAGCAAGGGTTTCCGCGCCGCCATCGAGCGGCATGATCGCGCAGCAAAAACCGCCGTGTACTGCTTGCAGCAGTTGATGCACGGCGTCGGTTTGCAACAACGGTTGCGGGGTCAGGCCACGGCTGTGGAAGTTGTGGTCGATGGACTGGCGAAAGTGCATGCCGCTGGTGAGCATGCACAGCGGCAGTTCGATCAGCGATTCCCAGCTCAGGGGGGCTTCGCCGAAGTTGAACGAGCGCTCGTCATAGAGCAGGCCCATGCGCGTTTCGTTGAAGGCCAGCGAATCGAAGCGCTCGCTGTCCAGACGCTCCAGATAGGACACGCCAATGTCGATGCGGTTGTTTGCCAAGTGTTCGAGCACCTGCTCGGAGCTCAGCGACGACAGTTCGAAGCGCAGGTCCGGGTGCGCCGCATGCAGACGTTGCATCAGCGGCAACGGATCGAAGCTCGACAGCGGCACCACGCCCAGGCGCAGCGTACCGATCAGGTTGCCGCGACAGGCCGCCGCTTCTGCCTGCAAGCCGTCGTAAGCCGCCAGCACCGTGCGCGCCCAAGCCAGCACGCGCTCGCCCGGCGCGGTGAAACCTTCGAAGCGCTGGCCACGGTTGACCAATGGCAGATCAAGTTCTTCTTCGAGGCTGCGCAAGCGCATCGACAGGGTCGGCTGGGTGATGTGGCAGCGCGCGGCGGCCTGGCCGAAATGGCGTGTTTCGTCGAGGGCGATGAGGAATTTCAGTTGCTTGATGTCCATCTTCGCTCCGGGCGGTTGGCGGGGTGTGGCGATTCTACCGCCTGCGGCGCGGCAGCGTCATTGGTCGGACTGGAACCGGGTTTGGCTGGGGTGGTCTAGGCTTGGACGACTGACCCTTTATTACATGGAGTGAATGCGATGAGCCTTTTGAGTTTTGTCAAAGAAGCCGGTGAGAAACTGCTTGATCTGTTGACTCCCGGAAACGCCAATGCCAGCGAGCAGTTGAAGGAACATATCAGCAAGGTCGGGCTGGGCAATCCCAACGTGCAGGCGACCGTGGATGGCGACAAGGTAACTGTCACCGGTGAGGTGGCGAGCCAGGAAGAGAAGGAAAAGATTCTGCTCGCGGTGGGCAACATTGCTGGCGTGGGCAGTGTGGATGATCAGATCACCGTGACCGGGCCGGTGGTGGTTGCGGCAGAGTTTGTCGAGGTCAAAGCAGGTGACACACTCAGCGCAATTTCACTGCGCGTCTATGGCAATGCCAACCAGTACGAGAAGATTTTCGAAGCCAACAAACCGATGCTCAAGGATGTGAACAAGATTTATCCGGGGCAGAAGCTGCGCATTCCAAAATAACGCAGTAATGTAGGAGCTGCCGAAGGCTGCGATCTTTTGATCTTGGTTTAACAAAGTCAAAAGATCGCAGCCTTCGGCAGCTCCTACAGGATTCAGAGTCCGGCGATGAGATCGCGGTAATCCCCGACCGCGGCAAATTCGGCCGTGTCCTTCGGCCCTTTGCGGCTGTCCGGTTCTTTCACCGCCAGCAAGTGCGCTACGCCAAAATCCCGTGCACTGCGCAGGATCGGCAAGGTGTCGTCGATAAACAGGCTGCGCGCCGGATCAAAACCGATGTCCGCCTGCAAGGCATCCCAGAACTGCGGGTTCTCCTTGGGATAACCATAGTCGTGCGAGCTGATCAGCCGCTCGAAGTATGGTGCGAGTTCGATCCGTTCCAGTTTCAACGACAGCGAATCGCGGTGCGCATTGGTGATCATGATCACCCGTTTGCCGGCGCGTTTGATCGCGTCGAGGAAGGTATCGGCATCCGCGCGCAGGGCGATCAGATGGGCGGTTTCCTGTTTCAGTTCACGCACCGACAATTTCAGTTCCGCGCTCCAGAAATCCAGGCAATACCACTGCAACTGGCCGGCGTGGCGCTCGAACAATGGCTGCAATTCCAGCTCGGCCATGGCCCGGCTGATGCCGTGCAGTTCGGCGTAGCGCTGGGGCAGGTGTTCGAGCCAGAAATGGTTGTCGAAGTGCAGATCCAGCAGCGTGCCGTCCATGTCGAGCAGAACGGTATCGATGTCGGACCACGGTAAAGAAGGCATGGCAACGTCTCGAACGGTGAAAGGATATCCGACGCAAACAATCGGGAAAGCCGCGTTATAGTAGCGCGTTCACGCCAAGGAGCTTTGCATGCGCCAGAAACCCACCGTACTCGCCCGCGAGATCGTCGCCACCAGTCGCCTGTTTCGCGTCGAAGAACTCAAGCTGCGATTTTCCAATGGCGTGGAGCGTACTTACGAGCGTCTGGTTGGCAAGGGCGCGGGTTATGGCGCGGTGATGATCGTCGCGATGCTTGATGCCGAACACGCAGTGTTGATCGAGGAATACTGCGGCGGCACCGACGAATACGAACTGTCTCTGCCCAAAGGCCTGATCGAGCCGGGCGAGGACGTGCTGGCGGCGGCCGAGCGGGAGCTCAAGGAAGAGGCCGGTTATGGCGCGCGTCAATTGGAACATCTGACCGAGCTGTCGCTGTCGCCCGGTTACATGAGCCAGAAAATCCAAGTGGTGCTGGCCACCGACCTGTATGAAGAGCGGCTGGAAGGTGATGAGCCGGAGCCGATGCGGGTCGACAAGGTCAACCTGCGCGAACTGTCGGCGCTGGCGCAGAATCCGCAATTTTCCGAAGGCCGCGCCTTGGCGGCGCTGTATCTGACCCGCGACCTGCTGAGCCAGCGCGGGGTGTTCAGCTATGAGTGAGACGTCGATGAATTTTCCCCATCCGCTGATGGCACCTGTGGTTGCGCTGGCTTTACAGGCTGGCGAGGCGATTCTGCCGTTCTGGCGTGCAGGCGTCGAAGTCACGGCCAAGTCCGATGATTCGCCGGTGACGGCTGCCGATCTGGCTGCGCATCACCTTATCGTTGCCGGGCTGACGGCGCTGGATTCGAGCATTCCGGTGCTCTCGGAAGAGGACGCCGACATCCCGCAAAGCGTGCGCGCCGGTTGGCAACGCTGGTGGCTGGTGGATCCGCTGGACGGTACCAAGGAGTTCATCAGCGGTAGCGAAGAATTCACCGTCAACATCGCGCTGATCGAAAATGGCCGGGTGGTGTTTGGCGTGGTGACGATGCCGACCAACGGTCGTTTTTACGTCGGTGGCGCCGGGCTCGGGACATGGCGTGGCGACAAAGGCGCAACGCCGATAGCTATTCAGGTGCGCGATGTGCCTGCGCCGGGCGAGGCGTTTACTGTGGTGGCCAGCCGTCGCCATTCCAGTCCCGAGCAAGAGCGTTTGCTGGCCGGGTTGAGCGCCAGTCTTGGTGAGCTGCAACTGGCCAATATCGGCAGCTCCTTGAAGTTCTGTCTGTTGGCCGAAGGTGCTGCCGATTGCTATCCACGTCTTGCGCCGACTTCGCAGTGGGACACGGCGGCAGCGCAGGGAGTGCTGGAAGGCGCGGGGGGTGAGGTGCTGGATTTGAATGGCGAAGCGTTCAGTTATCCGCCGCGGGAATCGCTGTTGAATGAGTTCTTTCTGGCGCTGCCGGCGAAGGCTGCGTGGCGCGGACGGTTGTTGGAGTTGGCCCGAGGCTAACTGCCTGATCCGCAATTCCCCTCACCCAGCCCTCTCCCCCAGGAGAGGGAGCCGACCGAGTTGTCTGGCGCTATGCATGGACCTGGAGAATCGAGTCGATTGTGGAGTCGGCGAAGCAGTTTCAGGTCGACGTAAATCTGCAGCATCCCCGTATCGGTTCCCTCTCCCTCGGGAGAGGGCTAGGGTGAGGGGCTGTTGATCTTCAACGGTGCAAAACGTACTGCCCGGTAAATCTAACCGCCTCGTCCCCACTTCCCGCATTCAGGATCCGCGTATCCAGCGTCAGCCGCGCCCGCCCATATCGCCGATAGATCGCCACGAACCGTTTCCAGACTGCCGCATCCGGTGCCGGGCAGATCGCCACGGCGTCCCCGGTCACCGGCAGCGGATAACTGATCTGCCCTTCCTGAATGACGATGTGTCCGTCGGTAATCCCTTCTTCCTTCAAACGTAGATGCAACCAGCCCCAGCCGGCCAGCACCGCGCCGCAGTAGAGGCTGCCGCCAAACATGGTGCTCTTGTGATTGACGTTGGGCGCAAGCGGCAGGTGCAGGCTCAATTGCTGCTCACGCCATTCAAGCACTTTGAGGCCCATCTCGGCGGTCAGCGGAATGTCGTGATGCAGCACCGTTTGCAGGTATTCGCTTGCGCTGCTCATTCGTTGTCTTCCCCGTGGCTGCTGTCGCCGAAATTCAGACCGTGTTTGCGCAGCTTGTCGTGCAGGGTCTTGCGCGGAATACCCAAGGCTTCGGCGAGGCTGCGCACCGAGCTGTGCGAGCGCGCCAGTTCGGCGGCTATCAACGACTTCTCGAAGTTTTCCACTTGCTCACTGAGGCCGCCGCTGACCACTTCGACCGGCGCGCCGCCGCTGCCATCCGCGCTGTTGTCCAGTGCCAGCTCAAGCCCGAGGGCGAAGCGTTCGGCGGCATTTTGCAGTTCACGTACATTGCCCGGCCAGGTGTGGCGCAGCAGCAGGGCGCGGTGTGCCGGTTGCAGCTCGTGGGGCGGCAAGCCGTGGCGGGCGCTGGCTTCATCGGCGTAGTGCTGGAACAGCACCAGTGCGTCTTCGCCGCGTTCGCGCAACGGTGGGATGCGCAGCGGCGCGACATTGAGGCGGTAATACAAGTCGGCGCGGAAGCGACCCTGATCCGCCGCCTGGCGCAGATCTTCCTTGGTCGCGGCGATGACGCGGATGTCCAGCGGGATCAACTGATTGCCGCCCAGGCGTTCGACGACGCGCTCCTGCAGCATGCGCAGCAGCTTCACTTGCACGTCCATGCTCATGCTTTCGATTTCGTCGAGAAACAGCGTGCCGCCGTTGGCGAATTCGAATTTGCCGATGCGGCGTTTCTGCGCGCCGGTGAAAGCGCCGGGCTCGTGACCGAACAGCTCGCTTTCCACCACCGATTCCGCCAGGGCACCGGCATTGATCGCCACGAACGGGCCGTTGCGGCGGCTCGACAAGTCGTGCAGCGCGCGGGCAACCACCTCTTTACCAGCGCCGGTTTCGCCGAGGATCAGCACATCAGCCTTGGTCGCTGCCAGCGCACCGATCTGCTCACGCAGGCGCAGCATTGGCGTCGAATGGCCGACCAGTCGCGCGCTCAATTCGTTGCGGTCGCTCAAGGCCAGACGCGGGCTGCGGTTGTCCAGCACCAGCCGCCGTAGCGCGAGGGCGCGACGGACGCTGTCGAGCAGTGCATCGCTGGCAAAGGGTTTTTCCAGAAAGTCGTAAGCGCCGGCGCGCATCGCCTGCACCGCCAGCGGTACGTCGCCATGGCCGGTGATCAGCAGCACCGGCAACTCCGGATCCTGTGCATGCAACTCGCTCAACAGTTCGAGGCCGTCCATGCCCGGCATGCGGATGTCGCTGACCACCACCCCCGGCCAGTCACGCTCAAGTTGCGCGGCCAGGCCCTTGGCTTCGGACAGCGGCAGGATTTTCAGGCCGGCCAGGTCCAGGGTCTGGCCGAGGGCTTGGCGCAGGTGCGGATCGTCGTCGATCAACACTACCTGGATGCGATTGTCGATGGTCATGCACTTCGATCCTCGGACGGTTGCAGGCTGACTCCGGGCGCGCCGGCGCGCAGGCGCAGGGTGATCAGGGCGCCGCCCTGCTTGTGGTTGGCGAACGACAGCTCGCCACCAAAGGCGCGCATCAGCGTTTCACAAATCGCCAGTCCCAGACCCAGACCCTGTGTGCGGGTCTTGGTGGTGTAAAAGGGCTCGCTGGCGCGGCCAAGAGCTTCCATGCAGAACCCGGGGCCGTTGTCGCGAATGTACAGATTGACGCCGTCGGCGGTGGCTTCGGCACTCAGCCACAATTTGCGCGGCGGGCCTTTTTCGGTCAGGGCATCGAGAGCATTGGCCAGCAGATTGCCCAGCACTTGGCGCAAGCGGGTTTCGCCGGCCTCGACCCACAGCGTCGCGGCTGGCAGATCGCGGATCAGTTCGACTTCCATGCTGCGCCGACGTTTGGCCAGCAATGCCAGCGCATCGTCCAGCGCTGGTTGCAGGGCAACGCTTTCCGGTGCGTGGCGATCGCGCCGAGCGAAGGCACGCAAATGGGCGATGATCGAGGCCATGCGCCCGGTCAGTTCGCTGATCAGCTTGAGGTTGCCGCGCGCGTCCTCGGTGCGCTGATGATCGAGCAGCACTTCGGCGTTTTCCGCATAGCTGCGAATCGCCGCCAGCGGCTGATTGAGTTCGTGGCTGATGCTCGCCGACATGGTCCCCAGCGCCGACAATTTGCCCGCCTGGACCAGATCGTCCTGGGCGCGCACCAGCTCCTGCTGCGCCTGCTCACGCTCGAGCACTTCCTGCTTCAAACGCCGGTTGAGGCCCTCCAGATCGCTGGTACGTTCAGCCACCCGGCCTTCCAGTTCGCGGCGCGCCTTGGCCTCGAAGGCGATGCGCTCCAGATAATGCCGGCGACGTTGCATCATCAAACCCACCAGCAGCATCACCACCAACAGCGTGGCGCCGCCGATCGCGACCACCGTGCGCACCGGACGATCGATCAGCGTGCGCGGGGCGAGAATGCTCACGCTCCAGCCGGTTTCGGCGATGTCGTGGGTCTGCGTGAGCCAAGCGTCGGAACTGAGGTTAAGCGGTCGGGGTTCGCGGGTCGGGTAGGGCTGGATCGCAGTGATCGCGGCGCGCTCGGCATCGCTCAATGCACGGGTGGAGCGGAAACGCCATTCCGGGCGCGACGTCAGGATGACCACGCCGTTATGGTCGGTCACCAGCAATTGTTCCGGGGTTTTGCCCCACAGGCTTTCGGTGTGGTCGAGGTCGACCTTGATCACCAGCACGCCGATGATTTTCTCGCCGTTGCGCACAGCAGCGGCGAAGAAGTAGCCGCGTTTGGCGGAAGTGGTGCCGAGGCCGAAGAAGCGTCCGAGGCGCCCGGCCATGGCTTCGCTGAAATACGGGCGGAAGGCGAAATTGCGGCCGACGAAGCTGTCGCGTTTGTCCCAGTTCGACGCCGCCAGCGTCTGGCCGGACGTGTCCATCAGGTACATGACTTCAGCGCCGGTCTGCGCGGCGATGTTTTTCAGCAGGCGATTGGCGTTGTCTTGGGTCACGCCGTCATCCGGCGCACCGAGCACCGCGCGCAGGGCCGGCAGATCGCCGAGAATCTGCGGCAACACTTCATAGCGATGCAGGGTGCCGAGCAGGTTGGCGACGTAGAGATCGAGAGTCTGGCGATTCTGCCCGGCGAGTTCGCTGCGGTAATAGCGTTCGGCAAGATGTTCCAGCGGCCACAGCAGCGGCGCCAGGCACAGGGCCAACAGCGCGAGGCTGCGCCAGCGAGGTCTGCGGGGGAGAGTGGGTTTCATGAGCCGGATACGCCTGTAGGGACAGGCGCATTATGCCTTTGCTCAGTACGAAAACTGCCTGCGCGTCGATCATGCTGCGTTAAAAACAGGCTCGGAATGCTCATTTAGGGATCTAGACTCCGCTTCCTCGCCTGTTTTTGCCTTGCCTGATCACCGCTCGGCGAGTTTTCGTACAGACCTGGCCTCAGGCGAAGACGTCAGCGTCCTTGAGCAGCGCGGCCGCCTGGTCCTTGGCCGACAGCTTCGGCGCTTCGTCCAGTTGCCAGTCGATGCCCAGCGCCGGGTCGTCCCAGCGAATGCTGCGCTCGGAAGACGGGTCGTAGTAGTTGGTGGTCTTGTAGAGGAACTCGGCGAACTCGCTCAGCACCACGAAGCCGTGAGCGAAACCTTCCGGAACCCACAGCTGACGATGATTTTCCGCCGACAGGCGCACCGCCACCGATTTGCCGAAATGCGGCGAGCTGCGACGGATGTCCACCGCCACATCGAGCACTTCACCCGCCGTCACGCGAACCAGTTTGCCCTGGGTGTTCTGCAACTGATAATGCAGGCCACGCAGCACGCCTTTTTGCGAGCGCGAATGGTTGTCCTGCACAAACTGCGTTTCCAGACCGGTAGCGTCCTGAAACGCCTTGGCATTGAAACTCTCGTAGAAAAAACCGCGCTCGTCGCCGAACACCTTGGGTTCGATGATCAGAACACCGGGCAAATCGGTGGTGATGACATTCATGAGGATTTCCATAGACAGGTGTGAATGGCCGACATTCTTGCGCAAAGCGCTGCGGGGCGCGAGTGCGGACTACGCCGGAGCGTCAATCGACCTCGCCAAAATACCAGCGTTCCTCTTCATAAGTCTGCCCATCCCAGCCTTCAACCTCGTAGCGCAAACCTCGTTCGCCCATGCCATGTGGCAACACAAGCCCCCATTCTTGAGCCAGGCTTTTGCCGGTTTCGACATATTCGCTATCGGAGGCAGGGATATGACCTCGGTGGTATTCCAGATCCGTATAGATACAGATTTCGCTGGAAAACATGCCGGGAACACAAATGGCTGCGACCACCCTGCAGTCAAGCGCATGCTCAGGACGAGCCAGGCGTAGATGCTGCGCCGCGTCGATCAAGTTCTGGGCAGATTGCCTTTTCAGATCGGTAGTTGCCTGTTTTCCTTCGACCAGCGCCATGTGAATCGGAATTTTCCAGTTCCAGTATTTATCTTCGAGAGTGAGGTCGGCTGGAAAGTATCCCTCGAAATCGGCGGCCCAAGCAGCCAATGCACGTAAGCGGCGAGGGATGTTGCGAACCTTTTTGTCGGTAAGGGCGAGGCGACGATGGGACATGACGTGGGCTTGCATCCGTGCTGTGAATTTGTGGCGCAGATTGCACAGAGCGGCGCTGAAACACAATCTGAAAGTCTTGTGGGAAAGTTTGCCTGGAAGGCTTCCATGATTGCATTTCCGTTTTCGTTTGACCGGGCAACGTCCTAAGGGGGTTGCGTAACCGCCAAGGCAATGGCGATATAAGCGCCTAATAAAATTTCAGGGGTCGTTTCATGCCGCTCGCCACGTTGATTCATCGCGCCAGTTTGCCCGGTCCGCAGGTTTCAGAGGCGCAGGCGCTGCAATGGCTGGCCGAATATTACGGGCTCAGCGGCACGTTGCAGGCGCTGGGCAGCCAGCAGGATCTGAATTATCGCGTCGACAGCGTGCGTGGGCGCTTCGTGTTGAAAGTCTGTCGTGGCGATTACGCCCTTGTGGAGTTGCAAGCCCAGCACGCCGGGCTCAAATACTTGGCCGAGCATTCGGCGATCAAGGTGCCGCGCGTCATCGCAGCCAATAACGGTGCCGATCTGTTGTCGTTGCAAGCCAATGGCGAAACGGTGCATGTGCGCTTGCTGGAGTACATCGACGGCCAACCATTGACCGATTTCGATCATCTTGGCAAAGACGTGGTCGCCGGGTTTGGCCGACTCTGTGGCGAGATGGATTTGGCGCTGGCCGGCTTCGATCATCCGGGCCTTGAACGCACCTTGCAGTGGGACGCGCGTCACGCCAACGCTTTGATCAGTCATCTGTTGCCGGTGATCACCGACGCGCAGCAGGGTGCGGCGATCAGCGCTGCCGCCGAGCAGGCCGAGCGCCGTTTGCAGCCGTTGCTGGACAAACTGCCGGTGCAGGCGATTCACATGGACATCACCGATGACAACGCCGTTTGGGCGCGCGACGCCCAGCGGCATTGGCAGTTGCAGGGTGTGATCGACTTCGGTGATCTGGTGCGCACCTGGCGTATCACCGATCTGTCGGTGACCTGTGCGGCTTTGCTGCATCACGCCGATGGCGATCCGTTTGTCATCCTGCCGGCGGTCCAGGCGTATCACGCGGTCAATCCGTTGCAGTACGCTGAGCTGCAAGCGCTGTGGCCATTGATCGTGTCCCGGGCGGCGGTGCTGGTGCTCAGTGGCGAGCAACAGGTGAGCATCGACCCCACCAATACGTATAGCCGCGACAATCTCAGTCACGAGTGGGAAATTTTTCGCGTCGCGACATCGGTGCCACAGGCGCTGATGGAAGCGGCGATTCTCAGAGCCGTGGGACAGACCGTGCCAGAGGCCGAAAACACAGAATTTGCACCGTTGTTGCCAGGGCTGGTCGGGCGCGAATTCGCGCTGATCGATCTGGGCGTGTTGAGCCCGCACTTCGAGGCGGGCAATTGGGAGCAGCAGGGCATTGATCAGCGCTTGCTGACAGAGGCCGCAGCGGTGCACGGGCTGGCGGCGACGCGTTATGGCCAGTACCGCTTGTCACGTACTCGGCCAAACAGCGCGACTGAGCCGGACACGTTCCCGTTGCATGTCGAATTGCGTGTGCCGGCTGGAGCCGAAGTGCAAGCACCGTTCGCCGGCGTTCTGAAGCAAGCGGCAAACGGTGCGCTGCAACTCGATGGCCCGCAGTTCAGCGTTCGCCTGTGGGGCGTGACGCCCGTTCTTGAGCAGGGTGTGGCAGTGGATCAAGGCCAGAAGCTCGGTACGGTCACGGGCCCGCTGCTAGTGCAGATGTGCCGGGGAGCAGAACTCGACGCGCCGCTGTTCTGCACGCCGTCCCGTGCATCGGCGTGGCAGGCGTTGTGCCCGTCACCGGCGATGCTGCTCGGGCTGGCCTGCGACGCCGAGCCTGAGCTGGACGCAAAAACCCTGCTCGAACGACGCGATGCCAGTTTTGCCCGCACGCAAAAACACTATTACGTTGACCCGCCGCGCATTGAACGCGGCTGGCGCAATCACCTGATAGATATGCAGGGCCGCTCGTATCTGGACATGCTCAATAACGTCGCCGTGCTCGGCCACGGTCACCCTCGGATGGCGGCGGTCGCGGCGCGGCAGTGGTCGTTGCTCAATACCAATTCGCGTTTCAACTACGCGGCGGTCGCCGAGTTTTCCGAGCGCTTGCTGAAGCTGGCGCCGAAGGGCATGGATCGTGTATTTCTGGTCAACAGCGGCAGCGAGGCCAATGACCTGGCGATTCGCCTGGCCTGGGCCTTCAGCGGCGGGCGCGACATGATCAGCGTGCTCGAGGCGTATCACGGCTGGACGATCGGCGCCGATGCGGTATCGACATCGATTGCCGACAACCCGAAGGCCCTGGAAAGTCGCCCGGACTGGGTGCACCCAGTGCCGGCGCCGAACACGTATCGCGGCGAATTCCGTGGCGCCGATTCGGCGCCGGATTACGTGCGCAGCGTCGAGCATCATCTGCAAAAACTGGCCGAGCAGAAGCGGCAACTGGCCGGTTTCATCTGCGAGCCGGTCTACGGCAATGCCGGGGGTATTTCGTTGCCGCCGGGCTATTTGTCGCAGGTGTATGAAAGGGTCCGCGCGCAGGGCGGGGTGTGCATCGCTGACGAAGTGCAGGTCGGTTACGGGCGCATGGGCCATTTTTTCTGGGGTTTCGAAGAGCAGGGCGTGGTGCCGGACATCATCACCATGGCCAAGGGCATGGGTAACGGTCAGCCACTTGGCGCGGTGATCACTCGCCGGGAAATCGCCGAGGCGCTGGAGGCCGAAGGCTATTTCTTCTCGTCGGCGGGCGGAAGTCCGGTCAGTTGCCAGATTGGTATGGCGGTGCTCGATGTGATGGAGGAAGAAAAGCTCTGGGAAAACGCCCAGGTCGTCGGCGGCCACTTCAAGGCGCGCCTGGAAGCGTTAATCGATAAACATCCGTTGGTCGGCGCGGTGCACGGCTCCGGGTTTTATCTCGGGCTGGAGCTGATCCGCAATCGGCAGACGCTGGAACCGGCAACTGCCGAGACTGCATTGCTGTGTGATCGCCTGCGCGAGTTGGGGATTTTCATGCAGCCGACCGGCGATGACTTGAACATCCTCAAAATCAAGCCACCGATGGTGACGTCGCGCCAGAGCGTGGATTTCTTTGTCGATATGCTGGATCGGGTGCTTACCGAAGGCCTTTAAGCAACGCACATCCCCTGTGGGAGCGCGCCTGCTCGCGAAAGCTGTGTATCAGTCGCCACATGCGGTGACTGACACAGCGCATTCGCGAGCGGGCTCGCTCCCACATTTGTTTTCGGTCTTAAGTTCGATTTGTATCGATTTAATTGGCGTTCAATGGAATAAATTACTGATTTATAGCTTTTAAGGCCGATATTTATCGGTTATAAAGTCGCCATTGCTCCGGCATGGTGAACTCTTGTCCGGTGCGCGCGTTTTCTTTTCGGTTGAATTCTTCGACCGTCAAAGCACTAGCCCGGAGATGATTCATGAGCCGTATCGTTACCGTCGCCGCCACGCAGATGGCCTGTTCGTGGGACCTGGAAGCCAACCTCGAAACCGCTGAAAGACTGGTCCGTGAAGCCGCCGGCAAAGGCGCGCAGATCATCCTCATCCAGGAACTGTTCGAGGCACCGTACTTCTGCCAGAAGCCCAATCCGGATTACCTGCAACTGGCGACGACGGTTGAAGAGAACGTGGCCATCAAGCATTTCCGGAAAATCGCCAAAGAGCTGCAAGTGGTGCTGCCGATCAGCTTCTACGAACTGGCCGGGCGTGCACGCTTCAACAGCATCGCGATCATCGACGCCGACGGCAGCAGCCTCGGGATTTATCGTAAAAGCCACATCCCTGACGGCCCGGGCTATCACGAAAAGTATTACTTCAACCCGGGCGACACCGGCTTCAAGGTATGGAACACCCGTTACGCGAAAATCGGCGTTGGCATCTGCTGGGACCAGTGGTTCCCGGAAGCGGCACGCAGCATGGCCCTGCAAGGCGCGGAAATTCTCTTTTATCCAACCGCGATCGGCAGCGAGCCGCACGACAAGACCATCTCTTCACGCGATCACTGGCAGCGGGTGCAGCAGGGCCATGCCGGCGCCAACCTGATGCCGCTGATTGCCAGCAACCGCATCGGCAACGAAGAGCAGGACGGCTACGACATCACCTTCTACGGCTCGTCGTTCATCGCCAACCAGTTCGGCGAAAAAGTGCAGGAGCTGAATAAAACCGAAGAAGGTATTCTTGTGCACACGTTCAACCTCGACGAGCTGGAACATATTCGCAGCGCGTGGGGTTCATTCCGCGACCGCCGGCCGAATCTGTACGGCGCGTTGAAAACCCTCGACGGTTCCCTGGAGTCCTGATGACCACATTGAAAAGTACCCCACGCGCCGATGGCTTCTACATGCCGGCCGAGTGGGCGCCACAAACCCAGACCTGGATGATCTGGCCCGAGCGCCCGGACAACTGGCGTCTGGGCGGCAAACCGGCGCAGGCTGCGCACGCCACGGTGGCCAAGGCCATCGCCCGCTTCGAGCCGGTGACCGTTGCCGTCTCCGCCGGCCAATACGAAAACGCCCGCGCGCGCCTCGATGTGCCGAATATCCGCGTGGTGGAGATGTCCAGCGACGACGCCTGGGTTCGCGACAGCGGCCCGACCTTTGTGATCAATAACCATGGCGAAGTACGCGGTGTGAACTGGGATTTCAACGCCTGGGGTGGTTTCGATGGCGGCCTGTATGCACCGTGGAACCGTGATTCGCAGGTCGGCGGCAAGATCCTCGAGATCGAGCGCAGCCCGCGTTACCGCACCGAAGGTTTCGTGCTCGAAGGGGGTTCGATTCATGTCGACGGCGAAGGCACGCTGATCACCACCGAAGAATGCCTGCTCAACCGCAATCGCAACCCGCACCTGAGCCGCGAAGAAATCGAAGCCGTACTCAGCGACAACCTGTCTGTGGACAAGATCATCTGGTTGCCGGATGGCTTGTTCAACGATGAAACCGACGGCCATGTGGATAACTTCTGCTGCTACGTGCGTCCGGGCGAAGTGCTGCTGGCGTGGACCGATGATCCGCAGGATCCGAACTACCCGCGATGCCAGGCCGCAATGAAAGTGCTGCAAAGCAGCACCGACGCCAAGGGCCGCCCGTTCACGGTGCACAAAATGCCGATTCCGGGGCCGCTGTACGCGACCGAAGAAGAATGCGCCGGGGTCGATGCGGTGGACGGTTCGCAGGAGCGCAATCCTTCCGTGCGTCTGGCCGGTTCCTACGTGAACTTCCTGATTGTCAACGGCGGCATCATCGCGCCGAGCTTCGACGACCCGATGGATGCTCCGGCCAGGGAAATTCTGCAGAAGCTGTTCCCGCAGCACGAAGTGGTGATGGTGCCGGGCCGCGAACTGTTACTGGGTGGCGGCAATATTCACTGCCTTACCCAACAGCAGCCAGCGCCGCACAAAGAGTGAGTTGAGTCGTAACAGCTTGAGTTGATTCACAAATCAGCCAGGCAATGATTAGCTCGCTCAGCATCAAAGCAAGCCCGCGGCCCGTCAGGACCGCGGGCTTGTTCGTATCCGCCGGTCTACATTCGAGTCGCCTTGGCATAGCTCTTGTATTGCTCCTTATGCACTAGGGAGGGCGGGGAACTTCAACAGTTCTGTCACAAACCTTGGATAACGTAGCCGCTCACGAACGGGGAGAGAGCGCTGAAATGAACGCCGAAGTGAACGTAATCAGCGAGCGGACTGTGCATCCCATGGCCGTCAACGGCGAATCGCTCCAGCTTGTCGCGCACTGGTTGAAGTCCAATGGAACGCGTCAGATCAGACAACCTGATCCGCGCCGGATGATGATCGAGCGTTACCCCGCTGGCCTGTTCAGCGAGGCCGAGCTGGAAGCCTTGTGGGATGTGATGGAAGGATAAGAACAATAGGGATTGGTAAAAGCGCTGCCGGAATGGCGGCGCTTTTTTTTGCCTGATTTTTATCCACAGGTATTCAAAGGTGGGAGCGAGCCTGCTCGCGAAGACGTCAGCCCTGCCAATGACTTTGTTGACTGATCCAGCGCTTCGCGAGCAGGCTCGCTCCCACAGTTCAAACTCCCTGTTTAATCCGTTTTTTCTGCAACAGCCGAGCAAAAAAATTACGTTTCTTAGACGTTTTTCGCCTATTTAAAGACGATTCTTGAAATTGACACACAGTTCAGGGCGCGGCTACGATTCGGCCCAACGCCTGTGGCTAACCGCCATGACTCAAAATAAGGAGCAGGCCCGCCATGACGTTAACGTCGGCGGGTCTTTTTGTTTCGGGGTGAATACAAGAGTGCAGAAAGCGCCGTTTCAGCCGTTCGACACAGCGCGTTTCAACCCGTAATAAGGAAAACAAAATGTTGAACAAGCGAATCAGTCTGATCGCACTGGGGATGTTGAGTGCTACACAGGCCATGGCTAACGACCAGGCCGAATCCAAGGGTTTCGTTGAAGACAGCAGCCTGAAAGTGCTGCTGCGCAACGCCTACATCAATCGTGATTACAAAGACGGTAACAAGGACAAGGCCGAATGGGGCCAAGCGGCCATCGGTACGTTCTCGTCGGGCTTCACTCAAGGCACCGTCGGTGTCGGCGTGGACGCTTTCGGTCTGTACGCATTGCGCCTGGACGGCGGCAAGGGCCGTAGCGGCGCCGGCGGCATCGACTTCTTCAAACAGGAAAATGACGGTCGTGCGAACCACGACATCGCCAAGGGCGGCGCAGCGGTCAAATTCCGTGTGTCCAACACCGTGTTGACCTATGGCGACCAGATGCCGGCCCTGCCGGTGCTGAGCTACGACAACGTGCGTCTGCTGCCGGAAAGCTATACCGGTACTTTGATCACCTCCCGTGAGATCCAAGGCCTGGAATTGAACGCCGGCCGATTCACCGCCGAGTCGCGCAAGAGCGATGAAGGCCGTGACAGCGGCGGTCTGAAGTCGATCAACGTGTTGGGCGGCAGCTATCAGTTCACCGAACACTTCAAAGGCGCGCTGTATGCGTCCGACGTTGAAGACGTCTTGAAGAAACAGTACGTGAACGCCAACTACGTGATCCCGTTCAACAAGGATCAGTCCCTGACCCTGGATTTCAACGGCTATCGCACCAAGCTGGACAACTCCTATGTCCGCGAAAACGGTGTAACTGGCGACGACAACAAGATCTGGAGCCTGGCAGCCACCTTCGCCACTGGCCCGCACTCGTTCACTGTGGCGCATCAGCGTTCCACTGGCGACAGCAACTTGGGCTACGCCTATGGCGGCTATCAGAAAGACCAGGGTCGTGTTGGCGACGGTGGTAACTCCATCTACCTGGCCAACTCCTACTGGTCTGACTTCAACGCCGAAGACGAACGCAGCTGGCAGCTGGGTTACGGCCTGGACTTTGGTTCGTTCGGTGTTCCGGGCCTGAGCTACAACTTCGCTTACGTGCGCGGCGACAACATCACCACGTCCACCAGCGAAGGCGGCACCGAGCGTGAGATCTTCAACCAGTTCAAGTACGTCGTGCAGAGTGGCCCGGCCAAAGACCTGAGCGTGAAGTTGCGCAGCTCGATCCTGCGCGTATCGCAGAAATCCAGCGAGTACAACGTCAGCGGTAACGAACTGCGGGTATTCGTGGACTATCCGATCAACATCTTCTGATGATCGATCCGCTGTAAGAAAAATGAGAAAACCCCGATTCGTTCGGGGTTTTTTTTCGGCGGTTTTTCAGCGAAACCGCAAATAACCGGTGTTCTTGTCATGTAAAAGTCGTTTTTCAAGCGCTGCAGATTCCGTTTCAAGCAGTGCTTCAAATGCCTGAAATTCTTTCTCATGGACGCAAATTCTCCACCCAATAGATTAGGGCGTTCAACGCAGCGGAGAATTTGGTAATGATCGTTTTGAACAGAGAAGTGGGCGAATCGCTACGGCGCGACAAGTTTGTCAACGTCCAGGGTGGTGACTTCAATCTCTACGGTCATTTTGCCGACTTCGTCAGACTGACCAAAAGTTGGGAAAACATGGAGCCTGACAGCTACTACGGTCAGGCCGAAGCCGGCATGCGTTATCGTCGTTACAGCGACTTTGAATACAATCCGAAAACCCGTGAGCTCAAGCAACTTGAGCATCGCGCTTACGTGCAATCGAAAGAGAACAACGCTTACGTCGGTGGCGTGGTACGACACTTTCAGGACTTTTCCGAAGAAGTGATCTCTTCGCCGGTGATGCGCAGCCTGATCGACACCGATTTCGAAGTGTACAAAAGTGTCCTGCCGGAAGAGTTGCACGATGAAATCTGGCAGTGCCAGATCCATCAGATCCGCATCGAGATCAAACCCGGCAAACAGCTGGAAATCACTCCTGAAGGTATTCATTGCGACGGCTATCCGTTCAGCGGCGTGCACTTCTGGGGGCGCAATAATGTCGAGGGCGCTGAGAGTCGTTTGTATGACATTCATCAGCAGCAACTGGCGGCGACCACCTACGAGGAAATTCTCGATACCACCTACTTCCTCGATCGCGACATGCGCCATTACGTGACCCCGGCGCGCAACACCCACACCCATGCCATGGCGTACCGGCAGATTCTGGCGATTTCCTTCTCGCGGCCCGGGACCGCTTTCGACATTGTTCGCTAATCAGATCACCCCAATCGACGGCGTCGAGTGCTCGACGCCAGTGGTACTGCGCCGCGCATCTGCCAAGGATGCGCAACGCATGGAGCGCTTCTTCCGCCAGTTCGACGAAGTGTCGTTCTGCGAATGGCAGGACGCCAAATGCCTGCGCGGCGTGTTGATCCAGAAAACCACCACGGCGTATCTGGCTTTCGATGTCGAGGGCGAGATCGTCGGCGCGGTGCTCGGTGGCATGCTCGGCAGTCGCGGCACGATCAACCATCTGGCCGTGAGCCCGCGTTACCGCAGCCAGGGCGTGGGCCAGCGTTTGGTCGAAGCAGCGTCGTCCGACATGAAACGGGTCGGGGTGCTGCGGATGTTTCTGTTCGTCGACGATGCTAACCTCGCGGGCAAGCGATTCTGGACCGCCCAGGGTTTTTGCGAGCCTCACGGCGAACGAACATTTGAGAGGGATCTATGAATGAAAGGTCCGGCAGCGCGCCGCTGATGGCGACTCATCAGCCGTCGCGCACGTTTGCCGAAGCCAGCCCGGTGGTCGCCGGGTATTTCACCGTGTCATTTGTCTTCGGGTTGATGGCGGTCAACGCCGGCCTGCCGATGTGGCTGCCGGTGGCGATGTGCTTGTTTGTCTATGCCGGCGCTTCGCAATTCGCCGCGCTGGCGCTGATCTCCAGCGGTGCGTCGCTGACCACCATTGTGCTGACCACGTTTCTGATCAATGCGCGGCACATGCTGATGTCGGTGTACATGGCCAAAGCCCTGCGCGCATTAGGCTTGAGCCGCATGGAGCGTTGGGCTTACGCCGGTGGCCTGACGGATGAATCCTTCGCCTTTCACAGCGTCAAGCTCGGTACAGGCGCTCCGGTCAACGTGCGTTATCTGATCGGTTTCAACCTGTTCTGCCACACCTCGTGGGTGCTCGGCGGTTTGCTTGGTGCGGTCTGCGCGCAGTACGCGGCGCACTTGATCAAGTATCAGCTCGACTACGCGCTGACGGCGATGATGCTCTACGTGCTGGTCTCGCTGTGCAACACGCGCAACAAACTGATCGCTGCCGCTGCCGCCGTGGTGTGCATGGGTGCGCTGAGCCTGATCGGCAGTTCGCCCTTCAACGTATTTATCGCCACGTTTGTGGGCTGCGGAGTGGGTGTATGCCTGACCAAACGTTCCTGATTCTGGTGGTGGTGCTGATGATGGCGGTGACCTTCCTGCCGCGCGCCTTGCCGCTGCAGATCAACACCGAACACTGGCCGCCGTTCGTGGCGCGCGCACTGGAATATTTGCCGGTGGCGATCGTCGCTGCGATCAGCCTCACGCCCCTGTTGATCAAGGACCGGCATATTCAGCTCGATCGCCCGGAATTCTATGCCGCGATTCCGACGTTGCTATGTGCGTATTTCAGCAAAAACCTCTTTCTCAGTGTGGCGGTGGGGACGGCTGCGTACATTGCGCTCGGCTCGTTCATGTAGCGGCAGATCAACGACGTCGTTCAGCGCCTGGTGGGACAACTCCGGGTTGTTTACCGCCAGGCGCACTTCGAGGAAATCCTCGAAACCGGGAAAAATCGTCAGGCCGTTTTTCTGCGCCGCTTCACGCGAGACCATGCCGACCGCATCCATCTGCGTGATCAACGACAGCGTCAGGGTTTCGCTGCAGGAATAGACCATGCGCTGGCCGTTCTCGTGATTGCCCAGCCCGGCGTCGAGAAAACGCAAAAAGCTGTGGGAATACGGACAATCTTCCGCAGGACGCACCTGGAACTTGTTGCCCAGCAAAGTCAGCGGATCGTTTTCCTGACCGCAATGCGCACCGACCACCTGCACCTGCACATCCGGCAGGACGATGCTCGGCAGCCCCGGCCGCTGCGGGCCGATCAGCACGGCAAGGTCGAAATCTTCGTTCTTCAGCTTGCTGAGGTTTTCCATCGACTCGGCGTAGCTGAATTCCATCTGATAATCGGGAAACACCTCGATCAGGCGTCCGATCATGCGCCGGTTGAAATCAGGCGACAGGGTGTTGTTCAACGCCACCTTCAACGTCCGCTGCCCGGGCACCTTCAGCGCTTCGACCTTTTCTTCCATCTGTCGCGTGGCGATCAACACTTTGTCGATGTAAGGCGTGAGCTCCGTGCCTTGCGGCGTCAGCGTCAGGCCCTTGTTGGAACGGCGAAACAAGCGGAAACCGAACTGCTCTTCGACCTTGTTCAACTGTGCGGCCAACGCCTGCACGGTCAGGCACGAATGCTCGGCTGCGGCCGACAACGAGCCGGTCTGCACGATGCGCATGAGGTTGCGTAAGGTTCTGCTATCCATGGGTAATGCCCTCTGAAGTGGGCTGGGTATTGTTGTGTACGAAACGACCGAAACGGCGCCATATGCCGGCTATATTCCTGCACCTGAGCATAGTTGTCGCGGCTTTAGTAGCGAATTGATTTCCCCGCCGATGGCTGGAGGCTGACAGAGGATCGGGGTTTTTGCTGGGATGGGGGTGATGGAGATCAAAAAATGCGTGCGAGAAGCATGGATTTTTCAGTCTGCACGGTTGTTCATCAGTGTATTAATTTTGGGTAAATGTACAGATATGTACTAACCTCAAGGCATGATGATTTCTCTGGAGGCGGCCAAATGCCAACTTCATCTACTGCGTTAAACCCACGCGAACAACTCGACGTCCCCGAAGCCGGGCGCGTTGCGCTGAAGTTCTTCTTCAACCTCATGAAGCACTGGGGCTGCAACGCCGAGCAACAACGCACCCTGCTCGGAGGAGTCGGCAACACTACGTTCTACAAATACAAACACCTGCCGAACATACGTCTGCCCCACGACACGCTCGAGCGCATTTCTTATCTGATGGGCATCCACAAGGCGTTGAGCATCATCTTCAGCAACAGCCGCGAGCGCGCCTACGATTGGGTCAGCAGCCCCAACACGGCGGCACCGTTCAACGGCAAAACCGCGCTGGATTACATGCTGGCAGGCCGGGTGGTCGATATCGCCGATGTGCGCCGCTACCTCGACGGAGTGCGCGGTTGAAAGCGCCGGCGCAAGTCGATGTGCCATGGCCGCGCGCCTATCGTATCGTCAACAGCAGCTTCCCGCCGATTGCGCTGTTCGAAGATGTCCTCGAACCGGAGGACCTTGAAGTTGCCTACGCCATCGAAGCACTGACCAATGATCGGCTGATCGAACAGGCCGGCGTCCTTGCCCGCGTACGTCCCGAAGATCGCCTGTCCGGCCCCGGTTCCAGCCCGGTGATGGCCGCGTTCACTCACGTCGGCAAACGCAGCCGTTTCACTGACGGCACCTTTGGCGTCTATTACGCCGCCAGCAGTCAGGCTGCGGCCATCGCCGAAACCTGTTTTCATCAGGAACGTTTTCTCGCTGCGACCCAGGAAGCTGATCTTGAATTGACCATGCGTACTTACATCAATCAAGTGATCAGGCCGCTGCATGATATTCGTCATGGCTTTGATCATCTGCATCAGCCTGATCCTGAAGCCTATGGCCCATCACAGCTGTTCGCGCGACAACTGCGCGACGCCGAGTCGTGGGGCTTGCTCTATAACAGCGTGCGGTTGCCTGGGCATGAATGCGTTGCAACGTTCCGCCCGCCAGCGGTTTCGATTCCGAAGCAGGGCAAGCATTTGCGGTATGTGTGGAGCGCGAGTGAGGGCAGGATTTCGTTTGTGTTAGAGGTCAGTCAGGTCTAACCGGCAGATTCGCATAGGGCGCAGCCGCAAAGTTTCACGGCTCGAACTCCGATCACGAGACATCGTCCTTTGTATCATCTCTATTGTGCAGTTGGCTTTCTGCTCGCTCAAAGGCCTCCATACTGGCTCTGCCATAACTGGCCAACGCTAGCCTGCTACGCTCGGTGAGTTGAATATCGGATGTAAGCAGGTCGATGAACAACGACAGTGCGTGTCCAGCTTCCTCAAATGTTTCGCGAATCTCCAGACAGTTGTTCCAGTTGGACATCACTCGACTACCTGTTTAATTTATCGGCGGTCAGCTTATGCGGGACGGGCCAAGTCCGTAATCAACGTTGCGTATCAACTTGTGATGTCCCAGCAACACTGTGAGGGGGTCTCGAAGCCTGCCTGGAGCCTAACTCCCCTCTATCAAAGCCCGCTCTTCCAGCCAGATTTCCTGCACGAACTGATCTGTGATCGCATAAATCCCATGCCCGCGTCGCATGATGATGTTTTCGGCTACCAACGCAATCACCACCGGTTGGATTTCTTCTACCCGTACCTCTCGTCCGACGGACCTCGAATACTCAGCCGCTGCGTCAGTAGAAAAAATTCCGCGAGCATCGCCTTCTGTAGATGCGATCTTGTTGAAAACCGCTTGAGCCAGGCTACCCAGTTGCTCGACTTTTTCCAGTTCGATGCTCGCCGCGGCCGAACGTAATGTGCTGGCTATTACGGGTAGGAAAACATCGGGCTCACCTTCCTGCTGCAAGAGTTGGCGTAGGGCTTTCAGCATTTCTTCAGGTCGGTTTCCCAACGTGTTGAACGCTTCAATAGCGGCTTCGAGGGACGGCAATTTTTCCTTTTTTACTGTCATTGCTAGCCGGTCGAGCAGGAACTCAACGTAATCACCTTGCAGTAACGGGTAGGCGGCTGACGTGGCGCCGGAAAAGGCGTGGTTACGTTTTGCGGTCAGTTCGCTGACTTGTGCCCGGTGTGAGCCGGTACCAATAAACAGAAAATATCCCGGTGTTTTCGGGCGAGGGTTGATGGCATCGCGGGCGGCCTTGAGTGCCAGGAGCAGTTGATTGCCGTCGTCTGAGGAAATGGCGTGCTGCACTTCGTCAATGATCAACACCAGATCAGTCTTCGCCTGATCAACGACCTCTGTGAGTGCTTGAGCCAATGTCGGACCATCGGCATTGCCAATACTGTCGAGTTTGAAGCCGAACTTGAATCCAGCGGCGCCGATTTCCACATTGCTGACTCGCTTGAATGTTTCCAATGCAGAGGAGCCAGGTGTTTGCAGATCTTTCAGGGTTTCCCGGATGGCGTTGTGCACGAGCTTTGCCGGGTTAGCCAGAGTGTCGCTCCATAAGTCGACGTAGATGACCAAAGCACCTGCTTCTTCCAACGCCGGGATAAGGTCGTTCCTCAGAAACGTCGTTTTGCCTGTGCGGCGCAGGCCAGATAGAAATAACCCTGAGCGCAGACCTTCGTCGAGCACACCTGGATTGAGAAGCTGGTTAGCCATTGACTCGGCCAGTTCTGGGCGCTGAAAAATGCTACTCATACGATTACACCTTTTTATGTGTCCACCATAATTATTGCTATTTCATAATTTAGCATGAAGATGGAAATGTGAACCGTTGGTTCAACGTCCGCGCTTTCGAGGTGTGTAAGAGGAAGTGTGGCTAATCGCGCGAATGCGAGGGGAGAAGCTATTTTCACCGACGGTAAAACTGCCAGGAATATAAACCCCCAGAAACAACAAAGCCCCTGCATTTCTGCAGGGGCTTTGTTTTGTATGGTGCCGGCACCAGGAGTCGAACCCGGGACCTACTGATTACAAGTCAGTTGCTCTACCAACTGAGCTATACCGGCGTGTGGGCGACGATTATAGCGATTGGGCTGGTTCTGTAAACCCCTGAATTCAGACTATTTTTGAGCGAACATCAAATTGTCTTTTACGCGGGTTGCGATGCCAAGGGTTGTACCGCTGAAATTGATAAGTCCGATCACCTGCGCTGTAGGAAATATCGGGCTGCAGTGCTGCCGAAATCATGGAATGTGCGCGTTATCCCTTTTTGACGGCGAGGTTATGCACAACGCGATACTCGTAGACGACTTTCCAATCCATTTCCATGGAGCCGTTCTCATTTTGTACGCAAATCGCTGTTCTCCCAGTTCTTTATTGGTGTGAACAAAAAATGACCAATAGTGATAAATGCTTGAAACAGGTGCGGGGATTGGATCCATGAAGATTTCATCAACAGAGTTATCCACAGGCTGAGCGTTTTCACCGCTCGGCCAGCAGTAGCAGGTTGCGCGGCGTGAGCGGTGATCCGCAAAAGGTGCCGAGTCGGACGCTGTAGCCTCGCTCGATGAGGAACAGCGCCCGATCCAGATTCAGCCAAATCTCAAGTGGTCGGCGGAACAGGCCGCGCAGCAATTCCAGGTTGCGCACTTCGGCCAACCGCTGCCAACCGGCGGCCTCCAACGCCTGCCAATCGGGCGTGCCGATTGTGGATAACTCCTTCAATGCAGCCAGATCCCTGCAGTAATCGGCGAAGAATTTTTCCAGCCAGGCGCTGGGGAGTGATGGGGTCGGCAGGTATTCATCGACGCCGCGCACTTGCCGTTGCAGCAGGTCGAAAGCCAGGCGACGAGCCATCGAGGTGTCGCGCTGACGTCGGACGCGCGCACCGGCGGTGACGGTTTCGCTCATTGGTAGCGCCAGATCTTCCAGCGATAGCTGTAGGAGTGATGCCGATCCTGCGCAGGACAAGACCTGATATTCGTTACGACTGATACGGTTGTAGCAGCAGGGCGCGATCGCCATTTGCTGGCAACCTGCGGCACTGGCCAGTTGCATCAAGCGCACATGAAGATCACCGCAGGCGTGGAGGGCGATGGGGGTGTGGGCGGCGTTCAATATGGCTGGGGCGTCTGCCGCCAGTACATCCTGTTCGACATGCAGGGCGTGCAAGTGATGACGCTGACTCAGTGCCTGACCGCTGGCGACCAAGAAAGGATCGTATTCAACGCAAGTCAATTGTTGCCCGTCACCCAACAGGCGCCGTCCCAGATGCCCTTTGCCGGAGCACCAGTCCAGCCAATGCGTCGGCTGTGAGGCAAAAGACAAACGACTGGCAAACGCTTCAATCTGCTGCCACTTGCGCCCGGGCACATCGACATTCAAGCGATGTCCGGCAGCTTCAAGCGCACGTCCCGGCAATTCACCGACCGCAGTCAACTCTGCCGACAACTTCGCCAATGAAGCGAACGGCTCAGGCGCTTCGACAAGATCAGCAGGATGGTTATGCGCGCGTTCTGCATCTTCCAGCGACCGCTCGCGTAGCCACGCAGACAACTCCGGGTAGGATACTTCCCATGGAAGTTGTAGGTGAGTGAACGGCCGAGGTTTCCACAGCGCCTGATGCTTAATCAAGAAAGCATCCAGCGCCGTGAAACGGGCGAGTAGGGCCTCGCCCGTCAGCACGTGGGAAGTATCAGCGGCCTTGGCAGGCATCGACGCGCAGCCAGCGCTCCAGCAGCTTGAAGCCGCGTACCAGCACGTAAGCCATGACCAGATAGAACACACCGGCGGCGAAGAAGATCTCAACCGGCAGATAAGTGCGGGCGATGATCGTGCGGGCCATGCCGGTCAGTTCCAGCAGGGTCACGGTGCTAGCCAGGGCGCTGGCCTTGAGCATCAGGATCACCTCGTTGCTGTAGGCCGGCAGGCCGATGCGCGCGGCACGGGGCAGGATGATATAGAACATCGCCTTGGGCCTGGACATGCCCAACGCACGTGCGGCTTCGATTTCACCGGGTGGAATTGCCTGAATGGCTCCACGCAGGATTTCGGCGATGTACGCCGCCGTGTGCAAGGTCATGGTCACGGTCGCGCACCAGAACGGATCGCGCAGGTACGGCCACAAAGCGCTTTCACGCACGGCGTCGAACTGCGCCAGGCCGTAATAGACCAGAAACAGCTGCACCAGTAACGGTGTACCGCGGAAAAAGAAGATGTAGGCGTACGGCAGCGAGCGCACGTACCAGCGCTTCGAAGAGCGCGCGATGCCCAGCGGAATGGCGAGCAGCAGGCCGGCGATGACCGCGATGGCGACCAATTCCAGCGTCAGGGTCGCGCCCTGTGCCAGTTTCGGCAGCCACTTGATAATGACTTCCCAGTTCATTGCGCGCTCCTCGCAAAGCCGCGGGCGGCGCGTTTTTCCAGGAAGTGCATACCGGTCATCGCCAGCACTGTCAGGCCGAGGTACATGATCGCCGCGACCATATAGAAGGTGAACGGTTGTTTCGACACGGTCACACCGATCTGCGCGTGACGCATGATTTCTTCCAGACCGATGACCGATACCAGCGCGGTGTCTTTCATCAGGATCATGAACAGGTTGCCCAAGCCCGGCAGGGCGATGCGCCACATCTGCGGCATGATCAAACGGGTGAAAATCCGCCACTTCGACAGGCCCAGGGCCTGGCCGGCCTCACGGTGACCCTTGGGAATGGCCAGCAGGGCGCCACGAAACACTTCCGTGGCGTACGCGCCGAAGCACAGGCCCAGCGCGATCACACCGGCGGCAAAGGCGTTGAGTTGCAGGTCGGGGTTGCCGATGTACTCACCGAGGGCGCGCATCAGGTTGACCGTACCGAAGTAGATCAGCAGCACCCAAAGCAATTCCGGGACGCCGCGCACCAGTGTCGAGTAGGTACCGCCAAGCCATTGCAGCGGCTTGTACGGGGAAGTCTTGGCCAAGGCGCCGATCAGGCCGAGCACCAGGCCCAGGCACAGGGCGGTGAGGGCCAGTTGGACGGTCATCAGCGCACCAGCGGCGAGCGCCGGGCCGAATCCGTAGAGGTCGATAATCATGGGTTTCTGTTCAAATTGCGGCAGGCAAAGTCGGGAGCCGGCGCCGCTTGATCACGGCGCCGGTCCCACAGGTCAGATCAATAGATGCTGAACGGGAAGTACTTGTCGTTGATTTTCTTGTAGGTACCGTCAGCGACGATTTCCTTCAGGGCAGCGTTCAACTTCTCACGGAGTGGGTCGCCTTTGCGCACGGCGATACCGATCTTGTCGCTTTCCACTACCGGGTCGCCCTTGAACTCGTAGTTCTTGCCAGCGTCGGTTTTCAGCCAGTCATAGTTGGCGTACTTGTCGGCGAGGATCGCGTCGACACGGCCAGATGTCAGGTCGAGGTAGGCGTTTTCCTGGGTGTCGTAGAGGCTGACCTTGATGTCGTCGCCGTAAGTGTCTTCCAGCCAGGTGCCGGCCAGCGTTGCGCGCTGGGTGCCGATGGTCTTGCCCTTGAGCGAGTCCTTGTCGGTTTTGAAGTCGACGTTTTTCGGCGCGATGAACTGCAATTTGTTCGAGTAGTACGGATCGGTGAAGTCCACCGCCGCTTTGCGCTCTTCGGTGATCGACAGCGAGGAAATCAGGAAGTCGAACTTCTTCGCGTTCAGCGCCGGAATGATGCCGTCCCAGTCGGAAGTGACGACGGAACATTCGGCTTTCATCTTCGCGCACAGGGCGTCGCCGATTTCCTTGTCGAAGCCGACCACTTGGCCGCTGGCATCTTTATTGTTGAACGGCGGGTAGGCCGCTTCGATGCCCATTTTCAGGGTTTCAGCCATGGCGCCGGCGCTGAACGCGAGGGTGACGGCGGCGGCCAGAAAGACCTTCTTGAAATTCTGCATGCATGTTGCTCCGTTAGCGGTTGCTGGACATGAATTGTTTGCAGCGCGCCGAAAGCGGGTTGTCGAACACCTGCTGTGGCGATCCTTGCTCTTCTATAAGGCCCTGGTGAAGGAACACCACTTCGCTGGAGACCTGACGGGCGAAGCCCATTTCGTGGGTCACGAGCAGCATGGTGCGGCCTTCTTCGGCCAATGCGCGGATGACACTAAGTACTTCCTGAACCATTTCCGGGTCAAGCGCGGAGGTGGGCTCGTCGAACAGAATCACTTTCGGCTGCATCGCCAGGGTGCGGGCGATGGCGGCGCGTTGTTGCTGACCACCGGACAATTGCGCCGGGTAGGCGTGGCGCTTGTCAGCGATGCCGACCTTGGCCAGCAACGCTTCGGCGACTTCGATGGCCTCGGCCTTGCTCTGGCCGAGCACGCGGCGCGGGGCCTCGATGACGTTGTCGAGCACGCTCATGTGCGGCCACAGATTAAAGTTTTGAAATACAAAACCAATCTCCGAGCGCAGGCGATTGATCTGTTTGCCGTCGGCGGCGACCAGTTCGCCGTTCTTCGCGGCTTTGAGCTTGAGTTCTTCACCGGCCACGAGGATCTGGCCCTGGTGCGGGTTTTCCAACAGGTTGATGCAACGCAGGAACGTGGACTTGCCGGAACCGGAAGAGCCGAGGATCGAGATCACGTCGCCGTCGCGGGCGGTCAGCGAGATGCCTTTGAGCACCTCCAGCTGTCCGTAGCGTTTGTGCAAGTTGCGGATTTCAAGCGCGGGCGTGGCCTCAGCCATGTGCGTTCCTCATATATGTTGCGCTCCTGCTGTTGGCGGGCCTTCCTGGCGAGGCGGCCAAGCTAGCATAGCGTTTCAATGGCAGCCAACAGCGCTACGAGCGGTAAACGGGTGGCATGTGGCGGGTTGTCGCATCGGCGCAGCAGACTGTCGCCCCATCAACAACCGAACGGGTGTCTGATCGTGCAAACCCGTGGGTGCCGCGTAAAAAAAGGCGCGATGTTGCCAGCTTTGGCGGGGTGTTGGAAGCGCTGTCCGGCCGAACGTTCCTTATTCGCCCTTTTTCTGTGCGTCGCACGGTTTTTCTGTGTGTTTCTGGTGCGCGGATTCGTCTTGAAAGTGAGTCGCGGGGTAACGTTCTGGCGAATAGCCATTAAACTCAATGACTTGCAGCGGATGCCGGAGCCCCCGGCCCTCAAGGACTTGAAACATTTTGGCGCAAATATTGCGTGCAGAATAAGGAACAGGCCGTTGGATTCTTTTTACGAGAAAGAATTTTCAGACGCGCCGGACGCACTCGCTTTCCTTGCAAAGGTAGTCTCTATGAGCAGTACCCCAAGCTCCACTGGCCTCGAACAGGGGCTCAAACCGCGTCATGTGACCATGTTGTCGATCGCCGGTGTGATCGGCGCCGGCCTGTTCGTCGGCTCCGGCCACGCCATTGCTGCTGCCGGCCCCGCCGTGCTGCTGGCTTACGCCGCTGCCGGTACTCTGGTGGTGCTGGTGATGCGCATGCTCGGCGAAATGGCCGTGGCTTCGCCGGACACCGGTTCGTTCTCGACTTACGCTGACCGCGCGATCGGTCACTGGGCCGGTTTCACCATCGGCTGGTTGTACTGGTGGTTCTGGGTGCTGGTGATTCCGCTGGAAGCCAACGCCGCCGCGACCATCCTGCATGCGTGGTTCCCGGGGGTGGACATCTGGGCCTTCGCGCTGGTCATCACCATGCTGCTGACCGTGACCAACCTGTTCAGCGTGAAGAATTACGGCGAGTTCGAGTTCTGGTTCGCGCTGATCAAAGTGTTGGCGATCATCGGTTTTATCGGCCTCGGCCTTGCAGCGATTTTCGGTTTCCTGCCAACCAGTCAGGTCAGCGGTGTGACGCATCTGTTCGACAGTGGCGGCTTCCTGCCCAACGGCATGGGCGCTGTGCTGGGCGCGATCCTGACCACCATGTTCTCGTTCATGGGCACCGAAATCGTCACCATCGCGGCGGCGGAATCGAAGGACCCAGGCAAGCAGATCTCCAAGGCGACCAACTCGGTGATCTGGCGAATCGGCTTGTTCTATCTGGTTTCGATTTTCATCGTGGTGGCGCTGGTGCCGTGGAACGATCCTACCCTGGCCAACCTCGGTTCCTACCAGACCGTACTTGAGCGCATGGGCATTCCCAACGCGAAGATGATCGTCGACATCGTCGTACTGGTGGCGGTGACCAGTTGCCTGAACTCGGCGCTGTACACCTCGTCGCGCATGCTGTTCTCCCTCGGCAAGCGCGGCGACGCCCCAGCCATGTCGACCCGCACCAACAAAAGCGGCACGCCTTACTGGGCAGTGATGTTGTCGACCGGCGCAGCGTTCCTCTGCACCTTCGCCAACTATGTGGCTCCGGCCGCGGTGTTTGAATTCCTCCTGGCCAGCTCCGGCGCCATCGCCCTGCTGGTGTATCTGGTGATCGCGTTCTCGCAACTGCGTATGCGTAAACAGCGCATGGCGCGCGGCGAGAAAATCGTCTTCAGCATGTGGCTGTTCCCGGGGCTGACCTGGGCGGTGATCATCTTCATTGTCGCCGCGCTGACCATCATGCTGTTCCAGGAAGCCCACCGCGTGGAAATCCTCGCCACCGGTCTGCTGAGCCTGATGGTGGTGGCTGCTGGGTTGCTGGTATCGCGCCGGCGCAAGCTGGAGAAGCGTGGTGCTGTTGTATTGAACTGAGTTGTAACTCGTGATGTAGAAACGGCCGCTGTCAGTGCATGAAGAGCGGCCGTTTTTTGTTTCTGAGCAGCTCAGTCAGGTTGAACCCAGTCCTCGATTCGCAAACCGGAAACGCGTTCAAACTCCCGTACGTTGTTCGTCACTACAATGAGTCCAAGTGACCGCGCGTGGCCAGCGATCATTTGGTCGTATGGCCCGATCGGCGTTCCAGCCTTCGCAAGTTCAGATCGAACCATCCCGGCCTGTGCGGCTGCGTCGTTATCGAAAGGCAAAACATCCAGTCTCGCGACAAACCCTTCGACAATCGCCAGATTCTTCTCCGGGACCGCTGACTTTTCAGCACCGTAAATAAGCTCCATGAGCGTGATAGCGCTGATGCACAACTGCCCGGAATGTCGATTGAAGGCTTCCCGGACAATTTGTGGTTTGTTCTTGATGGTGAAGATGCAGATGTTTGTATCCAGCATGTATTTGATCATCAGAACGACTCGCGCTCCTGATCAGTGGGTTGCTCACGGTCAGCCATGAAATCAGGGCTGACGCTGTCGCCATCAAACCAGCTATCCCAGCTTTCTCCAGCAGGCGTAATGACGCGTGTTCTGCCAATCGCGATAACTTCCACGCGTTTAACGTCGCCGGGCATCGCAACTGCCTTTGGCAGGCGGACTGCCTGACTTCTATTGCTCATGAAAATTGTGGTCTGCTCCATATCCGACCTCCGGGCCTGATCCTGTGATTGGTTCAGGATAGGTTGTGCTGGGGATATGTCAACGGGATATACATTGTCATTGGGCAAAGAGTGCTAGGCCATCCAAACAAAAAAACGGCCGCTGTCAGGGATGACTAGCGGCCGTTTTGGTTTCTGAGCAGGGCTTATTCGCTCTTGTCTTCCTGGGTGTCTACCGACTTCCCATAAGCATCCAGCGCCAGCCCGAAATCCGTAATGAACTGCGGCTCGCTCAGCCAGGCCTGGGCTTGTTCGATGGTCATGCCGTCGGCCCACATGCGGTAGTCGATGAGCATGTCGGCGGCGAGGTGGGTGGCGGCCATGCCTTCGTTGTCGGCGTTTTCCATGTCGAGCAGTTCAGGATGGTCGACGATGATGAAGGCCAGTTCGCGCAGCAGGGTCAGCAGCATTTCGTTGCGGCTGACGGCTTCGGCGTCGCGCATTTTGCTGAACATCGCCAGGGTGTATTCCGGGATCGGCTCGGCGAGGTGGCCGAGGTCTTCGTCCTGATCCAGCGGTTTGCGCCCGACCATGCGGATTTGCTTGGCTTTGGCCTTGGCGCGTTTGGCGCGTTTCTGTTGCTTGTTCAGGGATGCCATGGGAGCTCAGTTCTTCTGTTGGGTTTGTGCAGCGATCGCGTCGGATGCCGCCACATAGTCAGCCTGGAAGGCCGGGGATTCGATCCACGCCAGCGCGCCAGCCTCGTCGGTTTCCTGTGACCACTGGCGATACTCGATCAGCGCGGCGAGGATGAAATCCATCGCGCCTTCTTCGCCTTCCTGCTCATAGACCAGTTCCAGCAGCGGGTCTTCGAGGAACGCGGTGCACATGGCTTGCTGGCTGATCTTCTCGGCGTCGATCATTTTCTTGAACAGTTCGGTCAGGTCCACCGATTCGAAATCGATGCGGTCGTCGTTCGGGTCCAGCTCGACCGGCGCTTCGGCGCGCTTGGTGCGGTTCTGCTTGGCCTTGGCTTTGGCCCGGGTGGCGCGTTTTTGCTGCTTGTTGGCGGAGGCCATGATGTGTTCCGTCGTGCGTGGAGAAGGGCTCAGCTGCGCGGGACTTGCCGCCCGGGTGTGTCGGGGGCCAGTGCGCCGGTCTGCAGCCAGGTCAGAGCGATGGGCCATAGTGTGGCTTGGTATGCGCTGCGAAAAAAGCCGAAATGTCCGACTTGTTGTTCGCCGATGTCCTGCGGCTCGATGCGCAGGTGAGTTTTTGCCGCGTTGCTGAAGTAGCTGAGCAAGCGTTCGATGGCCGGGATCGTGCCGTAAGGATCATCGCAGAGGCTGATGGCGAGGGTCTGCGCGCGGACGTTGGCGAAAGGCAGGGCGCCCGCCTTTTTCATCAGGGCACGACCGCTTGGACGATCCTCGTAACGTGCGGTGGGTGTGCTCCAGTCGCGGACTACACCGGTGGGCGTGTCCTCCAGCCAGCCGAGCCGCTTGCCTGGAAAATAACCGCAGAGCAGCGCCATCAAAGGCATGACCACATGCCACTTGCCGAACATCCGCCAGCGGTGTTCGGGGGCGTAATCGCGCCAGTAGGCGAACTGCGCACCGACGGTTACCAGCCGTCGGATTACCTTGCCGGATGCGGCGAGACCGGCCGCGCAACCACCGAAGCTGTGGCCAACCACATCGATTGGCTGACCGGGAAACTCCTGCTGCGCGCGTTTGAGCATCGCTTCGAAATCCAGCGCGCCCCAGTCGGTCCACGAGGCACGCAGCCCTTTGATCGATTCGCTGCGGGATTCGCCGATGCCCCGGTAGTCGTAGGTCATCACGTCGAAGCCGTGGCAGAACAGATAGGCCGCGAACCGTAAATAGTGGCGACAGCGCACGGAGGTGGCGGCGTTGATGATGACCACCGGGCGCTGTGGATCGGGCGAACTATGGCGCCAGGTGAAGCCGCCGAGTGCGTAGCCGTCGGCTGCGTTCTCTATGAACGATTCGCCAATGGTTGCCGGGTCGGTCGAAAGGCATTTGTTCATAAGGGCTCGGCCTTTGCGAAGGTGGATCGAGAATGAGTCTGGAACTGGCGCCGAGCAACATACGGAACGCAGTGCGTTCCGAATTCAATGTGATCGAATTCGTGACGTGCTGCGTCACGATTTACATAAGTCCGAGAGACAGTTCATTTCACACCCGCTGCAGTTCATGCAACGCGCAGCGGCGTAATGCCAACATGACAGCGTTCGAATGCGCCGTCGCGCAACAGGCAATCTGGTTTAACCGATATGCCGAGTCAGCAGGTAAAGCAGTCACGAGCGAAAGGCGCGAGTACAATCCCGCGCCCAGTATTTTGTGACGTAAGGAAGCGCTGTTTTGAAAGGGATTCTGCGAATTGGCTGTGTCATAGGCCTGGCACTGCTGTTGGTTGGCTGCGGAACGTTTATCGGACGCTTGAATGATGGTCTGTCCGACGCCGAATATTACCGAGGGGTCGATGGCGGCCTACACCTGCTCGGTGTTCGGGGAGGAGGCAGCGATGGCATGCCGGCAGCGATCATCTGTTACATGATGATCGTCTGCCCGGTCATCACTGTTGTATCCCTGCCAGTGGATGCCGCTGTGGATACAGTCTTGTTGCCCGTCGATTACATCAACACTCTGTGAAGGCGGCATGCACTATTGACTTGTGCGCTTGCGCTTCGGCCTCTGCTCGCGCACCCGCCCTTTGCGATAAATCCACAACCCAAACACACCAATGGCCAGCATGAATGCCGTCCAGAAGCTCTGCCAAACGAACTCGAACCAGTATCGCCGAGGTTGCAGTGCCAAGGTGTAGGTGCTGCGCGGCCCACGATTGTTGGTAGTAATGGAGCCGCTGATCCAGCTTTCGATCAGCATGTAGATTGAAAGGCAGACGGCAATGGCAATCAGCACGCCGGCGAGGACGGTCAGCCAATAACTCAAGCGGCTTTGCCAATACGGCGGAGGATGGGGCAGGAGGACGCGGGTTCGTTTCTGATTCATCGAGTGATGGCCCTTTTCCGTAAGGGGTAAGCAGTGTCCATCAAATCCCGGACATAAAAAAACCCTGAATCTTGCGATTCAGGGTTTTCGGTATTTGGTGCCCAGAGACGGAATCGAACCGCCGACACGGGGATTTTCAATCCCCTGCTCTACCGACTGAGCTATCTGGGCAACGGGGCGCATTAAAAGGGTTTTTCGGATTTACGTCAACGACTTTTTGAAAATTTCTTAAATTAATTCCGTCGCTTACGAAATCTGCGGGTTATTCGGCTGGCGGCACGTAGCCTTCGGCCTTGGCGTATTCCTCGCCGGAGAAGTACTTGTCCATTTCGCCCTGCAGGTATTTGCGATCTTCGGCGTTCATCATGTTCAGGCGCTTTTCGTTGATCAGCAGGGTCTGGTGTTTCTGCCAGTCGGCCCAGGCCTTGGCCGAGACGTGGTCGAAAATGTCCTGGCCCTTGGCACCCGGGAAAGGGGCGCGTTCCAGCGCGGGCAATTCTTCTTTGTACTTGCGGCACATTACGGTGCGGGTCATGGCGATTCTCCTGCATTCAAGACGGCGGCCGCGCGTTCGAGCAAGGTCTTGACCGGGGCAGCAAGGCCCAGGCGCGGCGGGGTGGCGAGGTTATACCAGAGCCAGTCGGCCTCGGCCACGTGATGGCTGGCTTCCTGCACCTGAACCAGCCAGGGTTCGATGGACAACTGGAAATGGCTGAACGTATGGACGAGGCTTGGCAGCGCCTGCTGTTGGCCCATGGTCAGCGAGTGCTGATCGGCCAGATGTTGCAGATCGTCGAGGTCGTCCAGTTCCGGCAGGCTCCACAAACCGCCCCACAGGCCCGTCGAGGGGCGGCGATAAAGCAGAATCGCACCTTCGCCGTTGGCGAGCATTGGCATCAGCGTGCGTTTCTGCGGGATGGCCTTGCGCGGCTTGGGAATCGGATAACGGGTTTCCAGGCCAAGCATGTGCGCTTCACAGCCACGCTTGAGCGGACACAGCAGGCAGCTCGGCTTGCTCCTCGTGCAGAGTGTCGCGCCAAGATCCATCATCGCCTGGGTGTAAGCGTTGACCCGATCATGGGGGGTAAAGCGCTCGGCGTTGGCCCACAGCTGTTTGGCGACTTTCGGTTCGCCGGGGTAGCCCTCTTGCGCCGTGAAGCGCGCCAGTACGCGTTTGACGTTGCCGTCGAGGATTGGCGCGCGCAGGCCCATGCTGATGCTGGCGATCGCCCCGGCGGTGGACAGGCCGATACCTGGCAGCTCGGTGAGTTTTTCCACGTCGCGCGGGAATTCGCCAGCGTACTGGCTGACGACGATCTTCGCGGTCTTCTGCAGATTGCGAGCGCGAGTGTAGTAACCCAACCCGGTCCACAGGTGCAGCACCTCGTCTTCCGGCGCTGCGGCCAGCGCTTCGACTGTTGGCAGCGCCGCCATGAAACGCTCGAAATAGTTGAGCACGGTGCTGACCTGAGTCTGCTGCAACATGATCTCGGACACCCAGACCCGATACGGATTGATGTCCTGCTGCCACGGCAAGTCGTGGCGGCCATGGCGGTCGAACCACTCCAGCACAGCCGTGGAAAATTGCTCCGCTGTCATCGCTTGAACAGTCCCTTCAACGCGTCTTTCAATTCCGGGCTGACTTTGTCGCCCAGTTTTTCGTCGATTTTCTCGCTGAGCTTGTTGCCAGCCATCTTGCTGGCGACCTGACCGAGGCGGTCATTGTCGACACGGCAGGCCTTGGCCCCCAGTTCCAGCGGGCCACGGCAGCGCAGTGGCCACTCGATGCCGACGAATTTCTCGCCGACCTGACAGGCCGGGTCGGGCATGGCGCTGGTGTCGCCCTCGACGATGATGCCGACGCGGTAGTCCATGCCGAGCACGCGCAGGTCGATGTCGCCGTCACCGTTGACGGTCATGCCGGGGATGCGCACTTTCAGGTCGGGGTTGCTGGCGACGCCATTGCGCACGGTCAGGTTGCCCTTGAGCTCCTCGAATGGTGTGTCCTTGCCCCGTGGCTCGCCGCTGAGGGATTTGCGGTTGAGGGTGGCGATGCCTTTGCACAATTGCTGTTCAAGGTTGGCGTTGAGCAGCACGCCGTTATTGATGACGAAACTGGCGTTGCCGTTCAGCGTATCGATCAGCGCCTGTTGGCTGTTGCCGCTGCCGGTGAGGCTGCTGGTCAGCGTTACCAGACCTTTGACCGGCGGATTCTTGCCTTGGCTTTCAATGATTTTTTCCGCCGGCACGCGGTTGAGCCGGGTCTGCAGGTTCAGCACCGGCGCGCTTGGGCGCACGTCGAGTGTGCCGTTGGCGACGAAGCCGCCGTTGTACAGATCGCCGCTCAGGTTAGTCAGCGTCAGCAGGCCGCCCTGGCCGGTGGCTTTGAGCGCGGCGTTCTGGATCGGCAGTTTGTCGAGGGTCAGTTGGCCGAAAGTCAGATCGGCATCGACGTCGAGTTTGGCCAGGCGTTCGACCGGTAGCAGGCGCTCGGTGCTCCAGGCGGTTTTGCTCGGTTTGTCTGGCAGCGGCGTGGAGCCCGCGACGGCGCCGGCCTCGGTGCTGGCGACTTCGGCCTGACGGGTTTGCGTGGCGCTGTTGGCCTGGGCCGATTTCGGTGGCAGGTAACGGTCGACGTTGAACGTGTCGGCCTTGAGAATCGCGCGCAGCGATTGTTTGGCGAAGTCCTCGATGGCGATGCGGCCGCTGAAGCTGCTGTCATCGAGTTTCAGGTTGATGTTGTCGAACGACAGGCTGGTCGGAGTGGCAGCAACGCGGCTGACCAGTTCGACCTTGCTCAGGCTGCCTTCGCCCATCGCCGGCAGTGTCTGGCCAATGCTGTCGACGAATTTCGCCAGATCGAACTGGGCAATGGAAATGCCGCCGCTGATCTGTGGCGTCTTGTCGAGGTCGTTGGCTTTCAGTTCGCCCAGGGCGCGCAACTGGTTGGCGGAAATCTTGATGCCGGTCCATTCGGCGACGTTCGCTGCCTTGTCCAGCAGCAACTGACCTTGAGCGGAGAAGGTCATGGTCTTGCCTTGCAGCGGATCGCCAGCGAGTTCGCCGGTCAGCTTCAGGTCTTCGAACTTGTAGCGTTGCAGGGCGCGCTCGAAGCGCAGCTCGCCGTTGAGCTCGGTGCGCACGCGCAGCACCGGTTGGTTGGTGCCGAGGAACGCGGTGGCTTTCACCGGGATATTGGTCGAATCGTGTACCGGACCGGTGCTCAGTTGAATGCTTTCAGCGCTGAACTGTTTGCCGGTCAGCTCATCGGTGTATTCAACGCGGGCGTTGTTGACGGTCAGGCTGTCGATGTCGAGGCGGATCGGTTGCGCCGGTTTTTCCACGGCGACGGTCGGTTCGCTGGCGGTTGCGCCCGCTGTGGCGGGTGGCGTCGAGCCAGGTGCCACAGGCACCTTGCCGATGTCTTCCCAGTTGCCGTGGCCGTTCTTGTCACGGTTCAGGCGCAGGTTGAGGCCTTCGACGCGTACGTCACTCATCTGCACTTCCCGGCGCAACAGCGGCAGCACGCGCACGGACAGGCCGAGCATCTGCAAGTCGGCAAACGGTTCGGCAGGTTTGGCCAGGGTGGCGACGCTGGCTTCGTGCAATTCCAGGCCGAGCCACGGGAACAGGCTCCAGCCGATATCGCCATTGAGCGTCAGCTCGATGTGGGCCTTGTCGCGGGCAATCTGGCGGATCTCGTCTTTATAATCGTTGGGATCGAAGAGGTGGGTCAGGGCAAAGCCTGCCGCCACAATGATCAGCAACAGCCCGAGAAGTACCAGACCCAGGATTTTGCCGAACGCTTTCATGGGCGAGTCCTTGTAGTTAGTCGAATTGGTCATATGGCCGGGGAGTATAGCGCTGCCGGCACCCGGTTCGGTGTGGCGTCATCTGCCGAGGGTCGGCGGCGGCACCTGCAACTTCGCCACAGGGCCTGCGCTTGAGGATGCCCGGCGGGCGCCAGAGGGCGCAATCCGGCCCCCGCTTGCGACGCCATTTTTTGCGCTTGGTTCACCCGTCGTTCAGTCACGCCCAGGCGACGGGTAACTTTTCACACGCATAAATGGGACAAGTAGCAAACGGCGTGGTGCCTTTGCAGACGCGGGGTTGACGGCTTCCCGAGTCATACGAGAACAGATGACTTGAAAAAAGGTGATATCAGTTTGGTTTTTCTGTCACCTGAGAATGGTAACCTTCGCCAGTTCGTCCGCCCGTCTGCGACTTAACGTCGCGCCTTCAAGGAGCTTCACCTAAAAAAACGGTCATGCCTGCGTGCATAAGGCCGAGGGTGAGCAGTGGCTGGCGAACCATACTAACAATTGGGGGATACACAATGAGCACGAGCATCACGGCGGACGGCCTCAAGGCCGACCAGCCTGCGTTCCTGTCCAAGGAACGCATCATCGCCAAGCCCGGTTTCAACCGCTGGCTGGTTCCACCGGCCGCTTTGGCCATTCACCTGTGCATCGGCATGGCTTACGGCTTCTCGGTGTTCTGGTTGCCGCTGTCCAAGGCACTCGGCGTTACCGCGCCGGTGGCTTGCGCGCCGGACATGAGCTTCATCGCACAGGTATTTTCGTCGAACTGCGACTGGCCGATCTCCATGCTCGGCTGGATCTACACGCTGTTCTTCATCTTCCTCGGCTGCTCGGCAGCGATCTGGGGTGGCTGGCTGGAACACGCCGGTCCTCGTAAAGCGGGCGTGGTCTCGGCCTTGTGCTGGTGCGGCGGTCTGCTGATTTCCGCGCTGGGTATCTATACCCACCAGATCTGGCTGATGTGGATCGGCTCCGGCGTGATCGGCGGTATCGGTCTGGGCCTGGGCTATATCTCGCCGGTGTCGACCCTGATCAAGTGGTTCCCGGACAAGCGCGGCATGGCGACCGGCATGGCGATCATGGGCTTCGGTGGCGGCGCGATGGTCGGCGCACCACTGGCGACTGCACTGATGAGCCACTTCGCTTCCCCAGAAGGCGTAGGCGTATGGCAGAGCTTCGTGGCCATGGCGGCCATCTACTTCGTGTTCATGATCGGTGGCGCACTGTCCTACCGCGTGCCGCCAACCGGCTGGAAACCTGAAGGCTGGACCGCTCCGGCGAAGAAAGCTTCCAACGCCATGATCACCAACCGTCACGTCCACGTGAACGTAGCGTGGAAAACCCCGCAATTCCGTCTGGTCTGGCTGGTGCTGTGCCTGAACGTGTCGGCGGGTATCGGTATCCTCGGCATGGCTTCGCCACTGTTGCAGGAAGTGTTCGGCGGCAAGCTGCTGGGCGTCGATGTGCCGTTCGGTCAACTCGACGCTGGCCAACTGGCCTCGATCGCGGCGATCGCAGCGGGCTTCACTGGTCTGCTGAGCCTGTTCAACATCGGTGGCCGTTTCTTCTGGGCCTCGTTCTCGGACTACCTGGGCCGCAAGAACACTTACTTCGTGTTCTTCGCGCTGGGTTTTGCCCTGTACGCGCTGATTCCGAACATGGGCCATCTGGGCAACGTTGCGCTGTTCGTGGCGGCGTTCTGCATCATCCTGTCGATGTACGGCGGTGGTTTTGCCACCGTTCCGGCGTATCTGGCCGACCTGTTCGGTACACAGATGGTCGGTGCGATCCACGGTCGTCTGCTGACTGCCTGGGCCGCTGCCGGCGTGCTCGGTCCGGTGCTGGTCAACTACCTGCGTGAATATCAGTTGAGCATCGGCGTGGAACGCGCTGCCGCTTACGACATCACCCTGTACATCCTCGCCGGCCTGCTGGTGCTGGGCTTCCTGTGCAACCTGATGGTGCGCCCGGTGGCCGACAAGTACTTCATGACCGACGCCGAACTGGCCGCCGAACAGGCGCTGGGCCACGACAAGGGTGCCGATGCCAGCACCGTTCTGGAGTGGAAAGCGGCGCCGGGCACCAAGCCTCTGGCGATCGCGGCATGGCTGGTGGTGGGTATTCCGTTGGCGTGGGGTGTGTGGGTGACCCTGCAGAAGACGGCGGTACTGTTTCACTAAGGTGTTAGCTGAATAAACACCGAACTTGTGGGAGCGAGCCTGCTCGCGAAGACGGAGCACCAGTCGATATCAATGTTGGCTGGCGTACCGCATTCGCGAGCAGGCTCGCTCCCACATTTGGTTATGGCATGCCTGTACTGGCTTGTATGGACATGTCTACCCGCGACAGCCGGGCGTTCTGTCCGTCAGGCATCTCACCTCTCGTGTTTCTGTTTGCCTCCTGCGTGCCTATAATGGCTGCCTTTTTCGCCCAATGATTTTGCGGAGCTGGTGATGGCCGAACGTAAGGCGTCTGTCGAGCGCGACACTCTGGAAACCCAGATCAAAGCCTCGATCAACCTTGATGGCACCGGAAAGGCCCGATTCGATATCGGTGTACCTTTTCTTGAGCACATGCTGGATCAGATCGCCCGTCACGGGTTGATCGACCTGGATATCGAATGCAAGGGCGATCTGCATATCGACGACCACCATACGGTGGAAGACGTCGGTATCACCCTCGGCCAGGCGTTTGCCAAAGCCATCGGCGACAAGAAAGGCATCCGTCGCTATGGCCATGCCTACGTGCCGCTCGATGAAGCGCTGTCGCGCGTGGTGATCGATTTCTCCGGTCGCCCGGGCCTGCAGATGCACGTGCCGTACACCCGCGCTACCGTCGGCGGTTTCGACGTTGACCTGTTCCAGGAGTTTTTCCAGGGCTTCGTCAACCACGCGCTGGTCAGCGTGCACATCGACAACCTGCGCGGCACCAACACCCACCACCAGATCGAAACCGTGTTCAAGGCTTTCGGCCGCGCGCTGCGCATGGCCGTCGAGCTGGACGAGCGCATGGCCGGGCAAATGCCGTCGACCAAAGGCGTTCTGTAATGCAGACGGTTGCAGTTATCGACTACGGCATGGGCAATCTGCACTCGGTGGCCAAGGCTCTTGAGCACGTCGGCGCCGGCAAGGTGCTGATCACCAGCGATGCGAACGTGATTCGCGAAGCCGACCGCGTGGTCTTCCCGGGCGTTGGCGCAATTCGCGATTGCATGGCGGAGATCCGTCGCCTCGGCTTCGATTCGCTGGTCCGTGAGGTCAGCCAGGATCGGCCGTTCCTCGGCATCTGTGTCGGCATGCAAGCCCTGCTCGATACCAGCGAAGAGAACGCCGGCGTCGACGGCATCGGCCTGTTTCCGGGCGCGGTGAAATTCTTCGGCAAGGATCTGCACGAAGACGGCGAGCACCTGAAGGTCCCGCACATGGGCTGGAACGAGGTGAAGCAGAACATCAGTCACCCGCTGTGGCATGACATCCCGGATCTGGCGCGTTTCTACTTCGTGCACAGCTACTACATCGCCGCCGCCAATACGCGTCAGGTGGTGGGCAGCGGTCATTACGGTGTCGATTTCGCTGCCGCGCTGGCCGATGGCTCGCGTTTCGCCGTGCAGTTCCACCCGGAGAAAAGCCATACCCACGGCCTGCAACTGCTGCAGAACTTCGCTGCGTGGGACGGTCGCTGGTAAATGGCTGTCAAGAAGTCCAAACCGCCGATTCTGACCCTCACTCCCGAGCAGGAGAGCGAGGCCAATCGCAAGATTCAGCGGTTCATGGAGGATCGTTTCGAGCTGGACCTGGGTTCGTTCGAAGCGGCGGAAATTCTTGAGCTGTTTACCCGCGAAATTGCTCCGCACTATTACAACAGGGCGATTTTCGATGTGCAGACCCACCTCAAGGAACGGTTTGAAAGCATCGAAAGCGACCTGTGGGCGCTCGAAAAAAATTAAGAGCAGCGGCAAGCGTCAAGCTGCAAGCTGCAAGAGATAGACGCGCGTGCGCGCTTGCAGCTTATGGCTTGCAGCTTGCCGCTCTTTTGACGAAGGAAAAAGCATGCTGATTATTCCCGCTATCGATCTCAAAGACGGTGCCTGCGTACGTCTGCGCCAGGGCCGCATGGAAGATTCCACGGTGTTCTCCGATGACCCGGTGAGCATGGCTGCCAAGTGGGTGGAGGGCGGTTGCCGCCGTCTGCATCTGGTCGACCTGAACGGCGCGTTCGAAGGCCAGCCGGTCAACGGCGAAGTGGTCACGGCGATCGCCAAGCGCTACCCGACCCTGCCGATCCAGATCGGTGGCGGCATCCGTTCGCTGGAAACCATCGAGCATTACGTCAAGGCCGGCGTCAGCTACGTGATCATCGGCACCAAAGCCGTAAAAGATCCGGCGTTCGTTGCTGAAGCCTGCCGTGCGTTTCCGGGCAAGATCATTGTCGGTCTGGATGCGAAAGACGGTTTCGTCGCCACCGACGGCTGGGCTGAGATCAGCACCGTGCAGGTCATTGACCTGGCCAAGCAGTTCGAAGCCGACGGCGTGTCCTCGATCGTTTATACCGACATCGCCAAAGACGGCATGATGCAGGGCTGCAACGTACCGTTCACCGCTGCGCTGGCCGCTGCCACCAGGATTCCGGTGATCGCTTCCGGCGGCATCCATAACCTGGGTGACATCAAGTCGCTGCTCGACGCCAAGGCACCGGGCATCATCGGCGCGATCACGGGCCGCGCGATCTATGAGGGCACTTTGGATGTTGCAGAGGCTCAAGCTTTTTGTGATGGCTACGCGGCCAGATAAAAGCAGCTTCAAGTTGCAAGCTGCGAGCTGCAAGTTAGAAGCGCGACCGCAATCCGCCCTTTCTTGCAGCTTGAAGCTTGAAGCTTCTTAATCGGAGATTAAGTCTTATGGCGTTAGCCAAACGCATCATCCCTTGCCTGGACGTGGACAACGGCCGGGTCGTCAAAGGTGTGAAGTTCGAGAACATCCGCGACGCCGGTGACCCGGTGGAAATCGCCCGTCGCTACGACGAGCAGGGTGCCGACGAGATTACCTTTCTCGACATCACCGCCAGCGTCGATGGGCGTGACACTACGCTGCATACCGTCGAGCGCATGGCCAGCCAGGTGTTCATTCCGCTGACCGTCGGCGGTGGCGTGCGTACCGTGCAGGACATCCGCAACCTGCTCAATGCCGGCGCGGACAAGGTGTCGATCAACACCGCCGCCGTGTTCAACCCGGAGTTCGTTGGCGAAGCCGCGCAGCATTTCGGCTCGCAGTGCATCGTCGTCGCCATCGACGCCAAGAAAGTCTCCGGCCCCGGCGAAACCCCGCGCTGGGAAATCTTCACCCACGGCGGGCGCAAGCCGACCGGCCTCGACGCGGTCGAGTGGGCGAAGAAAATGGAAGGCCTCGGTGCTGGCGAAATCCTCCTGACCAGCATGGATCAGGACGGCATGAAAAACGGCTTCGACCTCGGCGTGACCCGCGCCATCAGCGACGCGCTGGGCATTCCGGTGATCGCTTCCGGTGGCGTCGGCAATTTGCAGCATCTGGCCGACGGCATTCTCGAAGGCCATGCCAGTGCGGTGCTGGCGGCAAGTATTTTCCACTTCGGCGAATACACCGTGCAGGAAGCCAAGGCCTACATGTCGCATCGCGGCATCGTCATGCGCTAAAGCGTACAGGCCAGTGGACAGCATGGCGCGCCCAAGGCACTCTTGGGCACGCCATGGATTCCGGTAGCCCGACATGATCAAACGCCTGCTTGTTGTTCTCGCCAGCGCCTCGTTGTTGTTCATCAGCAATGCCCGGGCCGAAACCAGTCCCGACACCGATCTGGTGCTGCTCACCGAGAACTTCCCGCCGTACAACATGGCGAAGAACGGCAAGAATTTCGCCCAGGGCGACAACATCAACGGCATTGCCACGGACATCGTTCGCGAGATGTTCCAGCGCGCCGGCCTCACTTACAGCCTGACCCTGCGTTTCCCCTGGGAACGTGTCTACAAGCTCGCCCTGGAAAATCCCGGTTACGGGGCCTTCGTCATGGCGCGCCTGCCCGATCGCGAAAGACTGTTCAAATGGGTCGGCCCGATCGGCCCGGATGACTGGATTCTGCTGGCCAAGGCTGACAGCAAGATCACCCTCGACACCCTCAACGACGCGCGCAAATACAAGATCGGCGCCTACAAGGGTGATGCGATTGCCGAGACTCTCACCAAGCAAGGCCTCAAACCGGTGGTGGTGCTGCGCGATCAGGACAACGCTAAAAAGCTGCTCAATGGCCAGATCGACCTGTGGGCCACCGGTGATCCTGCCGGCCGTTATCTGGCACGGCAGGATGGCGTGACCGGCCTGAAGACCGTGCTGCGCTTCAACAGCGCCGAGTTGTACCTGGCGCTGAACAAGGATGTTTCCGATGAGGTGGTCAACAGGCTACAGACCGCGCTGGATCAACTGCGCAAAGAAGGCGTGGTCGATGAAATCATGGCGCGCTATCTGTGACCACATCCAGACCGGGTGATGGCAGCGCTTCTACGCTGGCGCTGTCGATGCCTGGCTCAGCGGGGATGTCCGTCGTCAACGATGGACACGAGCCGACTGATTCGATGGATTGCGGCGGGTATTGCGTCAGCAGAACGCTGGAGTCGTCGGTATAGCCGAAATCGACCGCCACTTGAGTACCGTCTTCCCTCACCAGTTCGTAATGGCTTTGCATCTGATAGACCGCTACGGCTGATTGTTTTGGCACCATGGCAATCACGATCTGCGGTCGCAGCTCGTTCCAGCCGTTGGAAGACGCTTCAGTATGGGTCAGGGCCTTCGGCAGGCACGCCGAGAATCTGGTCATGCGGATGTCGCTCAGAGGCACGGATGGCCAGGCTTTTACAATTTCCATCGCGGTGAAGCTATGGAACATCCGCATCGTCACGGCGCTCTGCGCGCGCGGCGCAGTCCATTTTTTCGCGCGGTATGTGTCCGACTCATTGCGCTCATAACCGATGAGCACGTATTGGTCGGTCCTTTTGAGTGCGTAGTAAGGTGAGTTGCGAAACTGCTCACCGGGATGCGCATGGTCTCTCACCGCGAACCAGGGCAGGCGGGCAACATGTGTGACCGTGGCGGGTTCGCTTTCGGGTGGCTTGGCATATCCACCGAGAACCGGAGCCTGTGGCGGTTCGCTCAGTTGCACAGGGATCTGCATGCGCAACGCGTACGCCGATGATGGTGCCGCAGGCTTGCCGTAGCCCTGAATGCCGGCAAATGTGCCCGCTGCAAACAGGATATCGCCTGCTGCCGCAGTCGGCGGTTCGATGGCGAAGGCACTGAAACTCATTTTGGCGCCGCTACCTTTGTCATTCCAGATCAACTCGCCGAGGTTCGCTGCGACGACGAGGTCGACCCTGACGCAACGCATTGAGTTCAGAGAAGGTTTGCAATGATCGTTGGTGCAGACCTGCCCCAAGGCGACGTAACCGACAGGTGCCAAAGGGCGCCAGATCGACAGGCGCGCAACGTTGGGAGCCCCGGTTTCTTTCCAGACCAGTTCAAAATCGACAGGGCGCGCCAGTGCCTTGCCTCTGGCGTTTGCGACTCCTTTCAAATCCCTCTCGCAGACCACGGCCGCGACTACTTCGCCATTGATATTGGCATCGCCGGGGATCAGCACATCGCCCAGCGGGAAATAGCCGGGCAGTGCATCCGGGCCGGGGGCAGGGCGCCAGAAGGTGGCGGGTTTTGCTTTCGAGCCGTTGCTGCTCCAGACCCGATTGAACTCCGTGGTGAAGCTGATCAGCAGGCTGTCTTGAATGATCGGTTCCATTTGCCGTGGCAGCGCTGCGATATTGTCTTCGATAGTCATGATGATTCCTGATAGTTAAAGGCGACGCGAGGGCGTCGCGACCCGTTGCAGGTCGCACTATCGGAAACGGGGGTAGTTAGCGGGTGGTAACTATGTATGTGCCAGCGTCACGGGTGTTACCGGTAGACGCCATCCTTGCCATGGCCAGCCATGGCGCGGTTGCTGCGCACGCTGATCATCTGCCGGATATCGATCCAGTCGATGCCTTGCGCTTTGAGCTTGGGTAATTCGCGCTCCAGCACCGCCAGGGTCTGCGGATACGGATGGCCGATCATCACCGCTGAACCCTGTTTGTGCGCCAGGGCGATCGCGGTCTGCAACTGAGTGGCAATGGCCGCTTCGGTGCGCTCATCATCGAGAAACACATCTCTGGAAACGCTGGCCAGATCGATTTTCTGCGCCTGCTGCGCTGCGACGGTCTGCGCGCTGGTGCGGCTGTCGACGAAGAACTTGTGCCGACGCTGCAACTCAGCCATCAACCACGCCATCGCCGCAGGCTGGGCGGTCATGCGGCTGCCCATGTGATTGTTGATGCCGGCGGTGAACGGGACTTTTTCAAACGCGGCATTCAGGCGTTTCTGCAGCTCTTCGATGGGCAGTTCGGGGTGCCAGGCGTACGGCCCGGTGGCCGGATCCATGGGCATGTGCAGGATGACGATCTTGCCGGCGCGATGGGCTTCGCGGGCAAGCTCGGTGGCGTGAGGGGTGTCGGGCATGATCGCCGCCGTGACCGGGCCGGGCAGGGCGAGCACGCGACGATCCCGGGGCAGGCTCTGCCCCAGGTCGTCGATGATCAATGTCAGGTAGGCTTTGTGCGGCGAGGAGCTGGCGGGCTCTGCTTGGGCAAAACCCGCCAGACAGCACAGCAGAACGCAGAGGGAACGCAGCAACATCCTCAGCGGCCGGAAGTGATGCTCAGGCCTTTGAGCAGGCTCAGGGCCTGGGCCAACTGGTAATCGTCATCCTGCGGCATCGCTTTGGCCTTGCCGCCGGAACCGCTCGGTTTGTCGGCGCCGCCGTTGCCGTTGCCCAAGTGACCTTGCAGATCGGCTTCCTTGAAGTACTCGCTGTCGGCTTCGTTGGTGATCTTCGCGCGGCGCACTTCGATGTCCGGCACGATGCCCTGAGCCTGGATCGAGCGGCCGTTCGGCGTGAAATACAGCGCGGTGGTGATCTTCAGCGCGCGGTCGTTGTTCAGCGGCAGCACGGTCTGCACCGAGCCCTTGCCGAAACTGGTGGTGCCCATGACCACGGCACGTTTCTGGTCCTGCAGGGCGCCGGCGACGATTTCCGAAGCCGAGGCACTGCCACCGTTGATCAGCACGACCATCGGCACCGCTTCGCTTTCGTCCTTGCCGGTGGCGGAGAAGCGCAATTCGGAGTTGGCGATGCGGCCCTTGGTGTAGACGATCAGGCCTTTGGTGATAAAGTGGTCGACCACTTCCACCGCCGATTGCAGCACGCCGCCCGGGTTGTTGCGCAGGTCGAGAATGATGCCGTTGAGCTTCTTGCCGTTGTCCTTGCGCAGCTTGGCCAGAGCCTTGGAGACTTCTTCGCCGGTCTTGACCTGGAACTGGGTGATGCGGATATAGCCGTAGCCCGATTCCAGCAGCTGCGCCTTGACGCTCTTGACCTGAATCACTGCACGGGCCAGGGTCACGTCGAACGGCGTGCCGCCGTCGCGAACCAGGGTCAGGGTGATTTTCTGGCCGATCTTGCCGCGCATCTTGTCGACGGCTTCAGTCATGGTCTGGCCACGCGTTGGCTGGCCGTTGATCTTGACGATGAAGTCACCAGCCTGAATGCCGGCCTTCGACGCCGGGGTGTCGTCAATCGGCGAGACGACCTTGATGAAACCGTCTTCGGCGCCGACTTCGATGCCCAGGCCGCCGAATTCACCGCTGGTGCTTTCCTGCAGTTCGGTGAAGTCTTCCGGGCCAAGGTAGGCTGAATGCGGATCGAGGTTGCTGAGCATGCCCTTGATCGCGTTTTCCAGCAGGGTCTTGTCGTCTACAGGCTCGACATAGGCGGCTTTGATCCGGTCCATGACCTCGGCGAAGGTGCGCAGCTCTTCCAGCGGCAACGGCGCCTTGGCGGTCGCGGCAGTGCCTGCCGGAGCGACGGTCGGGGCCGGTTGCGCGGCGAACGCCAGAGGCGCGCCGATCACCAGGGCGATCGTCAGGGCCAGCGAGGTAAGGCGGGACAAATGCAGCATGTCGAACGAACTCCTGAATTAGATGGTGCGCTTATCCTTGCGCACGACACCATTGCGCCGGATCACTCGGGTGACCCTGCTGACGAATTGCGAAATACAGCGCTGGCGTGTCCTGACCGCCACTGTTACCGACAGTGGAAATCGACTCGCCAGCCTTGACCACATCACCCGCCGACTTAAGCAGCGTCTGGTTGTGGCCGTAAAGACTGAGAAAACCGTTGCCGTGATCGAGAATCACCAGCAAACCGGCACCGCGCAGCCAATCGGCAAATACCACGCGCCCACCGTGTACTGCGTGCACCTGGCTGCCGGCGGAGGCGCTGATCATCACACCATCCCACTTGGTGCGGGCGTCGTCGCCACGGCTTTCACCGAAGCGTGCGAGTAATCGACCATCAACCGGCCACGGAAGTTTTCCCCGGGTTGCAGCAAAAGGCCCGCCAAAGGTTTCGCCGCTGCTCGATACCAGCGCGCCGGGGCTTGATCTGGCGGGTTTTCGTGGGGCGTCGCTGTTGTCAGCCTGCGCCTCACGCAAACGCTTTTTTTCCGCTTCCTGCTGGGCCATCAGCGCTTTCTGCCGCGCTTCTTCTGCCTCACGAGCCTGGCGCGCCAGGGTTTCTTCGATGGTTTTAAGGACTTTAGACAGGTCTGCCTGATCCTGCTCGCGGGCGGCCAGCTTTTGATCGCGGGCTTTCACGTCGTCATTTAGCTTGGCGAGAACCTGCTGGCGTTCCTTGCGGACCTTCTCGAGTGCTTCGCGCTGAGTGTCGAGGTCGCTTTTCTGCACCAGCAACTGCGCCTGCTGCAGGCCAATGTCTTTTTCGACATTGGCCAGTTGGCGCAGGGTTTCGTTGAAGTTCTTCAACTGCTCCAGGCGGGCCTGGCTCAGGTAGTCGTAATAGGTGAGGGTGCGGGCGAACTTCTCGGGGTTCTGCTGATTGAGCAGCAGCTTGAGGTATTCCTGGCGGCCGTTCTGGTACGCCGCTCGGGCCTGAATGGCGATCAGTCGCTGCTGTTCAGTGCGCGCGCTCTGGAGTTTTTTTTTCTCTGCATCGAGCCGCTGTAGCTCGGATTCGCTTTTCTGCAGTTCTTTCTGCAGCGCGTCGACCTGCTTCTGCAGCTTGCCCATCTCGGTTTCAGTGCCCTTGAGCTCTTTCTGTACGCCGGACTTTTCTTCCTGCAGCTTGCCCAGGAGTTTTTTCAGCTCGGCGATATCCTGACGCGTGGCGTCCAACTGCTGTTGGGTTTGCGCGCGCTCGTCGGCGAAGGCCGGCTGGAGCAGACAGGTCAGAGCAAGGGCGATCAGGACGCGAAGCATAGGGGCGGGCGGCACCAGGGTAAGGGACGGCCTAGTATGCCCGCCCGAGGCTGCAAAAAAAACGCCCAATTGGGGCTGTGTGATAACTGGACAGAAAAACACCGCAAAACCAATGTGGGAGCGAGCTTGCTCGCGAAAGCGGTGCGTCAGGCGACATCGCTGTCGACTGATCCACCGTATTCGCGAGCAGGCTCGCTCCCACAGGGATTATCAGTGTTTATACGAGGATCGAAGTGCCAGTCATCTCCGCCGGTTTTTCCAGGCCCAGCAGCATCAGCATGGTCGGTGCCACGTCCGCCAGCACGCCGCCTTCGCGCACTTTCAGGTCGCGTTTGCCGACGTAGATGAACGGCACCGGCTCGGTGGTGTGCGCGGTATGCGCCTGACCGGTGGATTCGTCGGCCATTTGCTCGACGTTGCCGTGGTCGGCCGTGATCAGCGCTTCGCCACCGACCTTGTCCAGCGCCTCGACGATGCGACCGACGCAGGTGTCCAGGCACTCGACCGCCTTCACCGCCGCGTCGAATACGCCGCTATGGCCGACCATGTCGCCGTTGGCGTAGTTGACCACGATCACGTCGTAGCGCTGGTTTTCGATGGCGTCGACGATGCGGTCAGTGACTTCCGGGGCGCTCATTTCCGGCTGCAGGTCATAGGTAGCGACTTTCGGCGACGGGATCAGGATGCGCTCTTCGCCCGGGAACGGTTCTTCGCGACCGCCGGAGAAGAAGAAGGTCACATGGGCATACTTCTCGGTTTCAGCGATGCGCAGCTGGGTCTTGCCGTTTTTCGCCAGGTAATCACCGAGGACGTTTTCCAGGCTGCCGGCGGCGAAGGCCGACGGTGCCGGAATGCTTGCGGCGTACTGGGTCAGCATGACGAAACCGGCCAGTTTTGGCTGGCGGGCGCGCGCGAATTCCTTGAAATCGTCTTCGACGAACACGCGGGTCAGCTCGCGAGCGCGGTCGGCACGGAAGTTCATGAACACCACGGCATCGCCGTCCTCGACTTTTACCGGCTCGCCGATGGAGGTGGCTTTGACGAACTCGTCGCTTTCGCCACGGGCGTAGGCAGCTTCAAGACCTTCCTGAGCGGTGGCGGCGTTGAATTCGCCGTTGCCGTCGACGATCAGGTTGTAGGCCTGGGCGACGCGATCCCAACGGTTGTCACGGTCCATGGCGAAGTAGCGGCCGATGATGCTGGCGATGCGGCCCTTGCCGAGTGCCTGGAAAGTCGCGTCGAGCAGTTCGATCGACGAAGCAGCGCTTTTCGGCGGCGTGTCGCGGCCATCGAGGAAGGCGTGCAGGTAGATTTTTTCGGCGCCGCGCTTGAAGGCCAGTTCGGCCATGGCGATCAGGTGATCCTGGTGGCTGTGCACGCCGCCATCGGACAGCAGCCCCATAAAGTGCACGGCTTTGCCGGCGGCCACGGCTTTATCGACAGCGGCGCAGATGGTCGGGTTTTCGAAGAATTCGCCGTCGCGGATCGCTTTGGTCACGCGGGTGAAGTCCTGATATACCACGCGCCCGGCGCCGAGGTTCATGTGGCCGACTTCCGAGTTGCCCATCTGGCCGTCCGGCAGGCCGACGTCCATGCCGCTGCCCGAAATCAAGCCGTTCGGCACCGTGGCCCAGAGACGATCCAGCACAGGTTTCTTCGCCGCGAACACGGCATTGGATTCGGGGCTGTCGCTGTGACCGAAGCCGTCGAGAATCATCAGGACCAAAGGTTTGGGCGTAGTCGTCATGGAATCCACTCGTGGCTGATAAAGAAGAGGGCGATGGAAAACGGAGTTGGAGTTTAAAGCGAAGTTCCGACCGCGTCACCGCCGGACGGGGTTTGGCCGACCATAGTGGCTGTGTATACTGGCCGACATTTTAACGCCCTGGAACCTCCTTCGATGGTTGCTCACCTGATTGAATTTGCCACTAACCACTACATTCTTGTCGGTATCTTCGTCGTACTTCTGGCTCTGTTGCTGGCGCACACGATGCAGGGCGGCGGCAAGAGCCTGAGCACCGGCGAACTGACCGCACTGGTCAATAAAGACGCAGGCGTGGTGGTGGACATCCGTCCGGCCAAGGATTATGCCGCTGGCCACATCGTCGGCGCGGTGAACATCCCTCAGGACAAACTGGCTGCCCGCGTCGGCGAGCTGGAAAAACACAAGGCCAAGACCATCATTCTGGTCGACGCCCTCGGTCAGACCGCCGGCACCCACGCCCGCGAGCTGATGAAGTCCGGCTTCACCGCCGCCAAGCTGTCCGGCGGGATTTCCAGCTGGAAGGGCGACAACCTGCCGCTGGTGAAATGACATGAACAAAGTCATCGTCTACTCCAGCGATTACTGCCCTTACTGCTCGCGCGCCAAGTACCTGCTCGAGAACAAAGGCGTGGCCTTCGAAGAGATCAAGGTCGATGGCAAGCCGCAGCTGCGTGCCGAAATGACCAAAAAGGCCGGGCGCACGTCCGTGCCGCAGATCTGGATCGGCGCAAAGCACATCGGCGGTTGCGATGATTTATACGCCCTGGAACGCGCCGGCAAACTCGACGCGCTGCTCAAGGGCTGAACGGCTGCACCCACGTACAGCACTCCCTAAAAGACCCAAGATCGATAAGGATCTGAGATGACTGACCAACAGAACACTGCAGCCAGCGAAGAAGAAACCGCACCGCAATTCTCCTTGCAGCGCATCTACGTACGCGACCTGTCCTTCGAAGCCCCGAAAAGCCCGGCGATCTTCCGCCAGCAGTGGGATCCGGCGGTCGGTCTGGATCTGAACACTCGCCAAAAAGCGCTGGAAGGCGACTTCTACGAAGTGGTGCTGACCCTTTCCGTTACCGTAAAAAACGGTGAAGAAGTGGCCTTCATCGCTGAAGTGCAACAGGCCGGTATCTTCCTGATCAAGAACCTGGACGCGGCTTCGATGAGCCACACCTTGGGAGCATTCTGCCCGAACATCCTGTTCCCGTATGCCCGCGAGACCCTGGACAGCCTGGTTACCCGTGGCTCGTTCCCGGCGCTGATGCTGGCCCCGGTGAACTTCGATGCCCTGTACGCGCAAGAGCTGCAGCGCATGCAGGAAAGCGGCGAGACCCCGACCGTTCAGTAAGACGGTTCAGCAATACCCCATGTGGGAGCGAGCCTGCTCGCGAAAGCGGTCTGTCAGACACATCAATGTTGACTGACACTCCGTAATCGCGAGCAGGCTCGCTCCCACATTTGTTTTGCGGCGTTACTTGAAGTCGTTCTGCCGCCACGCTTCGTACACGGCGACCGCCACGGTGTTGGACAGGTTCAGGCTGCGGCAGCCTTCGCGCATTGGCAGGCGCAGGCGCTGTTCGCCGGGCAGGGAATCGAGCACGTCCGCTGGCAGGCCACGACTTTCCGGGCCGAACAGAAACGCATCGCCGGGCACGAACGCGGCATCATGGAACGGCCGCGAACCTTTGGTGGTGAAGGCGAACACGCGCGGGTTGCCCAGACTTTCCAGACAACTGGCCAAGTCAGCGTGACGCTGCAACGTGGCATATTCGTGGTAGTCGAGACCGGCACGGCGCAGGCGCTTGTCGTCCATCTCGAAACCCAGTGGTTCGATCAAATGCAGGTGGCAGCCGCTGTTGGCGCACAGCCTGATAACGTTGCCGGTGTTCGGCGGAATTTCTGGTTGAAAAAGGATGACGTGAAACATGCACGGCTCCGAAGGTAAAGATGAGCGGCATTCTACGCCGCCTGTGGACAACCGTTCGAAACTATTCCCGCGAGTCATCGGCTCGCTGGCGATTGTCGGCTTGATGATCGGCTTGATGATCGGCCGGCTGACCACGCCGGATCCGAGCATGCTGGAGCAGGTCGAGGTTACCGATGGCGGCCTGGTGGTGTGGTTCAACAATGAGCCGAAGCTGCACGGCGAGATCATCGACGGCACCGTCGCGCTGCTGTTTCAGGCCGAAGGTCGACCGCAGAAAGGCCAGCTCAGGCTCAACGGCAAGGACGTCAACTGGCGCACGCGCAAGAGTGATGGCGGATTGTTGCTGACGGTGCTGGCAGCGCGTCCGTTGCGGGGCGACTGGGTCGGTAGCGAGGTCGATGATCGCTGGCGACTGGAGATCCGTTTGAGCGAGCCCTAGCGGCACTTCTTCATCACTGGGGCGCGCTCCCACACTATTTGAGGTCGTTTCCCACTGCGACCGTCTTCCTTTCCCATCTCCAGCACGTGCTCGTGCACGCTATCGTTCGTCCCTCCAAACGGCAGGATGCCGAAACCCGTCGTCCCCTTGCAGGAATGCAGGGGGCGTCTTTTTCAAGGATGAAAATATGCCAGTAAAACCCCCTCGCGGTGGCGGTACCCACGTGGACGCCTCGGGCGGCCCGCACCGGTCTGCGGACGTGGAGACTTCGCTTCCCGGCCACTTGGGTCGCACAGGCGTCGATGTGAGTATCGCTCAGGTTCATTCGCAGCCGCGCGCCACATCCTCCATTGACGCGACCCTGGATGCCGTACCCCCCACCGCGGCCGTTGTGGTTCGCACAATCGCTGAGGGTATTCGCCCTCCCGCCACCCAGCCTTCGCTGGACAATTACGTCACCAACGCCCGAGCGATACTTCCACAGGTCAACAGCGAAGGTTTGCGGGTGATCAGTCGGCGAACATATGCAGATCTGGTCAACGGCGACCTGGTGCCTGTCGCAGTGGATCCTGCGACGGGCTTGTATCGAGCCCGGCGGCCAAGCGAGTTGCTCCCATCCGGCCCGGTGATGCTGCGCGATGTGGACAGCGGACTTTGGTATGCGCGTGAAGTCGCGGAGCCAACTACCCGGGAACAGATCCGCAAATACCTCCCCGACACGACCGACGAGGACGCAGATGCCTTCATCGCCCGGTTTGATGACAAGGACGTGGCAGAGCTTGAGCTCAAGCATATCCAGCTTGGGATTGCGCAATTGGACTCGACGCGTTTTGAAATGCCGTTCAGTCGAGCTCGCATTACATCGGACCAGGAGTTTCGTGCGGCGTGGAATATGTGGACGACGCTTCGCCAGTTGTACAAATGGCAAGGTCAGCCCGATCAGCGGGTCTACCGTGATGGGCGGCTCGTGGGCTTCAAGCTGGAAATCGATCTGACAATATGGCCAGTTGCAAAGCCGCTTTCCTTGAAATTCGGCTCAGTCGTTTCTTTGACTTTGAGAGGCCGTGGGCGGCTGGACCCGGACGTGTTTTGCGCACAATTTCCCAACCTTGAAACTCTGACGATCACCAGTCAGGTAATCGAAGTGGAAGGGCGGTTTCAAGGATGGAACGTGATAGAACGGGTTCATTCAAAATTCAGTCTGGATTCGCGCTTTGCCGAGCAATTGAAAAAATTCCCGCGTTTGCAAAGGCTGCACCTGCAGGACTGTGAATTGACGTCTGACTTTTCGGTACGAGGCCTTGCCAGGCTACATGAGCTTTGGCTTTGCAATACATTCGAGCCGCCGGTGAATAGCCTCCACATGCAAATGCAGCATCAGGAGCAAGTCACCTTTTTGCAAGTGGCAGCTGACCTCAGAGGGATGACTGAACTGCGGGTGCTGGATCTGAGCCGCACCGGAATACACCTGCTGCCTTCCGGTCTTGAGACCATCGATGTGGCGTCGAAGCTGGAAGTGTTAAGACTGGGGGGCAATCCGCTTGCGAACAGCCTTTCACTCGAAAACATGACCGCACTGCAGGAGCTGGATCTTTCCAATACACGATTGCAAAGATTTCCCGAGGGCATTACCGACAGGATTCCCGCAAAAGAATTGAATCTTGCTGACAATCATATCAGGTCGATTCCCGAATCCGTTGAGCTCAGAGCGGGCTTCAATCTCATCGGCAATCCTGTAACGGACCCGGCCTCTCTACGGCGGTTGATACGAGCACGTGTAGAGACAGGCACCGATATCTGGCTTGGACAGGAAAGCAGCGACGTATCTGCCGATCTCTGGCTCCGCAATGTGCCACAGGAACAGATAGCCGAAAAACAAGCGCTGTGGGACAGGCATAACGCCGCGATGCCACTGGCAGTGACCGGAATTCTTCGTCGGCTGAGTCGAACGCCCGAGTTTCACGTTGAACGCCCGCTGTTGCAGCGGCGCGTTTGGTGGTTTCTGGAAATTTATGACGGGGCCGACGTCAACGAGCGGGCCAGGCTTGACGCCATTCTTCATACGGAAACGAGTCCCGGAAGAATGCTGGATCGTCTGGAGAATGAAATCCGCAGCTATGACGGAGGGCGACAGAATCAGCCGCTGCATCCACCGTCCAAGCGCCCAAGGCTCGAATGACTCGCAAGAGCACGTGAAGTCTGTGTTATCGCAGGAATCTTCAGCCTGCCTGTGTTCAGTATGCCAACCCCCATTTCCTCCGGCATCAATGCCGGAGACTATTTTCAAGGATGAAAAAATATGCCAGTAAAACCCCCTCGCGGTGGCAGCAGCCACGTGGACGCTTCCGGCAGCCCGCATCGGTCGACGGATGCGGACGCTTCTCTGCAGGGCCACTTGGGTCGCAGAGGCGGCGACTCGAATCTTACGCAGGATATTTCACAGCCGCGTGCCGGCTCATCCAGCGATGCAACTATCGATGGCGTACTCCCTTCTGCAGTTGTGGTTCATGCGATGCCGGAGGGCGCCCGCCCTCCCGAGCCCCAGGCTTCGCTCGACAATTACGTCACCAACGCCCGAGCGATACTTCCACAGGTCAACACTGATGGTTTGCGTGTGATCGGGAAGCGAATATACGCTGACCTGGCCAACGGCGATCTTGTGCCTGTCGCGACGGATCCGGTCACAGGTTTATATCGTGCCCGACGTCCAAGCGAGTTGCTTGCGTCCGGACCGGTGCTTCTGCGCAACCCCGACACCGGTTACTGGTACCCGCGCGCGGTCGTTGAGCCAACAACCTTGGCGCAGGTTCGGAAATATCTTCCGGAAATTGCCGATCAGGACGCAGATGCGTTCATTGCCCGGTTCGATGACAAGGACGTGGCAGAGCTTGAACTCAAGCACATTCAGCTTGGGCTTCCTCAGCTGGACATCAAACACGTCAGCATCCCGTACCACCAGAATCACGCTTTACAGTCCCATGAAATAACTGAGGCGATTGCCATGTGGAACACGCTACGCCAAGTGCACAAGTGGCAAGGTGCGCCTGATCAGCAGGTTTATAGTAATGGGCGGCTAACGGGTTACAAACTGGATATCAATCTCACGCTATGGCCAGTCGATAGGCTGCTTTCATTGAAGTTCAAGTCCGTCGTTTCTCTTTCTTTAAGAGGGCATGCGCCGCTGGACCCGGAAGTGTTTTTTGCGCAGTTTCCCAACATTGAAAGTCTGACGATAGCCAGCCAGATGATCACCAGTAGAAGCTCAGGGGCCGGACTGTTCCTTATGGATATGAGTTATTCAAGATTCAGGGTGGATTCGCGCTTTACCGAGCAATTAAAAAGGCTCCCCCATTTACGAGAACTGAGCCTGCAGGATTGTGACCTACAGGCTGATTTTTCGGTGAGGGACATGACCAGACTCCAGGTGTTGAGGCTTGGTAGCACACCGGGGCCAGAGGTGAATGGTTTGCCCGGTCCGTTGCGCTTTGGCGTACCTGTTCAACGCCAGAACGATTTCTTGCAAACGGATCCTGATATTTCCGGGATGACCGAGTTGCGTGTGCTGGACCTGACAGGAGCTGGTATACGCCGAATCCCTTTCGGTCTTGATGCCGACAGCGGGTGGTCAACACTGGAAGTATTAAGGCTCGGCAACAATGCGCTTTCTGTCGCACCTTCACTCAAAGGAATGACTGCACTGCAGGAGCTGAATCTTTCCAATGCATTGCTAGACAAATTTCCGGAGGGCATCACCGACGAGATTCCCGGGAAAGTGTTGAACCTGGCGAACAACCGCATTACGTCGATTCCCGAGTCCGTTGAACTCAGAACCGGCTTCAATTTCATCGGCAATCCAATTACGGATCCGGCTTCGCTCCGCCGGCTGATACATGCGCGTATAAAAACAGGCACCGATATCTGGCTGGGAGTTGAAAGTAATGATCGCTCGGCAAACCTGTGGCTGCGCAATGTGCCGCCATTGGAGTTGTCCGGAAAATTGAAGCTCTGGGACAGTTTCGGCGGAGCAGGAAGTGACGTGCTCAATGGAATCCGGAAGCTGAGCCGTACACCTGAATTTCACGTTGAGTATCCACTTTTACAGCGACGGGTGTGGTGGTTTCTGGATATCTATACGAAGGCTGAGCCAAGCGAACAGGCAAGGATGAAGGACATTCTGATCAATGAACCCAGCCCCGGGAAAATGCTGGACAGGCTTGAAGCACTAATACGGGAATATGACTCGGGGCGGCAGAACCAGCCCCTGCACCATTTGCCCAAACGTCCAAAGCTTGATTAGCGCCGAGCTGAACACCTCGGCTGGAGGTGTAAAAGCGGGAATCCCTGACCTGCCTGTATCAGGGTTCCCAAAAGCATGGGCTTCGCTTGCGGCGTCAGCCCGGTGTAAAGAGGGAACCCCCGGCCTGCCTGTACCAAGGATCCCAAAAGGGTGGGCTCACCGCTTTGCGCTGTGAGCCCGATGTAAAGAGGGGAATCCCCGGCCTGCCTGTACCAAGGTCCCCGAAACGGGTGGTGAAACGAATCACCTGAGACAGGTACTGCAGGGGGCGTGCCAGGTTTTAATTTGCCGAAACAAAAAACACTTTGGGGACGCGAAAGCCCCGGGACTCGGGGCTTTCGCGTTTTTGAATGAAGGGTTTTTCAGTGTTTTCAGGAGTGATTGTGGCGATACGGCTGTGCGCGATCGCGGGTCATTGTGCATTGATGCGGTGCACGGTAGCCCTCACCCTAACCCTCTCCCAGAGGGAGAGGGGACTGACCGAGGTGCCCGGTCAAGTTACGCCGACCTGAGATACCGAGCCGAACTCAGGCCTCGAAACCACCCGAGATCGGCTCCCTTCCCCCTCTCCCCCTCGGGGGAGAGGGCTGGGGAGGGGGATCGATCCTGAGTACACGACAATCCTTAAGCGTTAACCCTCTTCCCCCTCGTCATCATCCCCACCATCAACCTTCATCCCCAGTTCCTTGATCTTGCGCGTCAAGGTGTTCCGCCCCCAACCCAGCAACACCGCCGCATCTCGTCGACGCCCTGCGGTGTGCTTCAGTGCCGTCTCGATCATGATCCGCTCGAACGCTGGCACTGCGCTGTCGAGCAGGCTCGACTGGCCACGGGCCAGCGCCTGATCGGCCCACTGGCGCAGGGCCTGTTCCCAGTTGGTCACTGGCGCCGAATCCTGCGGCAGGTTGAGCAGTTCCGGCGGCAAATCGCTGATGTGCACTTCACGGCCGGAGGCCATGACGGTGATCCAGCGGCAGGTGTTCTCCAACTGGCGCACGTTGCCCGGCCACGGCAGGTTTTTCAGGTATTCCTCGGTCTCGCTTTTCAGCAGCTTCGGCTCGACCGCCAGTTCCTGCGCGGCGCGGCTGAGGAAGTGCCGGGCCAGGGTTGGAATGTCTTCGCGACGATCCGACAGGCGCGGGATGTGGATGCGGATCACGTTGAGGCGGTGGAAAAGGTCCTCACGGAACTTGCCGGCGTGGACGAGCGTTTCGAGATTCTGGTGGGTCGCGGCGATGATGCGCACATCGACTTTGACCGGCACATGACCGCCGACGCGATAGAATTCGCCATCGGCCAGCACGCGCAGCAGGCGAGTCTGTGTGTCCGCCGGCATGTCGCCGATTTCATCAAGGAACAGCGTGCCGCCGTCCGCCTGTTCAAAACGACCGCGACGCAGGTTTGCCGCGCCGGTGAACGCGCCTTTCTCGTGGCCGAACAGTTCCGATTCCATCAGATCCTTGGGAATCGCCGCCATGTTCAGGGCAATGAACGGCGAGGCCGCGCGGGGGCTGTGGCGGTGCAGGGCGTGGGCCACCAGTTCTTTACCGGTACCGGATTCGCCGTTGATCAGCACGGTGATGTTGGAGTGGCTCAAGCGCCCGATGGCGCGAAACACTTCCTGCATCGCCGGCGCTTCGCCGATGATTTCCGGGGTACGGGTCAGGGCTGGCACGACTTCCAGGCCTTGCTGTTCCTGCGCATGTTGATTGGCGCGCTTGACCAGCGACACCGCTTCATCGACGTCGAACGGCTTGGGCAGATACTCGAAAGCGCCGCCCTGATACGAGGCGACAGCGCTGTCCAGATCGGAGTGAGCGGTCATGATGATGACCGGCAGCCGTGGGTGCTGTTCGCGAATCCGCGCCAGCAGATCCAGGCCACTGGCGCCCGGCATGCGGATATCGGAAATGATCACGTCCGGCTGCTGCCGGGCCAGACGACTCATCACGCCATCGGCGCTGTCGAAGCTCTGGGTGGTCATGCCTTCCTGCTGCAAGGCCTTTTCCAGGACCCAACGGATAGAACGGTCGTCATCGACGATCCACACGGTTTCACTACGGCTCATGTCGATGTGGCTCCTTGTTCCAGTGGCAGGAAGATCGAGAAGGTGGTGTGGCCTGGATGGCTCTCACACTCGATCAGGCCCTGGTGCTGACTGATGATGTTCTGGGTAATGGCCAGGCCCAGCCCGGTACCGTCCGGGCGGCCGCTGACCATGGGAAAGAAAATGGTTTCCTGCAGTTCCGCCGGAATGCCCGGACCGTTGTCGATGATCTCGATCTTGGTCACCAGACGATGGCGGATGTGGCCGATGGTGAACTGGCGCATGGCGCGGGTGCGCAGGCTGATGCGGCCCAGGCGCAGCTCGTTCTGGCTGCTGATCGCCTGCATCGCGTTGCGCACGATGTTCAACACCGCCTGAATCATTTGCTCGCGGTCGATCAATACATCGGGAATGCTCGGGTCGTAATCACGCACCAGGGTGATGCAGCCTTGGCTTTCGGCCTCGACCAGATGGCAAACGCGTTCGAGCACTTCGTGGACGTTGCACATGGCCAGCGACGGCAACTTATTCGAGCCGAGCATGCGATCGACCAGATTGCGCAGGCGGTCGGCCTCTTCGATGATCACATTGGTGTAATCGCGCAGGCTGTCTTCGGGCAGCTCGCGGGCGAGCAATTGCGCCGCACCACGGATGCCACCGAGGGGATTCTTGATCTCGTGGGCGAGGCCGCGCACCAGCATCTTGCTGGTTTCCTGTTTGGACAGCTGGGCCTCTTCCTTGGTGATGCGCAACAGGCGATCACGCGGATGCACTTCAAGCAAAAGCAAGGTCTCGCCGTTGCTGAGAATTGGCGTGACCGCGTAATCCACGGTCAGCGTCTGGCCGGTCAGGGCGGTGAGCATCGCTTCACGCTTGGTGAACGGGTGCGCCTGCTCCACCGCCTGACGCAGGGAATTGAGCGCCTCGGGGGATTCGGTGAACAGCTCGCTGATGAACTGGCCGTGGCTGCGTTGACCGCTGACCGCCAACAGCATCTCCGCCGCCGGGTTCATGTACTCCAGGCGCAATTCGGCGTCGAGCAGGATGGTCGCCGTGGTCAGGTTGTCGAGCAGCAAACGGTGAATAGCGTCGCTTATGGTCATCTGGACCCCTTTTGGAGCAAGGCGTGCGCGAGAACAAAGCGCTGATGTCGGGAAAATGCAAAAACCAAACCAAGGCTCCGAAAAGAAGCGTTTAAGCCCTGAAACAGGCGTTTGACGCGCGTTTGTATGGCACGAAGCCAGCTCAAACGGGAAGTTTCGAACCAAAATGGGTTGGGTTGTGGGCGAGATGCAGTTTAGTGCACCAATAGGGTGCGCATGCCCGGCAGGCGTTAAAAGAAGCGCAGGAATGGGTTTTTAGGCTCAGCAGGTTTGTCCTTGAGCGGACATTCCGGGCGCACGCCGTAATCGTCGGCGACACAGGGTTTGACCTGACGTTTCTGCGCCAGGGAAATGCGCAGCATGTGGAACGGCTGATTGGCGGTGCGTTCCACGGTACGCCCGGCGGCGTCGAGGATTTCGATCGAAAGGCTGTGGCTGCCGCGATCGATATTGCTCAGCGCAAATACCGGGCTGACGCCGGGCTCGCCAGTGGCCTTGCCATCCAGCAGCAGGCGATAACGATGGCCGCTTTGCAGGCCGGGCTCGCTGGTGACGCTGACGATCAGCTCGCCGGCGCTGCTGCGCAGAGTGGCATCAGGCTCCGGGATCAGAATGCGCAGCATGTCGTAGTGAAAGGGCGCTGGTTCGGCGGACTTTTTCGCTGTGGTGATCGGCGCTGCGGTGCTGGCAGGGACAGCCATGCGATTGCTCGTCGCGATCGGCACTCGCTTGGCGTTGGCGCGCGGCTGGTCGGTGTAGACGCGGTTGCCCTGCGCGTCGATGTAGGTAAAGACCTCCGCCGAGGCGGGCAGCGCCATCAGCGCCAGGATGAGTGCCAGCCCCGCGCGGATCATGGTGTATGCACCCGTTGCACGGTGAAGACGGCTGGCGGGCTCTGCTGGATGACAGTCTGGCCATCGATCACTTGCACGGCCAGGCGATGCTCGCCGCGATCGATATTCACCAGTTGCAGAACCGGCACGTTGCTCGGCTGGCCATAGGGCTGGTCGTCGAGCAGCAGCCTTAATTGATGCGGCGGTTGCAGGCGCGGCTTGAGCAGAACATTGACCGTGAAGGTGCCGTTATTGGCGCGCAGCGCCTCGTCAGTGGGCAGACCGGCGAGCTCAAGGATTTCATAGGCGTTGCGCGGTGGCTGCGGTTGTTCTGCGGTGGGTGCCTGCGGCGCACTCGGTGCTTGCGGCTCGACCCGATTGAGCGGTGGCAACTCGACCGGTTGCGCCTGCACGCCGTCCGGCGGCTGATTGCTGTACGCCGTGTTGCCGTTGGCGTCGGTGTACTTGTAGATCTGCGCGGCGGCGGGCAGGGCGATCAGCAGCAGAATGTAGAGAAACGTGCGACCCATGAAATCGACCGGGGTTGGAAGCGATGGGTAGCAGCATAGGACAGGAGGGGCGGTTGGCCCAACTGGCGACACATCCAAAGATCATTCAGACACCACAGATCCCCTGTGGGAGCGAGCCTGCTCGCGAAGGCGTCGCGTCAGTCACCATCATCTTCAATGACACACCGCTTTCGCGAGCGGGCTCGCTCCCACACGGAAAATGCGCTGCGCCGGGCAATAAAAAAGGCCTCCCGAAGGAGGCCTCTTGTGTCACGCCACTTTACGCAGCGCTACCGGATCAGCAGCTGTAGTACAGCTCATATTCCAGTGGGTGTACGAAGGTGCGAACCTTGATTTCTTCTTCCGATTTCAGCGCGATGTAAGCGTCGATGAAGTCGTCGGAGAACACGCCGCCCTTGGTCAGGAAGGCGCGGCCCTTGTCCAGCTCTTCCAGGGCTTCTTTCAGGCTGCCGCAAACCTGTGGAATCTCTTTCGCCTCTTCAGGCGGCAGGTCGTACAGGTTTTTGTCGGCAGCATCGCCTGGGTGGATCTTGTTCTGGATGCCGTCCAGACCGGCCATCAGCAGTGCTGCGAAGGCCAGGTACGGGTTGGCAGCCGGATCCGGGAAGCGTGCTTCGATACGGCGGGCTTTCGGGCTCGACACGTATGGAATACGGATCGAGGCGGAACGGTTGCGCGCCGAGTAGGCCAGCATTACCGGCGCTTCGAAGCCTGGCACCAGACGCTTGTAGGAGTTGGTCGCCGGGTTGGTGAAGCCGTTCAGCGCCTTACCGTGCTTGATGATGCCGCCGATGAAGTACAGAGCGGTATCGGACAGGCCGGCATAGCCTTCACCTGCGAAGGTGTTCTTGCCGTCTTTCCAGATCGACATGTGTACGTGCATGCCCGAACCGTTGTCGCCGTACAGTGGCTTCGGCATGAAGGTCGCGGTGCGGCCGTAAGCGTCGGCAACGTTGTGCACAACGTATTTCAGGGTCTGAACTTCGTCAGCTTTCTTCACCAGGGTGTTGAACTTGACGCCGATTTCGTTCTGGCCGGCAGTCGCCACTTCGTGGTGGTGAACTTCAACCGACTGACCCATCTCTTCCAGTGCGTTGCACATGGCGGTACGGATTTCGTGGTCGTGGTCGAACGGTGGAACCGGGAAGTAGCCGCCTTTCACGCCTGGACGGTGACCCTTGTTGCCGCCTTCGATGTCCTGGTCGGACATCCACGAACCTTGCTCGGAGTAGATCTTGAACATCGAGCCGGAGATGTCCGACTTGAATTTCACCGAGTCAAAGATGAAGAACTCAGGCTCTGGACCGGCGAATACGGTGTCACCGATACCGGTGGCTTTCAGGTGCTCTTCGGCGCGCTTGGCGATCGCACGTGGGTCGCGATCGTAGCCCTGCATGCTCGAAGGCTCGATGATGTCGCACACCAGAATCAGGGTTGGGTCTTCGGTGAACGGATCGAGTACGGCAGTTTCGTCGACCGGCATCAGGATCATGTCGGAGGCTTCGATGCCTTTCCAGCCGGAGATGGAGGAGCCGTCGAACATCTTGCCGACTTCGAAGAAGTCGTCATCCAGCGCATCGCGAGCCGGCATGGTCACGTGGTGCTGAGTGCCTTTGGTGTCCGTGAAGCGCAGATCAATCCACTTGACGTCATGATCTTTGATGAGTTGAACCGACTTCGACATAGTGTCCTCCGGGTGAATTAGGGCGGGTAGTGGATGCCCTTAATAATGGTGATGCCGGCGCGAATACTCTGCCAAGGCAACCTGCCTCACAAGGGAGCAAATTGCATGCCAGTGCCCCAGCATGGGTTTTTTGCCCCAAATTCACGCTTATTAAGGTGCGCAGGCTACTGAATCGACAAATCCCGCCCCGTAATGTTGCGCTTAACTCCATAAATGACCTGTTTTGGTGCGCGCAAAACCTTCTGCACATTAACTGGTTAAACCTTGAGCAATTTCCGCTATAATCCGCGCCCCCCTTTTTCGGCTGGCCGTTCGCGCGCTGTTTTCATGAAACTTATCGTAAAAGTCTTCCCCGAGATCACCATCAAAAGCCGACCTGTCCGGACGAAATTCATCCGCCAGTTGGCCAAGAACATCCGCACCGTGCTCCGTGACCTGGACCCGGCCGTGGTGGTGAACGGCGTGTGGGACAATCTCGAGCTGGAAACCCGCGTTACCGACCCCAAAGCCTTGAAAGAGATGGGCGAGCGCCTGACCTGCATGCCGGGTATCGCGCACTTTCTGCAGATCGACGAGTACCCGCTGGGCGACTTCGACGACATCACCGAGAAGTGCAAACAGCACTACGGCGATGCGCTGGCCGGGAAGATTTTCTCGGTCCGCTGCAAGCGCGCAGGCAAGCATGCGTTCAGCTCGATGGACGTGGAAAAATACGTTGGCAGCAAGCTGCGTCGCGAGTGCGGTGCGGCCGGAATCGACCTTAAAGCGCCGCAAATCGAAGTCCGTATCGAAGTTCGCGACAAACGGTTGTTCGTGATTCACAGCCAGCACAACGGCATCGGCGGCTATCCGCTCGGCGCGTTGGAGCAAACGCTGGTATTGATGTCCGGCGGCTTCGATTCGACCGTGGCGGCTTATCAGATCATGCGTCGCGGCCTGATGGCGCACTTCTGCTTCTTCAATCTCGGCGGGCGTGCCCACGAATTGGGCGTGATGGAAGTCGCGCACTTCATCTGGAAGAAGTACGGCAGCTCGCAACGCGTGCTATTTGTCAGTGTGCCGTTCGAGGAAGTGCTGGGCGAAATTCTCGGCAAAGTCGATAACAGTCATATGGGCGTGGTTTTGAAGCGTATGATGTTGCGCGCCTCGTCCGAGATCGCCGAACGCCTGCACATCGATGCACTGGTGACCGGTGAAGCGATCTCCCAGGTGTCGAGCCAGACGCTGCCGAACCTGTCGGTGATCGACTGCGTGACCGACAAGCTGGTGCTGCGGCCGCTGATCGTCGCGCACAAGCAGGACATCATCGACACCGCCAACGAGATCGGCACCGCCGATTTCGCCCGGCACATGCCGGAATACTGCGGCGTGATTTCGGTCAACCCCAAGACCGCCGCCAAGCGGGGCCGGGTTGAGCACGAAGAGAAAGAATTCGACATGGCGGTACTCGAGCGTGCGCTCGCCAACGCCAAACTGGTGCCGATCGATCGGGTGATCGACGAATTGGGCCAGGATTTGCAGATTGAAGAAGTCAGCGAAGCGCTGGCCGGTCAGATCGTCATCGACATCCGCCACCCGGATGCCGCCGAGGATGACCCGCTGGAACTCGCCGGCATAGAGGTACAGACGATGCCGTTCTATGCAGTGAACGCACGTTTCAAGGAACTGGACCCTACTCGCCAGTACCTGCTGTATTGCGACAAAGGCGTGATGAGTCGCCTGCATGCCCACCATTTGCTCAGTGAGGGGCATGCCAATGTGCGCGTTTATCGACCGAGCTAAGTGCCCGGGGCTGTTTGCCTGTGGCCTGCGTCACCGGCCCCCCGACACCGCCGTCAAGCTGTAACGGCCATGCCGGACACTACTGCTAATCGCTGCCATGACTTGTCAGCAAACCGAATCCTCTGATCGAGATACACAAGTGATCGAAAATCTACGCAACATCGCCATCATTGCCCACGTTGACCACGGTAAAACCACCCTGGTAGACAAACTCCTGCGTCAATCCGGCACCCTGGAGCGCAACGAGCTCAACGACGAGCGCGTGATGGACTCCAACGACCAGGAAAAAGAGCGCGGTATTACCATTCTGGCGAAGAACACCGCCATCAACTGGAACGGCTACCACATCAACATCGTGGACACCCCGGGCCACGCCGACTTCGGCGGCGAAGTTGAACGCGTAATGTCGATGGTCGACTCCGTTCTGCTGCTGGTTGACGCTCAAGACGGCCCTATGCCGCAAACCCGTTTCGTGACCAAGAAGGCTTTCGAAGCCGGCCTGCGTCCAATCGTGGTGATCAACAAGGTTGACCGTCCAGGCGCGCGTCCGGACTGGGTTCTGGATCAGATCTTCGACCTGTTCGACAACCTCGGTGCTACCGAAGAACAACTGGACTTCCAGGTTGTTTACGCTTCGGCCCTGAACGGTATTGCCGGTCTGGACCACACCGCCATGGCGGAAGACATGACTCCGCTGTACCAGGCGGTAGTCGACCACGTTCCGCCTCCGGCCGTTGACCGTGACGGTCCGTTCCAGATGCAGATCTCCGCTCTGGACTACAACAGCTTCCTGGGTGTTATCGGTGTTGGCCGTATCGCTCGCGGTCGCGTCAAGCCGAACACCCCGGTTGTCGCTATCAGCGCCGACGGCAAGCGTCGCAACGGTCGTATCCTGAAGCTGATGGGTCACCACGGTCTGCACCGCATCGACGTTGACGAAGCAGCTGCCGGCGACATCGTCTGCATCAGCGGCTTCGACGAGCTGTTCATCTCCGACACTCTGTGCGACATCAACACCGTCGAGGCGATGAAGCCGCTGACCGTTGACGAGCCAACCGTTTCCATGACCTTCCAGGTAAACGACTCGCCATTCTGCGGTAAAGAAGGCAAGTTCGTGACCTCCCGTAACATCAAGGATCGTCTGGACAAAGAGCTGCTGTACAACGTTGCACTGCGCGTTGAAGAAGGCGACTCGGCTGACAAGTTCAAGGTTTCCGGCCGTGGTGAGCTGCACCTCTCGGTACTGATCGAAACCATGCGTCGCGAAGGTTTCGAGCTGGCCCTGGGCCGTCCTGAAGTGATCATCCGTGAAGTTGACGGCGTGAAGCAGGAACCGTTCGAAAACGTCACCATCGACATCCCTGAAGAATCGCAGGGCAAGGTCATGGAAGAGATGGGTCTGCGTAAGGGCGACCTGAGCAACATGGTGCCGGATGGCAAGGGCCGTGTTCGTCTGGAATACAACATCCCTGCTCGCGGTCTGATCGGTTTCCGTAACCAGTTCCTGACCCTGACCAACGGTGCTGGCATCCTGACCTCGATCTTCGACCGTTACGCTCCAGTGAAGTCGGGCCACATGTCCGGCCGTCAGAACGGCGTTCTGGTTTCGGTTGAAACCGGCAAGGCTCTGACCTACTCGCTGGAAACCCTGCAGGCTCGTGGCAAGCTGTTCGTAGAACACGGCCAGGAGATCTACAACGGTCAGATCGTTGGTCAGAACAGCCGCGACAACGACCTGGGTGTCAACCCAACCAAAGGCAAGAAGCTCGACAACATGCGTGCTTCGGGTAAAGACGAAACCATCGCTCTGGTCCCACCTGTTCGCTTCACCCTGGAACAGGCTCTGGAATACATCCAGGAAGACGAGCTGTGCGAAGTTACGCCTAAGTCGATCCGTCTTCGCAAGAAGATCCTCGACGAAAGCGAGCGTACCCGCGCTGCGAAGAAAGCCAAGGCGTAATCCAGCCCTGGAATAGAAAACGCCCCCGGTCGCGAGACCGGGGGCGTTTTTGTTTGTCTGGGGTTTATGCAGTGTTTGCACTGGCCCTTTCGCGAGCAGGCTCGCTCCCACAGGGGATTTAGGGTGCACACAAAATCTGTGTTCACTGATCTCTATTGTGGGAGCGAGCCTGCTCGCGAAAGCGGCCGATCAGCCGCCGAAAACCTCACCAGCGATCAAAATTTGTCGATGGCCCGGAAATTCTGCACCCGCTCGACTTCTTTCGGCTTATAAGCGCAATACCCCGGCCGCGGGCCGATCTTCGGGTGGTTGCGGCAAGTGTCCGGGCGCTTGTCATAAATGGTGCACAAGCGGGTTTTACGATCCAGGTAATAGCAGTCGTTGTTGCTCATGCGCTGCAGGGTGAAGATTCCCGACTTTTGATTGAAGCGCTCGACCAGACCTTCCTTTTGCAGGCGCTTGGCGATGTTCTTTGGCGGATCGCCCAGTTCGAACTCGTCGACCACGCCGATGCGCACCAGATCCTTGATCTTCACTTCGACCGGCAGCGTGCAGCAGCTGGACATGCACGAGCCGCACATCGGTGCCGAATATTTGGCCCACGTATCGAGACGATCAATCTCGGCGGCGGCGATCAGGTTGGGCTTCATCATCGGGAGTTACCAGGCGTGTATGCATCAGGGCGCGCGATCATACCGGGAGCGGTGGAATTTTGAACAACCTTTCGCCGGATATTTTCGCAGCGGCCGCATTTTGCCCGACAGGACGGCACGGCCCCTGCATTCATTGGCTCATCCGCCAGGGTTATGTCGCACTGGCGCACAGTCCGCGCAAATACTGCCGAACCAGAGCCGTTAGCGCCGGTCAGACCGTCTAGGCTCAGAAAATTCCCGCTCGCTCGAGGTCCTGTTGATGACTCAAGAACCACTAGTTCGCGAAGCAGAGGTGGCCGCATTCCGCGACGCCGTCCTGACCAAACTCACCTACGCCGTGGGCAAAGACCCCGATCACGCCTTCGACCATGACTGGTTCGAAGCCATCGCCCTGGCTGCGCGTGATCACATGGTCGAACACTGGATGGACCACACCCGACAGATCTATCGCAAAGGCCAGAAGCGGGTGTATTACCTCTCGCTGGAATTTCTCATCGGCCGTTTGCTCTACGACAGCCTGAGCAACCTCGGCCTGCTCGACGTCGCCCGTGAAGCGTTGACCGAATTGGGCGTCGATCTGGAACGCATTCGTCTGCTGGAGCCCGATGCGGCTCTGGGCAACGGCGGCCTCGGTCGTCTCGCGGCGTGCTTCATGGAAAGCATGTCGACCCTTGGCATCGCCGGCCATGGCTATGGCATTCGTTATGAACACGGCTTGTTCCGTCAGGCGATCGTCGATGGCTGGCAACAGGAGCAGACCGAACACTGGCTGGATTTCGGCAACCCTTGGGAATTCGAACGGCCGGAAGTGGCGTACCCGATCGGCTTCGGCGGCAGCGTCGAAACCGTCACCGATGCCTCCGGCAAGACTCGTCAGGTCTGGTCGCCGGCGGAAACCGTGCGCGCAATTGCCTATGACACGCCAGTGGTCGGCTGGCGCGGGGCGAGTGTCAACACTCTGCGTCTGTGGCGTGCCCGCGCCATGGAAGATCTGCACCTGGAACGCTTCAACGCCGGTGACCACCTGGGCGCCGTGGCGGAAGTGGCTCGCGCCGAAAGTATCTCCCGCGTCCTTTATCCGGCCGACAGCACCGAAGCCGGGCAAGAACTGCGCCTGCGTCAGGAATACTTCTTCGTCGCCGCTTCGCTGCAGGATCTGCTGCGCCGTCATCGCAACATGCACACCTCGGTGCTGACCCTGGGTGATCACGCGGCGATCCAGCTCAACGACACTCACCCGTCAATCGCCGTGGCAGAACTGATGCGCCAACTGGTCGACGTCTACGACGTCGCGTGGGACGCAGCATGGCAAGTAACCGTCGACACTCTGTCGTACACCAACCACACGCTGCTGCCGGAAGCGCTGGAAACCTGGCCGGTCGGGCTGATGGAACGCATGCTGCCACGGCACATGCAGATCATTTATCTGATCAACGCGCAGCACATCGATTCGTTGCGGGCCAAGGGCATTCATGACTTCGACGTGTTGCGCGCGGTGTCGCTGATCGAAGAAGACAACGGCCGCCGGGTGCGCATGGGCAACCTCGCGTTCCTCGGCTCGCACAGCGTCAACGGCGTGTCCGGTCTGCATACGCAACTGATGCGCAAAACCGTATTCGCCGAACTGCACAAGCTCTACCCGGAGCGGATCAACAACAAAACCAACGGCATCACCTTCCGCCGCTGGCTGTATCAGGCCAACCCGGAACTGACTTCGATGCTGGTCGATGCCCTCGGCCCGGACCTGCTTGATCATCCTGAAGAGCGCCTGCTCGAACTCGAGCCGTTCGCCGAGAAAACCGCGTTCCGCAAAGCCTTCGCCGATCAGCGTTTGCACAGCAAGAAGGCGCTGGCCTATCTGATTCACGAGCGCCTCGGGATCGCGGTCAACCCGGCAGCGATGTTCGACGTGCAGGTCAAACGTATTCACGAATACAAGCGTCAGTTGCTCAATCTGATGCATACCGTGGCGCTGTACCAGGCGATTCGTGCCGAGCCGGAAGTCGACTGGGTGCCACGGGTGAAGATCTTCGCCGGTAAAGCGGCGGCGAGTTATCACCAGGCCAAGCTGATCATCAAGCTGACCAACGACATCGCTCGGGTGGTGAACAACGACCCGACCGTGCGCGGCCTGCTGAAGGTGGTGTTCCTGCCCAATTACAACGTCAGCCTGGCCGAGAGCATCATCCCGGCGGCGGACTTGTCCGAGCAGATTTCCACCGCCGGTTTCGAGGCGTCGGGCACCAGTAACATGAAGTTCGGCCTCAACGGCGCGCTGACCATCGGCACCCTCGACGGTGCCAACGTGGAAATGTGCGAGCGCATCGGTGCCGAGCACATGTTCATCTTCGGTCTCAGTGCGCAACAGGTTGAGGCGCGCAAGCAGAACCACGAGTTCAGCGCCGTACCCGACATCGCCGCCTCCCATCGTTTGAACGATGTGCTGCAAGCGATTCGCAGCGGTGTGTTCTCGCCGGACGATACCTCTCGTTACACCGGCCTGATCGACTCGCTGATCGACTATGACCGCTTCCTGGTCTGCGCCGATTTCGACTCCTATTGGGAAGCGCAGAAGCGTGTCGATGCGCACTGGCATGACTCGCAGAACTGGTGGCGTTCGGCGGTGCTCAACACCTCGCGGATGGGCTGGTTCTCTTCCGACCGGACGATTCGCGAGTACGCCACGGATATCTGGAAAGCGCTGGAGTAACTTTCCCCGACAAATCTGCTCAAGGCCCAACGTTTGTTGGGCCGGATCGATATACTGAGCGCCGGTTAAAAGGCATCAATCACGGCCTTACCCTGTGGGAGCGAGCCTGCTCGCGAAGCGATCGTCGACTTAAACAGAAATGTTGGCTGACAATCCGCCTTCGCGAGCAGGCTCGCTCCCACACGGTTTCTGCCTAGACTGAAGCCATCGCCGGACTCGCCCCGCCCCGGGGCTGCTTAGGGATATCGACCATGCAATGGATGTTCATGTTGATCGGGCTGGTGCTCGGTGGACTGCTCGACGAGTCGTTCAGTGGCGCGCTGTTGGGTGCGCTGCTGGGGCTGGTCATCGGCCAGGCGCTGCGCATTGCGCGCCTTGGCTCGCAGGCGGCGGAGCAACAGCGTCAACTCGAGCAGGTGCGCGAAGCCTTGCAAGGCGTGGCTCAGCGGCTGTTTGTGCTGGAGGGTTCGCCCTCGCATGCGCCTGCGCCGTCACCTGAAACCGAGCCAGTCGCCGAACCTGTCGACATGGCTGAGCAGGCTGCCCTGACCCCTGAACTGATCTGGGAACTGCCTCCCGAACTCGAACCGATTTCCGCCGTCGTCCGCGAAACCAGCCAGCCGCTGCCCGCCGATGTCTGGCGCGCCGAACCGGCTCCTGCTGCACCGCCACAACAACCTGCCCACCCCCGTGGCCCGAACCTGATCGAACGCGGCATCAGCGCTGCGCGCAACTGGCTGTTTGGCGGCAATACAGTGCTGCGCGTCGGTGTGGTGCTGCTGTTTTTCGGTCTGGCATTTTTACTGCGTTACGCCACCGAAGGCATGGTGGTGCCGATCGAGTTGCGGTACGCCGGCGTCGCGGCAGCGGCGTTGGCTCTGCTTGCGCTGGGCTGGTGGTTGCGCCGACGCAACAGCAACTATGCATTGATGCTGCAAGGCACCGGGATCGCGGTGTTGTACCTGACGGTGTTTGCGGCGATGCGTCTGCATCCGTTGCTTGATCCGTCCGCTGCACTCGGTTTGCTGGTCGCGGTGACGGTGTTCTCGGCCATTCTGGCAATTACCCAGGACGCGCTGGGGCTGGCGGCAGCGGCGGCACTCGGTGGTTTCGCCGCGCCGATTCTCACTTCTACCGGCGAAGGCAATCACGTCGCACTGTTCAGCTATTTCGCTCTGCTCAACGCCGGCATTCTTGCTATCGCCTGGTTCAAGGCCTGGCGCCTGCTCAACCTTATCGGCTTCGTCGGCACCTTCGGTATCGGTTTCGCCTGGGGTCTGCGTTCATACACGCCGGAACTGCTGTGGAGCACCGAGCCGTTCCTGATTGTGTTTTTCCTCATGTACCTCGCCATCGGCCTGCTGTTCGCCCGGCGCAAATTGCGCGACCTGCCTGATGCCCCGGCGGAGGCTGATCGCGAGGCGCTGCTGCAATGGTCTGCACGCAAGGGTGATTACGTCGACGGCACCATGCTGTTCGGCCCGCCGATCATTGGCTTCGGTTTGCAGTTCGCCTTGGTCCAGCACCTCGAATTTGCGGCGGCGTTCAGTGCGTTGGCGCTGGGCATGATCTATATGGCGCTGGCCAAAGTTTTGATGGGCGGGCGCGCGATGCTGCTGGGCGAAACCTGCCTGGCGCTGGGAGTGATTTTCGCCAGCCTGGCGATTCCGCTGGGGCTGGATGCGCGCTGGACTTCTGCGGCGTGGGCCGTGGAAGGCGCGGGAATTTTCTGGCTCGGGTTGCGTCAGCGTCGACCGTTTGCCCGGGCCTTTGCCTTACTGCTGCAACTGGGTTCGGCACTGGCGTTTCTCAGCCAGTTGCAGCCCGGCGAGAGCAGCCTGCTCGACGGCGCACCGCTGGGCGCGCTGATGCTTGGCGCCGCGCTGCTGTTCAGTTTCTTCCAACTGCGCAAGGCTACGCCCGAGCAGACATCGCCGTGGGAAAGGCAAGGCCTGCCAGTGCTGGCGTGTCTGGGCCTGACGTTCCTGTATTTGCTGGCGCCGTTGTTCCTGTTCATCCAGGGCACGGCGATCAGTTGGGCCTTGGCGGGTTTGGCAACGTTGTTTGTCGGCTTGCGGATTCAATCACGCACATTCCTGTTCACCGCATTCGCCGTGCAGTTGCTGGGCGGCGCGTTATTTCTGTTGCGCCTGCAAACGGCAGGCGAAGATTCGGCGGCGGTGTTCAGCGCTGGCTGGAGCGGTTTGCTCAGTGCGTCCTTGATCGGTCTGGCCTTGATTGGCGGCATGCTGCTGGCGGCGCGGGACGAGATGGTGCGCGGCGATGTGCGCCTGCTGCGCGGCTTGTCGGTGGTGCTGCTGGCCGGCTTGGTGCTGATCAATCTGGCGGTGCTGTTCGTGCTGCCGTGGCAAACTGCGAGTGCAGTGTGGGCGGCCAGCGGTTTGCTGATCATCTGGCTGAGCCTGTACCTGCAACAGCGTCTGAGTTTCGTTTTCGGGCTGCTGTTGCAGGTGGTCGGCGGCGCGGCGTTTCTGCTCGCCGGCCCCGAATGGCTCGGGCCGTTGTCTAGCGAAGGATTGCAACCATTGGCCCATGGCGGCTTCTGGACACCGCTGGTGCTGGGGCTGGCCGCGCTGATCGGTGCGTGGCGCTTGCAATTGGGCAACCATGCCACGGCTTTTGATGCCTTGAGTTTGCAGCGCTTGTCGCAAGTGCTGCTGGTCTGGGGCGCCGGTTGGTGGACGCTGGCGTGGGTCAGCGAAATCCTGCGTTTCGCCTCGCCGAACCTGCAAGGCACATTGTTGCTGCTGGTCGCTGCGATCAGTGTGGCGCTGTGGACGATTTTGTCACTGCGCTTGAAATGGCCGGCGCTGGGGTTGCTCTGCACCTCACTGATTCCGGCGGCGGCGCTGGTTTTGCTCGGCGCTTGGCATTCGCGCTACCACCCGGCCGCCGACTTCGGCTGGCTGGCGTGGCCGGCGCTGTTCGTGGTGCACTTCTTCAGCCTGCGCCGCTTGGGGTCCATGTTGCCGGCGCGCGCATTGAGCGTGGCCCATGTGCTCGGTTGCTGGCTGCTGATTGGCGTGCTGGCGCTGGAGTTGCGTTACGGCCTGCTGCTGTTGTCCGAGCAATACAATGCCTGGCGCTGGTTGGGTTGGGCGATTCTGCCGAGCCTCTATCTGTTGCTGATGGCTGCTCCCCGAACGTGGCCGTGGCCGGTGGCCGCGTTTGCCCGCGAGTACCGCTTGTATGCGGCGGCACCGCTGGCGGTGCTGATGCTGGCGTGGTTCTGGCTGGCCAATGGCGTCAGCGATGGCAATGCCGAACCGTTGCCTTACGTGCCGCTGCTCAACCCATTGGAGCTGGGGCTGCTGTTTGCGCTGTTCGGCGTTTATGTCTGGTCGCGCAGCGCCGTTGCGCAGTTGTCGATCCGTCAGGATCATGCCGACCACGCCACGCAACTGATCGCCGGGGTTTCGCTGTTCGCCTTCTGCACCGCGCTGGTCACCCGCGCGGCGCATCACTGGGCCGGCATCCCGTTCGAGCTTGATCAACTGCTCGCGTCGATGCTGGTGCAGGCCGGCCTGTCGATCGTCTGGACGTTGATGGCGCTGGGGCTGATGATCGGCGGCCATCTGCGTCATCGCCGCGAAGTGTGGCTGATCGGCGCGGCGCTGATTGCGCTGGTGGTGGCCAAACTGATTTTTGTCGAACTGAGCAACCGTGGCGGCCTCGCCCGGATCGTCTCGTTTATCGGTGTCGGCGTATTGCTGCTGGTGGTGGGCTACTTCGCGCCGCTGCCACCCAAGCGCGTCGAGGCTGAACCGGCGGCGGACAAACCCGCGCCGGAAACCGAAGGAGTTGCATCTTGAGTCGCATGCTGAATCTGGGGTGGTTGGCGCTGGGCGTGGTGATGGTCGCCGGCGCTCAGGAAAAACCGGCGGACTTCGCCACGCAAGTGCCGTTGACGGTGAGCGGCAATGGCCCGTGGTATCGCCTCGACCTGCCGCTGAGCGCGCAATTGCAGGCGCGCCAGACCGATCTCAGCGATTTGCGTGTGTTCAACGCCGCCGGCGAAGCGCAGGCCTACGCCTTGGCTCGCGAGTCGGCGCAGACCCGTGACGACGGCAAGCTGCACGAGGTCAAGTGGTTCCCGCTGTACAACGCCGCTGACGCCAGCGAACGTGCGCCGAACGTGCGCGTGCAGTCGACCACCAACGGCACGCTGGTCGAAGTGCAACCGTCCTCGCAACTGGAGGCGGGCGAAGAAGTGCTGCGCGGCTGGCTGCTTGATGCCAGTGCGATCAAGGCACCGTTGCAGCAGTTGATCCTCGACTGGACCAGCGAGCGCGACGGTTTCCAGCGTTTCAGCATCGAGGCCAGCGACGATCTGCAGCACTGGCAGTCATGGGGCGAGGGCCAAGTGGCACGGCTGACCTTTTCCGATGAGCGCATCGAACAGCACGAAGTGACCCTGCCGGGGCAGACCGCGCGCTATGTGCGCCTGTTGTGGGAGTCGCCGGGTTCGGCGCCCGTCCTGACGTCGGCGCAATTGAAGAGCAGCGACCCGCGCGACCTGCCGCTGCCTTTGGTGTGGTCGCCCAGCGTGGCCGGCAGCAGCAGCAAATCCGGGGAATACACCTGGCAGTTGCCGATGGGGCTGAATGTCGAGCGGGTGCAGGTTGAGCTGAAACAGCCGAACAGTCTGGCGCCAGTCACGTTGGCCGGCCGGAGGGAGAGCAACTTGCCGTGGCAGACGCTGAGCAGCGGTTTGCTGTATCGCCTGAGCCAGAACAATCAGGACGTGGTGCAGAACGAAATCCCGCTGTCCGGGCAGACCGTGCAGCAACTCAAGCTGACCGTGGATGAGCGCGGCGGCGGGTTGGGTGAGCAGGCGCCGGACCTGAAATATGCGGTGCGCGCCACGCAAGTGATCTTCCTCGCCCGGGGCGAAGGGCCGTACAGCCTGGCCTTGGGCAATGCCACGGTGAAAACGGCGAACCTGCCGCTGGCAACGTTGATTCCGGACTTCAAGCCAGAAAAGCTGGCGAGCCTGGGCAAGGCGACGGTGCAGGACGAAGCAGTGGCCACGCAAACCTCAACGACGACGACGGCTGCGGTGGCCGGGACTAACTGGAAGAAGTTCGGCTTGTGGGCGGTGTTGCTGCTCAGTGTGGTGTTTCTCGCAGCGATGGCGTTCAGCCTGTTGCGCAAACCGCCAGCCAATACCTGAGCATGGCGGCGCTTTGCGCCATTCGCGAGCGGGCTTGCTCCCACAATGGAATGCATTGCCCTGTGGGAGCCCGCTCGCGAAAGCGCCCGGGCAGACACTGAAAATCTTCAATCGCTCATGCCGAACCGAACTACGCTCAATCCGACACCTGAACTCTGCACCGACAATCACGTCTCATACAGGCAAATACACCCAGGCGCACGTTAGCCGGCGTCTTCGCTCGCTAGGTTTTCAGACTCCCTGTAAACTGCGCGGGTTTTCCGCCCCCCATTCCACCGGAGCCGTCCATGTCCCGCGTTACCTTGAGTCGCTATTTGATTGAGCAGACCCGCAGCAACAACACTCCTGCCGATCTGCGCTTTTTGATCGAAGTGGTGGCGCGTGCCTGCAAGGAGATCAGCCACGCCGTGTCCAAAGGCGCCCTGGGTGGTGTTCTGGGCAGCATGGGCACCGAGAACGTGCAAGGCGAAGTGCAGAAGAAGCTCGACGTGCTGTCGAACGAGATCCTCCTCGAAGCCAACGAATGGGGCGGTCACCTGGCCGGCATGGCGTCCGAAGAAATGGACAATGCCTACCAGATCCCGGGCAAATACCCGAAGGGCGCATACCTGCTGGTCTTCGACCCACTCGACGGCTCGTCGAACATCGACATCAACGCCCCGGTCGGCACGATCTTCTCGGTACTGCGTTGCCCGAACGAATACCTGAGCCAGAACGAGCCACTGAACGAAAAAGCGTTCCTGCAGCCAGGCACCCAGCAAGTGGCCGCCGGTTACGCCATCTACGGCCCGCAGACCATGCTGGTGCTGACCCTGGGCGACGGCGTCAAAGGCTTCACCCTCGATCGCGAAATGGGCAGCTTCGTCCTGACTCACGAAGACATCACCATCCCGGAAACTACCCAGGAATTCGCCATCAACATGTCCAACCAGCGCCACTGGGAAGCCCCGGTGCAGCGCTATGTCGGCGAGCTGCTGGCCGGTGAAGAAGGCCCGCTGAAGAAGAACTACAACATGCGTTGGGTCGCGGCGATGGTTGCCGACGTACACCGCATCCTGACCCGTGGCGGTCTGTTCATGTACCCGCGCGACAGCCGCGAGCCGTCGAAACCGGGCAAGCTGCGCCTGATGTACGAAGCCAACCCGATGTCGTTCCTCGTCGAACAAGCCGGCGGCGCGTCCACTGACGGCCACCAGCGCATTCTCGACATCCAGCCGGAAGGCCTGCACCAGCGCGTTGCAGTGTTCCTCGGCTCGAAAGAAGAAGTCGCACGCGCCACGGCTTACCACAAGGAATAAACATGACTGCACCCTGGCAGCCGTTGCTTGACTGGTGGTTCGGACACGCTGAATCACCGAATGCAGTAGCGGCCGAAAAGGGCAAGTTGTGGTTCGGCAAGCGAAACAGCCAGGACCTCGAAGCGCAGACGCGTTTCGGGGTCTTTGTCGATCAGGCCCTGGCCGGCGAATTGACCGAGTGGACGCAATGTCCCGAAGGTTGGCTGGCGGTGGTGCTGTTGCTTGATCAACTGCCACGCATGATCTATCGCGACACCCCAAAAGCCTTTTCCGGTGATCTGCTCGCACAGAAGCTCGTCGCCCAAGGCATTGCAGCGGATTTCGATCGGCAGTTGAAACCGATTCAGCGGGTATTCATTTATCTGGTATTCGAACACTGCGAAAACCTCGCAGTGCAGAACGAAGCCGTTTCCAGATTTATTGAATTGGTGGCTGAACAGCCAGAGTCGGAGCGGGCGGTGTTTGCCGATAACCTGGACTATGCCGAGCGGCATCGGAAGGTGATTGCGCAGTTTGGAAGATTTCCGCACCGCAATTCGGTGTTGGGGCGGGAGTCTACGGCTGAGGAGTTGGAGTTTCTGTCCAGGCCCGGTTCAAGATTCTGAATCTTCAGTGCGGCTTATGCCGCTTTCGCGAGCAGGCTCGCTCCCACAATTGAAATGCATTCCACTGGGGGAGCGAGCCTGCTCGCGAAGAGGCCTGCGGCCGCAGCTTAGATCCTGAAGCTGCCGACCAGATGCTTCAACCGCGCCGCCTGCTGCTCAAGATCCGAACAGGCGCGCAATGTCGCCTGCAAGTTCTCCACGCCTTCCTGATTCAGCGTGTTGATCTCGTTGATATCAACGTTGATCGACTCGACCACGGCTGTCTGTTCTTCGGTCGCGGTGGCCACCGACTGGTTCATGCCGTCGATTTCGCCGATGCGCTGGGTCACGCTGCCCAGGCGCTCGCCGGCCTGGTTGGCGATGCCGACGCTGCTTTCGCTCTCGCGCTGGCTCTCGGTCATGATGGTTACTGCCTGACGTGCGCCGACCTGCAACTCTTCGATCATCTTCTGCACTTGCTGCGCCGAATCCTGGGTGCGGTGCGCGAGGTTGCGCACCTCGTCGGCGACCACGGCGAAACCGCGTCCGGCTTCACCGGCGCGCGCGGCTTCGATGGCGGCGTTGAGTGCGAGCAGGTTGGTCTGCTGGGAGATGCTGGTGATCACTTCGAGAATCTGGCCGATGTTCACCGTGTTGCTGTTAAGGGTTTCGATGTTGCCGCAGGAATCGCTGATCTTTGCCGACAGTTGCTGCATGGCCTGAATGGTTTTATCCACCACCTGCTGGCCATCGACCGCGAGGCTGCGCGCATCGCTGGAGTGTTGCGAGGCGAGGGCGGCGTTTTGTGCGATTTCCTGGGCGGCGGCGCCGAGCTGATTGATCGCGGCGGCGACGCTGTTGGTGCGGCTGGCCTGTTGGTCGGAGTTGTACATCGACGAGTTCGATGCCGCGACCACGCGCAAAGCGACTTCGTTGACCTGGCCGGTAGCCGAGGACACTTCGCGGATCGACGTATGAATGCGTTCGACGAAGCGGTTGAACGAAGTGCCCAGCGCGCCGAATTCATCGTTGCCGTGAATCACCAGACGCTTGGTCAGGTCGCCTTCGCCTTCAGCGATGTCATGCATCGCGCGGCCCATGGTCAGCAGTGGCTGCATCAGCACGCGAATCAGCATGCCAAGCAGGCCGATGATGATCAGCACGGCGATGACCATGGCGATCAGCGCCGAGGTGCGGAATTCGCTGAGCATCGAGAACGCGGTGTCTTTGTCGAGCACCAGTGCCACGTACCAGTCAGCCGATGGCACGCCGTTGACGCGAGTGAAGGAAATCAACTGGGTCTTGCCGTCGAACTCGACTTCTTTCAGGCCCGGGCTGACTTGAGGCGCGCCGTTCGGATAGGCCTCGGCGAGGGTCTTGAGCACCAGTTTGCTGTCCGGGTGAATCAGAATCTTGCCTTCGGCGCTGACGATGAATGCGTGACCGTGGCCGCCGAAGTTCAGCGAGTTGATGATCGCGCTGACGCTGGTCAGATCGATGTCGGCCCCGGCCACGCCGAGCATCTGGCCCTGACGCTGCACCGGCGTGGCGACGGTGATCACCAGCTTGCCCGACGAAGCGGCAATGTACGGTTCGGTGACGATGGTCTGCTGTGCGCTATTGGCGGCTTTGTACCAGCCGCGCGCCCGCGGATCGTAGTCCGGCGCGCGGTTGCCGGCCGGCACCGAGAACATCACACCGTCAGCGCCACCGAAATAGCTGAGCTGGAAATTGCCGGTGTAGGCGGGCAGGTCAATGATGCGCTTGAGGCTGGCGGGCGCGTTGCCGTCGACGGCGACTTGCTGCGACAGCGATTGCAGCAGTTGGATGCGGCTTTCCAGCCACGTCTGAATGTTGCTGGTGGTCAGGCTGCCCAGCTCCTGCATGGTCGCTTCGGTGCTGCTGCTCAAGGCCTGACGCTGGCGATAGTCGTTGAAGAAGATGAAACAGGCGAACGCAACGGCCACCACAAGGGCAGCAGCCAGCAGAATCTTGTGGCTGAATTTCATGTTTCTGGTCATCGAATGAACTACCGCGAAGGGGCTGGTCAGGAAAGGGCGGCAATTTGCCATAATCGGCAGCGTTGCGCTGCTCTTATTTCGACCGCGCCGCGCCAAAGATTAGGCGCTTGCAGGGAAAGTCGACGAAATGCTCGACGGCTTCACAAAGTTTTTGATTTACCGACAAAAGCCGGACGGGCGGGCTGATAAATAGGCGTTCGGTCACGGAACCAGATGACACTTTTCTCTTCTAAGCTTCTGGTTGGCACCATGCCATCCCCCCTCGTTCCAGGAGTTTCACCATGTCGCTGCGATCTATCGCCCTGCTGTCGTTTTGCGTGCTGTTGGCCGCATGCAGCAAGGTTAATCAGGAAAACTACTCCAAGCTCTCGGCCGGCATGGCCAAGTCCGAAGTGGAAACCCTTCTCGGCAAGCCCACCGATTGCTCGGGCGCGCTCGGTATGTCCAGCTGCACCTGGGGCGACAAGAACAGCTTTATCAGCGTGCAATACGCCGGTGACAAAGTGCTGATGTTTTCCGGCCAAGGCCTGAAGTAAACCGGGGCTTCGCGCCCACGGAGAAAAAAATGAAGCGGTTATTGCTGATCCTTTTTGCTGGCCTGGTACTGGCTGGCTGCGCCACTTCCGGCGTCGACCCGTTGGCGCCCAAGACCGTCAACAGCGTCAATCTCAAGCGTTATCAGGGCACTTGGTATGAACTGGCACGCTTGCCGATGTACTTCCAGCGCCACTGTGCGCAATCCGAAGCCCATTACACCCTCAAGCCTGACGGTAATGTCGGCGTGCTCAACCGTTGCCTGACCCCGGAGTGGCAGTGGGAAGAGGCCAAGGGCACGGCTTATCCACAAGTGCCGGGCAAGACCGACAAGCTCTGGGTCGAATTCGATAACTGGTTCTCGCGCCTGGTGCCGGGTGTGGCAAAGGGCGAGTACTGGGTGTTGTACGTCAGCGACGACTACAAGACCGCCATCGTCGGCGATCCGAGTCGCAAGTACCTGTGGCTGCTGTCACGCACACCGACCGTCAACGGTGTAGTGCGCGAAGAATTGCTGAGCAAGGCGCGTCAGCAGGGTTACGACACCACACGCCTGATCTGGCGCGCGTCGGATCGGCAGATGGCCAAGACATCCAATTAAGAGCGAAAAGATCGCAGCCTTCGGCAGCTCCTACATGAGAATGCATTCGTGTAGGAGCTGCCGAAGGCTGCGATCTTTTGCTTTTCTTACCCTAAAAGATCGCGCAGGACCCGGGTGAAGGCTCGGGCGCTGTGCTCTTCGTCGGCATGCCGTCCATCGCGCACCACCCACTGACCATTGACCAGCACATCACGCACCTGGCGATCGCCGCCGGCGAACAACCAGCGATTGAGAATCCCGTCCCCCGCAGCCGTCGCCAGATACGGATCGTTGCCATCGAGCACAATCCAGTCCGCGCGCTTGCCCACTTCCAGCGCGCCGATCGGCTGCCCCAGCGCTTGCGCGCCGCCGTCCAGCGCCGCGTCATACAGGGTGCGCCCGACCATCGGCTGCTGCGCGCCATACAAGCGATTACGCCGCTGATCGCGCAGGCGCTGGCCATATTCCAGCCAGCGCAACTCTTCCACTACGCTCAGCGACACATGGCTGTCGGAACCGATACCCATGCGCCCGCCCTGGGCAAGAAAGTCCACCGCCGGGAAAATCCCGTCACCCAGATTCGCTTCAGTGGTCAGACACAGCCCGGCGATCGCGCGACTGTTGGCCATCAGCGTGACTTCTTCCGGGTTGGCGTGGGTGGCGTGGACCAGGCACCAGCGCTGATCGACTTCAGTATTTTCATACAGCCATTGCAACGGACGGCGACCGCTCCAGCTCAGGCAATCGTCGACTTCTTTCTGCTGCTCGGCGATGTGGATGTGCACCGGGCATTGTTTGTCACTGGCCGCCAACACTTCGCTGATCTGCTGCGGCGTCACCGCACGCAACGAGTGGAAACACAGGCCCAGCGATTGCGCCTTTTGCTGCGCCAGTAACGGCTGCAACCGCGCTTGCAGATTCAGATAGTTTTCAGTGCTGTTGATAAAGCGACGCTGGCCATCGTTGGGCGTCTGGCCACCGAAACCGGAATGACTGTAGAGCACTGGCAGCAGGGTCAGACCGATTCCGCTTTCGCTGGCGGCCTGACTGATGCGCAAGGCCAGCTCGGCCGGATCGGCGTACGGTTGGCCGTTGCTGTCGTGGTGCACATAGTGAAATTCGGCGACCGAGGTGTAACCGGCCTTGAGCATTTCGATGTACAGCTGACGGGCGATGATGCCGAGCTGATCCGGGCTGATTTTTCCGACGAGGCGATACATCAGATCGCGCCAGGTCCAGAAACTGTCGTTGGGGTTGCCGGCCACTTCGGCCAATCCAGCCATGGCACGCTGGAAGGCGTGGGAGTGCAGATTGGGCATTCCCGGCAGCAACGGCCCGCGCAGCCGTTCGGCGCCGTCTGCGCTGGAATCGGCCTGGATTCGGGTCAACAAGCCATCGGCGCTGACCTCGAGACGTACATTGTTGGCCCATCCCTCAGGCAGCAGTGCGCGTTCGGCAAAGAAGGCGGACATCGTTCGGCACCCCATCGTGTGTTATTTGTATATACATATACAGACGTTTGCCTGCCCGGTAAACTCCGGCAAGCTAGTCACTTTCATCCAATGAACAGGGATCAACCGTGCCGACTCCGCCTCCAGTTTCTCCGTTGGCCGCGAACATGGGCGACAGTCCGGCGCCTTTGTACGCCCGCGTCAAACAGATGATCACCCAGCAGATCGACAGCGGTAACTGGCCGCCGCACTACCGCGTGCCGTCCGAAAGCGAACTGGTCAGCCAGCTTGGCTTCAGCCGCATGACCATCAACCGCGCCCTGCGCGAGATGACCGCCGATGGCTTGCTGGTGCGCATGCAAGGCGTGGGCACGTTTGTCGCCGAACCGAAGAGCCAGTCCGCGCTGTTCGAAGTGCACAACATTGCCGACGAAATCGCCTCGCGCGGCCATCGCCACACCTGCCAGGTCATCACCCTCGAAGAAGAAGCTGCCGGCTCCGAACGCGCGCTGGCGCTGGACATGCGCGAAGGTCAGAAGGTCTTCCACTCGCTGATCGTGCATTACGAAAACGGCATTCCGGTGCAAATCGAAGACCGTTTCGTCAACGCCCTGGTCGCGCCGGAATACCTCAAGCAGGATTTCACCCTGCAAACGCCTTATGCCTATCTCAACCAGGTCGCGCCGCTGACCGAGGGCGAGCACGTGGTCGAAGCGATTCTTGCCGAGCCGTCGGAGTGCAAGTTGCTGCAGATCGAAAAGGGCGAGCCGTGCTTGCTGATTCGTCGGCGAACCTGGTCGGGGCGTCAACCAGTGACGGCGGCGCGTTTGATCCACCCGGGCTCGCGTCATCGTCTGGAAGGGCGCTTTCATAAATGAATTATCAAGTGAAGGTTCTACGCGCTGAAGGCTACCCGCGCATGCCGTGGAAAAACGGCGGCGGCAGCACCGAGGAAATCACCCGCGATGCTGGCGCTGGCCTGGACGGTTTCGGCTGGCGTCTGTCGATTGCCGACATCACCGAATCGGGCGGTTTCTCGACATTCGCCGGTTACCAGCGAGTCATCACCGTGTTGCAGGGCGACGGCATGACCTTGTGCGTCGACGGTGACGATACCCGGCCATTGTTACCCCTGGACCCGTTTGCTTTCAGCGGCGAAAGCCAAGTGTCCTGCACCTTGCTCGGCGGTGCGATTCGCGACTTCAATCTGATCTACGCGCCGCAACGTTACAGCGCGCGGTTGCAGTGGCTGGACGGTGAGCAGCGGTTTTTCAGCTCGGCATCGACGCTGCTGGTGTTCAGTGTCAGTGAGCTGATGGACGTGCGTGTTGGCGACGGCGTTTCGCAGCTCGGTCGGCATGATTGCCTGCAACTGGACGGCAACAGTGGGCTGGTCGAAGTCTCCACCAACGCGGCATGCTGCGTGATCGAACTCCCCCAGAATTGAACACACCCTGTGGCGAGGGGATTTATCCCCGCTGGGTCGCGAAGCGGCCCCATTCCTGATTAAAAAAGCGGTCTGCTGCGCAGCCCAGCGGGGATAAATCCCCTCGCCACAAGCCATCCTCACTCTTGTTTCCCTCCACGCACCAACTTGTTACCGAACGCCCCAGCGTGGCGCAAAACCACGTTCGCTTGGCCATGTCGCGCCTCCTCGCAATATCCTCGAAGAAAATTTCATCCACGCCAGAACCCTTGTCTCAGAAGCTCTCCAGCCTCGTCCGCAATTTTCCTTGAACACTCCACCAACAAGTTGGCCGCTTGATTGCATATGCTTGTATGTACAAGTAAAGACGTATGCGTATGAGTCGGTCGAGACTCTCCGCAGCGTCCACTGATTCGCTTGTCGCGCAGCACGGCGCGCAGGCTGCTGCCCACTACCAGGGTTGGTTTGAATTGATCGCTGAGGAGTCTTTTTCGTGACTGACAATACCCAGAACAGCAACAAGTTTCGTGACGTGCAGATCCGCGCCGCACGCGGTAACACGCTGACCGCCAAGAGCTGGCTGACCGAAGCGCCGCTGCGCATGTTGATGAACAACCTCGACCCGGAAGTTGCCGAAAATCCGAAAGAACTGGTGGTCTACGGTGGCATCGGTCGCGCCGCGCGCAACTGGGAGTGCTACGACAAGATCGTCGATAGCCTGACCAACCTGAATGACGACGAAACCCTGCTGGTGCAATCGGGCAAGCCGGTCGGCGTATTCAAGACTCATAGCAACGCGCCGCGCGTGCTGATCGCCAACTCCAACCTGGTGCCGCACTGGGCGAGCTGGGAACACTTCAACGAACTCGACGCCAAAGGCCTGGCCATGTACGGCCAGATGACCGCCGGCAGCTGGATCTACATCGGCAGCCAGGGCATCGTTCAGGGCACCTACGAAACTTTCGTCGAGGCCGGGCGCCAGCATTACAACGCCGACCTCAAGGGGCGCTGGGTGCTCACCGCCGGCCTCGGTGGTATGGGCGGCGCACAACCGCTGGCCGCCACCCTGGCCGGCGCCTGCTCGCTGAACATCGAATGCCAGCAGGTCAGCATCGATTTCCGCCTGAAAAGCCGTTACGTCGATGAGCAAGCCAAAGACCTCGACGACGCTCTGGCGCGGATCGACAAATACACCAAAGAAGGCAAAGCGATTTCCATCGCCCTGCTCGGCAACGCGGCGGAAATCCTGCCGGAACTGGTCAAGCGCGGCGTGCGCCCGGACATGGTCACCGACCAGACCAGCGCCCACGATCCGCTCAACGGCTATCTGCCGGCTGGCTGGAGCTGGGACGAATACCGCGCCCGCGCCAAGACCGAACCAGCCGCTGTGATCAAGGCTGCCAAGCAGTCGATGGCGGTGCATGTGAAAGCCATGCTGGAGTTCCAGAAGCAAGGCATCCCGACCTTCGACTACGGCAACAACATCCGCCAGATGGCTCAGGAAGAAGGCGTCGAAAACGCTTTCGATTTCCCGGGCTTCGTGCCGGCCTACATCCGTCCGCTGTTCTGCCGTGGCATCGGCCCGTTCCGTTGGGCGGCGCTGTCGGGTGATCCACAGGACATCTACAAAACCGACGCCAAGGTCAAAGAGCTGATCCCCGACGACGCGCATTTGCACAACTGGCTGGACATGGCCCGCGAGCGCATCAGCTTCCAGGGTCTGCCGGCGCGTATCTGCTGGGTCGGTCTGGGCCAGCGCGCCAAGCTCGGCTTGGCCTTCAACGAAATGGTCCGTAGCGGCGAGCTGTCGGCCCCCGTGGTGATCGGCCGCGACCACCTCGACTCCGGCTCGGTCGCCAGTCCCAACCGCGAAACCGAATCGATGCAGGACGGTTCCGACGCCGTCTCCGACTGGCCGCTGCTCAACGCACTGCTGAACACCGCCAGCGGCGCGACCTGGGTGTCGCTGCACCACGGCGGCGGCGTCGGCATGGGCTTCTCGCAGCATTCGGGGATGGTGATCGTCTGCGACGGTACCGATGAGGCTGCCGAGCGCATCGCTCGCGTGCTGCACAACGACCCGGCTACCGGCGTCATGCGCCATGCCGATGCCGGTTACCAGATCGCCATCGACTGCGCGAAAGAGCAGGGGCTGAATCTGCCGATGGTCACTGGCGGGTAACACGCTCTGGTTTATGTGGGAGCGAGCCTGCTCGCGAAGGCGTCGTGTCAGTCGCTACTGCTGTGCCTGATACACCGATTCGCGAGCAGGCTCGCTCCCACAGAGGAATTTCAGTGAACCCGAATAGCAATCCACAGAGGTTGAATCATGGCGGTTAACAACGAACGTGCAGGCAGTACTCCGTTGATCGAAAGGCGTTCGATCGACTACATCCCGGAAGCGGAAAGACACGGTCGTCTGTTCAGCCAGTTCACCCTGTGGATGGGCGCCAACCTGCAGATCACCGCGATCGTCACCGGGGCCTTGGCGGTGGTGCTTGGCGGTGATGTGTTCTGGTCGTTGATCGGTCTTTTGATCGGCCAACTGCTCGGCGGTGGCGTGATGGCGCTGCATGCCGCGCAAGGGCCGAAACTGGGCCTGCCGCAGATGATCTCCAGTCGCGTGCAGTTCGGCGTTTATGGCGCGGCGATTCCGATCGTCCTGGTGTGCCTGATGTACCTCGGCTTCACCGCCACCGGGACGGTGCTGTCCGGGCAGGCGCTGGGGCAGCTGTTCAACGTCAGCGACAGCGTTGGCATTCTGATTTTCGCCAGTGTCATCGTGCTGGTTACGGTGCTTGGCTACCGAGTGATCCACTGGATCGGCCGCGTCGCCAGCGTGGTTGGCGTGATCGCTTTTGTGTTCCTGTTCTGGCGGCTGATGAGCCAGACCGACGTCGGCGCACTTCTGCAGATACGTCATTTCAGCTGGAGCAGTTTCCTCCTGGCGGTGTCGCTGGCGGCGTCCTGGCAGATCGCTTTCGGCCCGTATGTAGCGGACTACTCGCGTTACCTGCCGAGCGCCACTTCATCGGTGAAAACTTTTTTCGCCGCTGGCGCAGGTTCGGTGATTGGCGCCCAAGTGGCGATGATCCTTGGTGTGTTTGCCGCCGCTTCGGCCGATGGTCAATTCGCCGGTCACGAAGTCGCTTACATCGTTGGTTTAGGCGGCACCGGCGCCACCGCCGCGCTGCTGTATTTCAGCATCGCGTTCGGCAAAGTGACCATCTCGACGCTGAACTCCTACGGCAGCTTCATGTGCATCGCCACCATCATCAGTGGCTTCAAAGGACACCTGACGGTTACCCGCATGCAGCGCCTGGTGTTCGTGCTGTTCATCGTCGGCGCGGCAACCCTGATTGCCCTGCTCGGACAGCACTCGTTCCTCGGTGCGTTCAAGTCGTTCATCCTGTTTCTGCTCGCCTTCTTCACCCCGTGGAGCGCGATCAATCTGGTCGACTACTACTGCATCACCCGCGAGCGCTATGACGTGCCGGCACTGGCCGATCCGGACGGTCGCTACGGCCGCTGGAACCTGCTCGGTATCAGTGTCTATGTGTTCGGCGTGCTGGTGCAGTTGCCATTCATCTCGACCAAGTTCTACACCGGCCCACTGGTGGCCGCCCTCGGTGATGTCGACATTTCCTGGATCATCGGTTTGGTTCTGCCGGCCGCCGTCTATTACTTCTGCGCAAAGAAATGGCACAGCGCAGTGCCCGATCGCCTGATTCTGCCGGTCGAGCCGAACAGCACCCAACAAGCAAAAACGAGCGGGGCCGGTCGCGCTGCGGCGCAGGCCTGATCTGGACGTGGACCAGGCTGGATGCCTCTTGAACTGCCGTAAGCCCATTCATGATTAGGAGCGTCACGACAATGAAATCGAACAAGACCCTGCTGACCACATTGCTGTCCATGGGCCTGTTGGCCAGTGCCGGTGCGACGCAAGCCGCCGGCTGGTGCGAATCGGGCAAACCGGTGAAATTCGCCGGGCTGAACTGGGAAAGCGGCATGCTCCTGACCGACGTGCTGCAAGTGGTGCTGGAGAAAGGTTACGGCTGCAAGACCGACAGCTTGCCGGGCAATTCCATCACCATGGAAAACGCCCTGAGCAGCAACGATATTCAAGTGTTTGCCGAAGAGTGGGTCGGCCGCAGCGAGGTCTGGAACAAGGCCGAGAAGGCCGGCAAGGTCGTTGGCGTCGGTGCACCGGTGGTGGGCGCTGTCGAAGGCTGGTACGTGCCGCGTTACGTGATCGAAGGCGACGCCAAGCGCAAGCTCGAGGCGAAAGCCCCGGACCTGAAAAACATCGCTGACCTGGGCAAGTATTCCGCCGTGTTCAAGGATGCCGAAGAGCCGTCCAAGGGCCGCTTCTATAACTGCCCGGCCGGCTGGACCTGCGAGCTCGACAACAGCGAAATGCTCAAGAGCTACGGCCTGGAAAACAGCTACACCAACTTCCGCCCAGGCACAGGACCTGCGCTGGATGCGGCGGTGCTGTCGAGCTACAAGCGTGGCGAGCCGATCCTCTTCTACTACTGGTCGCCAACGCCGCTGATGGGCCAGATCGATGCAGTCAAACTGGAAGAGAAACCCGGCGTCGACAAGACCGTGAGCATCAAGGTCGGCCTGTCGAAAACCTTCCACGACGAAGCCCCGGAACTGGTCGCCGTGCTGGAAAAGGTCAACCTGCCGATCGACCTGCTCAATCAGAACCTCGGGCGCATGGCCAAGGAACGTATCGAGTCGGCAAAACTGGCGAAAATCTTCCTCAAGGAACATCCTGAAGTCTGGCACGCATGGGTGAGCGACGACGCAGCCAAGAAAATCGACGCGGCCTTGTAGGTCAGGCTTCCCGGCTGCCAGCCATGGCAGCCGGACGCTTGATCGCAACCCTTGATTGAGAGTCCCTTATGTTTCCCGAAAGCTTTACCTTTTCCATCGCCGACTGGGTCAACGGTTGGGTCGATTCGCTGGTGACCAATTACGGCGACGTGTTCCGGCAAATCTCCGACACGCTGCTGTGGGCCATCGTCAGTCTCGAAGGTCTGCTGCGTGCGGCGCCGTGGTGGTTGATGCTGGCAATCGTCGGTGTCATCGCCTGGCACGCCACGCGCAAAGTCGTCACCACCGCCGTGATTGTCGGCTTGCTGTTTCTGGTGGGTGCGGTTGGCCTCTGGGACAAGCTCATGCAGACCCTGGCGCTGATGATGGTCGCGACGATCATTTCGGTGCTGATCGGCATCCCGCTGGGGATCCTCTCGGCGCGCAGCAATCGCCTGCGTTCGGTGCTGATGCCGCTGCTCGACATCATGCAGACCATGCCGAGTTTCGTGTACCTGATTCCGGTGCTGATGCTGTTCGGCCTGGGCAAGGTGCCGGCGATTTTCGCCACGGTGATCTACGCCGCGCCGCCGCTGATTCGCCTGACCGATCTGGGCATTCGCCAGGTCGACGGCGAAGTCATGGAGGCGATCAACGCCTTCGGCGCCAACCGCTGGCAGCAACTGTTCGGCGTGCAACTGCCGCTGGCGCTGCCGAGCATCATGGCCGGGATCAACCAGACCACGATGATGGCCCTGTCGATGGTGGTGATCGCCTCGATGATCGGTGCCCGTGGCCTCGGTGAAGACGTACTGGTGGGGATTCAGACCCTCAACGTCGGCCGGGGTCTCGAAGCCGGGCTGGCGATCGTGATTCTCGCTGTGGTCATCGACCGCATCACTCAAGCGTACGGTCGGCCACGCCATGAGGTGAGCAAATGAGCAATGCAAGCGTGAGCAAGATCGAAGTACGCAACGTCTTCAAGATTTTCGGCAACCGCGCCAAGGACGCGCTGGCCATGGTCGGCCAGGGCAAGAGCAAGGATCAGGTGCTCAACGAAACCGGTTGCGTGGTCGGCGTGAACGACTTGTCGCTGAGCATCGGCACCGGCGAAATCTTTGTGATCATGGGCCTGTCCGGCTCGGGCAAATCCACCCTGGTACGGCACTTCAATCGCCTGATCGATCCCACCAGTGGGGCGATTCTGGTCGATGGCGAGGACATCCTGCAGTACGACATGGAGGCCCTGCGCGAATTTCGTCGACACAAGATCAGCATGGTGTTCCAGAGCTTCGGCCTGCTGCCGCACAAGACCGTACTCGATAACGTCGCCTACGGTCTGAAAGTGCGCGGCGAGAGCAAGCAGGTCTGCGCCGAACGCGCGCTGCACTGGATCAACACCGTCGGCCTCAAAGGCTACGAAAACAAATACCCGCACCAGCTCTCCGGCGGCATGCGTCAGCGCGTCGGCCTCGCCCGTGCGTTGGCGGCGGACACCGACATCATCCTGATGGACGAAGCATTCAGTGCGCTGGATCCGCTGATCCGCGCCGAGATGCAGGACCAGTTGCTGGAACTGCAAAAGACCCTGCACAAAACCATCGTCTTCATCACCCACGACCTCGACGAAGCCGTGCGCATCGGCAATCGCATCGCGATTCTCAAGGATGGCCGGTTGATCCAGGTGGGTACGCCAAGAGAGATCCTGCATTCGCCGGCCGATGAGTATGTCGACCGGTTCGTGCAGCGGCGCGCGGCGGTGGTCTAGGTAGATTTGTGTTGGCTGGGCTGGCCTCTTCGCGAGCAGGCTCGCTCCCACCCTGGAATGCGGTCCCCTGTGGGAGCGAGCCTGCTCGCGAAGGCGGCGGTGAAGCTGCATCGATATTTGGATGAGGTTAAAGATGTCCCAGGCTGAAAAAATCGTTATCACAGGCAGCCCTCTGCGTTGGCAGGACGTGGTCGCTGTCGCCCGTCACGGTGCGCCGCTGGAACTGTCCAGCGACACATGGGCGCGCATCGACAATGCTCAGGCCATCGTTCAGCGCATCGTCGCCAGCGGCGAGCGCGCCTATGGCGTCAACACCGGTCTGGGCGGTCTGTCCAACGTCTCGCTGCAGGACGAACAGCTCAGCCAACTCTCGCGCAACACCTTGCTCAGCCATGCCTGCGGTGTCGGCCCGGTGCTTAGCGACGAGCAGACCCGCGCAATCATCTGCGCCGCGATCCACAACTACAGCCACGGCAAGTCCGGCCTGCATCGGCGTGTGGTCGAAGGGCTGCTGGCGCTGCTCAATCGCGGCATCACTCCGCAAGTGCCGTCGCAAGGTTCGGTGGGCTACCTGACGCACATGGCGCACATCGGCATCGCGCTGCTCGGCGTTGGCAATGTCAGTTATCGCGGGCAGATCATTTCGGCGCAACAGGCGCTGGCCGAAGAGGGCCTGCAACCTGTGCAGCTCGGCGCGAAGGATGGCTTGTGTCTGGTCAACGGCACGCCGTGCATGACCGGCCTCAGTTGTCTGGCGATTGCCGACGCTACGCGGCTGTTGCAATGGGCCGATGTCATTGGTGCGATGAGTTTCGAAGCCCAGCGCGGTCAGATCGATGCGTTCGATGCCGAGATCATTGCGCTCAAGCCGCATCCGGGCATGCAGCAGGTCGGCAACAACCTGCGCGCCTTGCTCGATGGCAGCGAAGTGATCGCTGCGAGCAAAGGCATTCGCACTCAGGATGCGCTGAGCATTCGTTCGATCCCGCAGGTCCACGGCGCCGCCCGTGATCAACTGAAGCATGCGATCAAACAGGTCGAAGCCGAACTCAACGGCTGCACCGACAACCCGTTACTGCTCGGCACACCGGACAATTTCCGGGTGATGTCGCAGGCCAACCCCCACGGTCAATCCGTGGCGATGGCGGCGGATCTGCTGGCGATTGCCATGGCCGAAATCGGCTCGATTGCCGAGCGTCGTCTCGATCGTCTGGTCAACCCGCACGTCAGCGGTCTGCCGGCGTTTCTGGTGGCCAATCCCGGGGTCAACTCGGGGATGATGATCGTGCAATATGTCGCCGCCTCGCTGTGTGCGGAAAACCGTCAATTGGCGCAACCGGCGGTACTCGACAACTACATCACCTCGGGCCTGCAGGAAGATCACCTGAGCATGGGCACCAACGCCGCGCTGAAGCTGCACCGCGCGCTGGAAAACTGCACGCAGATCCTCGCGATTGAATATTTGCTGGCGGCGCAGGCGTTTGAATTCCTCAAGGAACAGCGCTTTGGCGTGGGCACTGACCGCGCGTGGAAACTGCTGCGCGAAACGGTCCCGGCCTACGATCAGGATCGCTGGCTGGCGCCGGACATCGCTGCCGCTGCGACTGTATTGAAAGACCCGAATCTGCCGCACAACCTTTTACCGAATTTGCACTGACAACTACCCATACCAGCGTGCCAAGGCGTGGATCGTTCACAAGACGAGAAGCGACGGATAACGGAATGCTCCGGAGCGACTGGTAGTTAATAACAATGCCTGACAGGAGCATTTTAATGACTGCGCTGAATCTGATCCCCGGCCAACTGAGCCTGGCCCAACTGCGTGACGTCTACCAGAACCCGGTCACACTGACCCTCGATAACAGCGCCAGCGCGCAGATCGAAGCCAGCGTTGCCTGCGTCGAGCAGATCCTCGCCGAGAACCGCACCGCCTACGGCATCAACACCGGTTTCGGCCTGCTGGCCTCGACGCGCATCGCCAGTGAAGACCTGGAAAACCTGCAGCGTTCGCTGGTGCTTTCGCACGCGGCCGGGGTCGGCCAGCCGATCAGCGATGAGCTGGTGCGACTGATCATGGTGCTCAAGGTCAACAGCCTCAGTCGCGGTTTCTCCGGGATCCGTCGGCAGGTGATCGATGCGCTGATCGCGCTGATCAATGCCGAGGTCTATCCGCACATTCCGCTGAAAGGTTCGGTCGGTGCGTCGGGGGATCTGGCGCCGTTGGCGCACATGTCGCTGGTGCTGCTGGGCGAGGGCAAGGCGCGCTACAAGGGCGAATGGCTTGAAGCCACCGAAGCACTGAAAGTCGCCGGCCTGGCGCCGCTGACGTTAGCGGCTAAAGAAGGTCTGGCGCTGCTCAACGGTACCCAGGTTTCCACAGCCTTTGCGCTGCGCGGTTTGTTCGAAGGCGAGGATCTGTTTGCCGGTGCAGTGGCGCTGGGCAGTCTTACTGTTGAAGCCGTGCTGGGTTCGCGCTCGCCGTTCGACGCGCGCATTCACGCTGCACGTGGGCAGAAAGGGCAGATCGACGCCGCTGCGGCTTATCGCGATCTGCTCGGTGAGCGCAGCGAAGTCTCCGCCTCGCACCAGAATTGCGACAAGGTTCAGGACCCGTATTCGCTGCGCTGCCAGCCGCAAGTCATGGGCGCCTGCCTGACCCAGTTCCGCCAGGCCGCTGAAGTGCTGGCGGTGGAAGCCAACGCAGTTTCCGACAACCCGCTGGTATTCGCCGCCGAAGGCGACGTGATTTCCGGCGGCAACTTCCACGCCGAACCAGTGGCCATGGCCGCTGACAACATGGCCCTGGCCATCGCTGAAATCGGCTCGCTGAGCGAGCGGCGCATCTCGCTGATGATGGACAAGCACATGTCGCAACTGCCGCCGTTCCTGGTGGCCAATGGCGGAGTGAACTCCGGTTTCATGATCGCCCAGGTCACCGCTGCGGCGTTGGCCAGCGAAAACAAGGCGCTGTCCCATCCACATTCGGTGGACAGCCTGCCGACCTCGGCCAACCAGGAAGATCACGTATCGATGGCCCCGGCGGCGGGCAAGCGTCTGTGGGAAATGGCCGAGAACACTCGCGGCATTCTCGCTGTGGAATGGCTGGCGGCGGTGCAGGGGCTGGATCTGCGCAACGGCCTGAAGACCTCGCCGAAGCTGGAACAGGCACGGGCGATTTTGCGCAAGGAAGTGCCGTTCTATGAAAAGGACCGCTTCTTTGCGCCGGACATCAATGCGGCGACGCAATTGCTGGCGTCGCGGTGCTTGACCGAGCTTGTTGCTGGGCAGTTGTTGCCTAGTTTGTAAGCGCTTTACGGGGAGATTTGTATGGTTAGTGAAATCGATCCCCCTCACCCCAGCCCTCTCCCCCAAGGGGGAGAGGGGGAAGGGAGCCGATCTTCATTGTTTTCGCAACGTGAGTTCGGCTGAGAAATTTCAGGTCGGCATATCTCGACAGAACAACACGGTCAGTCCCCTCTCCCTTTGGGAGAGGGCTAGGGTGAGGGGCTTTTGAGGCTGCTCACCATACAAACCCAAACGGAGGCCAACAGTGAAAACCCTCTGGCAACACTGCCACGTCGCAACCATGGCCAACGGCGCCTATTCGATCATCGAGGATGCCGCGATCGTGACGTCCGGCACGCTGATCGAGTGGCTCGGCCCACGCACTCAATTGCCGTCCGGCGAATACCCGGCGGTCAATGATTTGCAGGGTGCGTGGGTCACCCCCGGTCTGATCGACTGCCACACCCACACCGTGTTCGGCGGCAACCGCAGCGGCGAATTCGAGCAGCGTCTGCAAGGCGTCAGCTATGCCGAGATCGCCGCGCAGGGCGGCGGCATCGCCAGCACCGTGCGCGCCACTCGCGAAGCCACTGAGGACGAGCTGTTCGCCAGCGCCGCCAAACGCCTGAAAAGCCTGATGCGCGACGGCGTGACCACGGTGGAAATGAAATCCGGCTACGGTCTCGATCTGGCCAACGAGCGCAAGCTGCTGCGGGTCATCCGGCGCTTGGCCGAAGAGCTGCCGATAAGTGTGCGCAGCACTTGCCTGGCGGCGCACGCGTTGCCGCCGGAGTACAAGGATCGCGCCGACGATTACATCGATCTGGTCTGCAAGCAAATGCTCCCGGCCCTCGCTGCCGAGGGTCTGATCGACGCTGTGGATGCGTTCTGCGAATACCTGGCGTTTTCGCCGGAGCAGGTCGAGCGGGTCTTCGTCGCCGCGCAACAACTCGGTCTGCCGGTAAAGCTGCATGCCGAGCAATTGTCCTCGCTGCACGGCTCCAGCCTCGCCGCGCGCTACAAAGCCTTGTCCGCCGATCATCTGGAATTCATGGACGAAGACGATGCCATCGCCATGGCCGCCGCCGACACCGTCGCAGTCCTGCTGCCCGGCGCGTTCTACTTCCTGCGCGAAACCCAATTGCCGCCGATGGACGCGCTGCGCAAACACAAGGTGAAAATCGCCATCGCCAGCGACCTCAACCCCGGCACCTCGCCTGCGCTGTCGTTGCGCCTGATGCTGAACATGGCCTGCACCTGTTTCCGCATGACCCCGGAAGAAGCTCTGGCCGGGGCGACCATCCATGCCGCGCAGGCGCTGGGCATGGCGCTTACCCATGGCTCGCTGGAGGTTGGCAAGGTCGCCGATTTCGTGGCGTGGGACATCGAGCGTCCGGCGGATCTGGCCTATTGGCTCGGTGGCGATCTGGACAAGCGCGTCGTGCGTCACGGCGTCGAATCGAATTTCTAGGAGGGCGGTTGTGGACAAGGTTCTGAGTTTCAAACAAGGTCACGTGCCGCTGCTGATCAGCATGCCCCACGCCGGCGTGCGTCTGACCCCAACGGTCGAGGCCGGGCTGATCCCCGCGGCGAAAAGCCTGCCGGACACCGACTGGCATATCCCGCAGCTCTACGATTTTGCCGAGGAACTGGGCGCCAGCACCCTGGCGGCTGAGTATTCGCGCTTCGTCATCGACCTCAACCGGCCGTCCGACGACAAGCCGTTGTATGCCGGGGCGACCACCGGGTTGTATCCGGCGACGTTGTTCGACGGTATTCCGTTGTTTCAGCAAGGTCTGGAGCCGTCGAAAGAGGAGCGCGCGACTTACCTGGAGCAGATCTGGACGCCGTATCACCGCACCTTGCAGGAGGAACTGGCGCGATTGAAAGCCGAATTCGGCTACGCGCTGTTGTTCGATGCGCACTCGATCCGCTCGATCATCCCGCATCTGTTCGACGGCAAGTTGCCGGACTTCAACCTCGGCACCTTCAATGGCGCCAGCTGTGATCCGCAATTGGCCAGTCAACTGGAAGCGATCTGCGCGCGGCACGAGCAGTTTACCCACGTGCTCAACGGTCGCTTCAAGGGCGGCCACATCACCCGCCAGTACGGCGACCCGGCGCAGAACATCCACGCCGTGCAGCTGGAACTGTGCCAGTCCACCTACATGGAAGAGTTCGAACCGTTCCGCTACCGCGCCGACCTGGCCGAACCGACGCGGGTGGTGCTCAGGGAATTGCTGCAGGGCTATCTGGCCTGGGCAAAATCTCACTACAGCGCATAACCCCTGTGGGAGCGAGCCTGCTCGCGAAGGCATCCGTTCAGCCGACAACCAGGCTGAATGACACACCGCGTTCGCGAGCAGGCTCGCTCCCACAGGATCGCGTTCAGCCCGTGAGGGTGATGGCTGACAAACGGTGACAGCGCACAGGCATGCTCATTGACGCAAATCGGGTTTATGATGCCCAACGGCAGAATAATACGAGTCCCCCCCAGGGATGACCTCGACCCCTTACGGAGCGCGCAATGCAGACTTTGTTTCCGCAGATCAAACCCCACGCCCGGCACGATCTGGCTGTCGATGACACCCATACGCTGTACGTCGATGAAAGCGGCTCGCCGGAGGGTTTACCGGTGGTGTTCATCCACGGTGGCCCGGGCGCCGGTTGCGATGCCCAGAGCCGGCGCTATTTCGATCCGAATCTGTATCGCATCGTCACCTTCGACCAGCGCGGCTGCGGTCGCTCCACCCCGCACGCGAGCCTGGAAAACAACACCACCTGGGATCTGGTCGAGGATCTCGAGCGCATCCGCAAACATCTGGGCATTGAAAAATGGGTGCTGTTCGGCGGCTCATGGGGTTCGACCCTGGCGCTGGCCTACGCGCAAACCCACCCGGAGCGGGTCCACGGTCTGATTCTGCGCGGGATCTTTCTCTGCCGTCCGCAGGAAATCGAATGGTTCTACCAGGCCGGCGCCAGCCGTCTGTTCCCCGATTACTGGCAGGACTACATCGCGCCGATCCCGCTGGACGAGCGCGACGACCTGCTCAACGCTTTCCACAAACGCCTGACCGGCAACGACCAGATCGCCCAGATGCATGCGGCGAAGGCGTGGTCGACCTGGGAAGGGCGCACCGCGACCCTGCGCCCGAACCCGCTGGTGGTCGATCGTTTCTCCGAGCCGCAACGTGCGCTGTCGATCGCGCGGATCGAATGCCACTACTTCACCAACAATGCCTTCCTTGAACCTAACCAGCTGATTCGCGACATGGGCAAGATCGCTCATCTGCCCGGCGTGATCATTCACGGTCGCTACGACGTGATCTGCCCGCTCGACAACGCCTGGGAATTGCATCAGGCCTGGCCGAACAGTGAATTGCAGGTGATCCGCGACGCCGGCCACGCCGCGTCCGAGCCGGGCATCACCGATGCGCTGGTGCGCGCCGCGAGCAAAATGGCCCAGCGCCTGCTCGACCTGCCGCTCGAAGAAGCATGAAGGCGCTGTTGCAACGCGTACGCGGCGCGCGGGTAGAGGTCGCCGACGAGGTTGTCGGCGCGGTCGATCAAGGTTTGCTGGTGCTGGTGGCGGTAGAACCCGACGACACGCGTACCAGCGCCGACAAACTTCTGCATAAGCTGCTTAACTATCGGGTATTCAGTGACGCCGAGGGCAAGATGAATCTGTCCCTGGCGGATGTGGGTGGCGGGTTGCTGCTGGTCTCTCAGTTCACCCTCGCCGCCGACACCAAAAACGGCCTACGTCCGAGCTTTTCCACGGCCGCACCGCCGGCGCTGGGTGAAGAATTGTTCGACTATTTATTGAGTCAGGCGAAACAGGTGCATGGCACTGTGGCATCAGGTAGATTCGGCGCCGATATGCAGGTGCACCTGGTCAACGATGGCCCGGTAACCTTCCTGTTACAGACCTGACAGTGCCTGAAACATGTTTTTCGGCAATTTCGACTGTTTTTAGGCTGTTTTCGCGATAAATACTTTGTTACCCCTGATGCGTTGTCATCCGGGCTACTAGATAATCGCGCGCTGCGGGGATCGACATTCGTTGATCCGTTTTGACTTAGGTAGAGACTTGTCTGGATCCGATTGGGGAATCATTTTGCCCCGGCGGAGTCGGAACAATGCTCGCCAACTTGGCAAGGGTGCCCTGAAAGGTCGGTTTTTCACTGCCGAAAACCCTAAAGGCACTTCATCTGGCCGTTGGTTTATTGATCTGTTTTCGGCGAGGGTTGCTCGTGATTGTTAGTCCCTGTAATGCAGCAAAAATGTCTGCCAAACGCATGCGAAGTGCTCTGGTAGCGGGTTCGGCGCTCCTGTGCCTGCTCAGCGCCGGTCAGCTTTGGGCGTTCAATCTTGACGACGTATCGGCCAAGGCCAAAGAGCTGGCCGGGCAGAAGTTCGAAGCCCCGCGCAGCAACCTGCCGAACGAATTCCGCGAAATGAAGTTCGCGGACTACCAGAAGATCCGCTTCCTCACCGAAAAGGCTGAGTGGGCCGATCAGAAGACGCCGTTCAAGCTCTCCTTCTATCACCAGGGTATGCACTTCGATACACCGGTGAAAATCAACGAAATCACTGCGAACACCGTCTCGGAGATCAAATACGATCCGAGCCGCTTCGATTTCGGCGATCTGAAATTCGATCCGAAAGCCACCGAACAACTGGGCTATGCCGGTTTCCGTGTGCTGTACCCGATCAACAAGGCCGACAAGCAAGACGAGATCATGACCATGCTCGGCGCGAGTTACTTCCGCGTCGTCGGCAAGGGCCACACCTATGGTCTGTCGGCCCGTGGTCTGGCGATCGATACTGCGCTGCCGTCGGGTGAAGAGTTCCCGCGTTTCCGCGAGTTCTGGATTCAGCAGCCCAAGCCGGGCGACAAGCACCTGGTGATCTTTGCTCTGCTCGACTCGCCGCGTGCCACTGGTGCCTACCGTCTGATCCTGCGTCCGGGCAGCGACACCATCGTCGACGTCAAAGCGCAGATGTTCCTGCGTGACAAGGTTGGCAAACTGGGTATCGCGCCGCTGACCAGCATGTTCCTGTTCGGCGCCAACCAGCCGTCGAAAGTGCTCAACTACCGTCGTGAACTGCACGACTCCAGCGGTCTGTCGATTCATGCCGGCAACGGCGAGTGGATCTGGCGCCCACTGAACAACCCGAAACATTTGGCCGTGAGCAACTTCAGCGTCGAGAACCCGCGTGGTTTCGGTCTGCTGCAGCGTGGTCGTGACTTCAGCCACTACGAAGACCTCGACGACCGCTACGACAAGCGCCCAAGCGCCTGGATCGAGCCGAAGGGCGAGTGGGGCAAGGGCACTGTCGATCTGGTAGAGATTCCGACCGCTGACGAAACCAACGACAACATCGTTGCGTTCTGGAGCCCGGAAAAAATGCCGGAGCCAGGCCAGCCGCTGGACTTCGCCTACCGCATGCACTGGACCATGGACGAAGCAGCACTCCACGCGCCGGACAGCGCCTGGGTGGCACAGACCCTGCGTTCGACCGGTGACGTCAAGCAATCGAACCTGATCCGTCAGCCCGATGGCAGCGTGGCCTATCTGGTCGACTTCGAAGGTCCATCGCTGGCGGCACTGACGCCGGATGCCGACGTGCGCAGTCAGGTCAGCGTCGGTGACAACGCCGAACTGGTCGAGAACAGCGTGCGCTACAACCCGGAAACCAAGGGCTGGCGCCTGACCCTGCGGATGAAGATCAAGGACGCCAGCAAGGCTACCGAGATGCGCGCCGCCCTGGTTCAGCCGGTTGTCACCGCAGATCTGGGCAAATCGGTGCCGGCGTCCAATTCGTCGGTGGCCAAGGCTGACAAGGTTGCCGCCAAGCAACAGGAAAAACTCGACAAGGAAGCCAAGGCCGCCGAAGCCAAACAGGCTGAAGCCAAGCCTGCAGCCGACGCCAAGGACAAGGCCAACAAAGACGCCAAGCAGCCAGTCGCTGCCGACGCGGCCCCAGCCACACCGGAATCGGCGCCGACTGAAGAAGTCCTGACCGAGACCTGGAGCTATCAGTTGCCTGCCGATGAGTAATTCACCAGTACAGCCAGAGACTCTGTCCGAGTATCTGGCGCATCTGCCGATGACCGACGAGCAACGCGCGGAACTCGCGGGTTGCCAGTCGTTCAGCGAGCTGCATGAACGCCTGTCGTCCTCGACATTCGACGCCCCTGCCGAAGCCGCCCAGGCTTCGGTAGGCAAGCGTCTGACCCTGAGCACTGCCGAAGAACTGGCTGAAGCGGAAATGCTGATGCTCGACGCCAGTGGTCGGGTCAGCCTCAAGGCGACCCCGCCGATTCGCCGCACCAAGGTCGTGCCGGAGCCATGGCGCACCAATATCCTGGTGCGTGGCTGGCGCCGTCTGACCGGGCGCACCAACCCGCCGCAGCCGCCGAAGGACGCCAATGTCCTGCCGGCCGCGCGCTGGCGCACCGTCGGTTCGATCCGCCGCTACATTCTGTTGCTGCTGATGCTCGGCCAGACCATCGTTGCCGGCTGGTACATGAAAGGCATCATGCCGTACCAGGGCTGGTCGTTCGTCGATCTGGAAGAAGTCCTGCATCAGCCGCTGCTGCAAACTGCCACGCAAGTGCTGCCGTATGCGCTGCAAACCAGCATCCTGATTCTGTTCGGGATTCTGTTCTGCTGGGTCTCGGCCGGCTTCTGGACCGCGCTGATGGGCTTCCTCGAGTTGCTCACTGGCCACGATAAATACCGTATCTCCGGGAAAAGCGCCGGTAACGAGCCGATTCCCAAAGATGCGCGTACTGCGCTGGTAATGCCGATCTGCAACGAAGACGTGCCGCGTGTATTCGCCGGTCTGCGTGCGACGTTCGAATCGGTAGCGGCCACCGGTGATCTGGATCGCTTCGACTTTTTCGTCCTCAGCGACAGTAACGACACCGATATCTGCGTCGCCGAGCAACAGGCCTGGCTGGATGTCTGCCGCGAGGCCAAGGGCTTCGGCAAGATCTTCTATCGCCGTCGCCGCCGTCGTGTGAAGCGCAAGAGCGGCAACCTCGACGACTTCTGCCGTCGTTGGGGTGGTGACTACAAGTACATGGTCGTGCTCGACGCCGACTCGGTGATGAGCGGCGAGTGCCTGACCAGTCTGGTGCGCCTGATGGAAGCCACGCCGGACGCCGGGATCATCCAGACCGCGCCACGTGCGTCGGGCATGGACACCCTGTATGCGCGGATGCAGCAGTTTGCGACCCGCGTTTACGGCCCGCTGTTTACTGCCGGTCTGCACTTCTGGCAGTTGGGTGAATCCCACTACTGGGGTCACAACGCGATCATCCGCATGAAGCCGTTTATCGATCACTGCGCTTTGGCGCCGTTGCCGGGCAAGGGCGCGTTCTCCGGTGCAATCCTTTCCCACGACTTCGTCGAAGCTGCGCTGATGCGCCGTGCCGGTTGGGGCGTGTGGATTGCCTACGACCTGCCGGGCAGTTACGAAGAGCTGCCGCCGAACCTGCTCGACGAGCTCAAGCGTGACCGTCGCTGGTGCCACGGCAACCTGATGAACTTCCGCCTGTTCCTGGTCAAGGGCATGCACCCGGTGCACCGCGCGGTGTTCCTCACCGGCGTGATGTCTTACCTGTCGGCGCCGTTGTGGTTCTTCTTCCTGGTGTTGTCGACCGCGCTGCTGGCGGTGAACACGCTGATGGAGCCGCAGTACTTCCTCGAACCGCGCCAGCTCTATCCGCTGTGGCCACAATGGCACCCGGACAAGGCCATCGCGCTGTTCTCGACGACCATCGTGCTGCTGTTCCTGCCGAAGCTGTTGAGCATCATCCTGATCTGGGCCAAGGGCGCGAAAGAGTTCGGCGGCAAGTTCAAGGTGACCCTGTCGATGCTGCTGGAGATGCTGTTCTCCATGCTGCTGGCGCCGGTGCGGATGATATTCCACACCCGCTTCGTCCTCGCCGCGTTCCTCGGCTGGGCGGCGACCTGGAACTCGCCGCAGCGTGACGACGACTCGACGCCGTGGAGCGAAGCGGTCAAGCGCCACGGTCCGCAGACGTTGCTCGGCTTCTTGTGGGCGCTGCTGGTGATCTGGCTGAACCCGAGCTTCCTCTGGTGGCTGGTGCCGATTGTCGGTTCGCTGATGCTGTCGATCCCGGTATCGGTGATCTCCAGCCGTGTCGGCCTGGGCCTGAAGACCCGTGACGAGAGCCTGTTCCTCATTCCTGAGGAATACAATCCGCCACAGGCCTTGCTGGCAACCGATCAGTACACCCACGAAAACCGCTATCACGCCCTCAACGACGGCTTCGTCCGCGCCGTGGTCGATCCTCAGCAGAACGCCCTGGCGTGCTCGCTGGCGACCTCGCGTCATGGCCAGGCCGAGCCGATCGAGTGGCTGCGTCAGGAACGTGTGCGTCACGCGATCAAGGTCGGCCCGGCCGGGCTGAACAACCATGATCGCCTGCAACTGCTCAGCGACCCTGTCGCACTGGCACGCCTGCACGAGCAGGTCTGGGCCGAAGGTCACGCTGAGTGGCTGGACGCCTGGCGCGCTTCGGTGAAAGCCGATCCGCATGCGCCGTTGCTGCCGCTGCGACCGGTGAGCCTGCAGGCTCAGCCGGCCTGATGAGAAAACCCCGCTGATTCAGCGGGGTTTTTTTATGTCCGCTGATTTGCGAACAAATCCGGATAAAGCCTAAAACCAGTGCATAGCATCCGTCGCCAAATTGGCGCGCCCGTTACCTACGACGCGCAGACCGCGCCGCTGCCTTCGCGAGCAGGCTCGCTCCCACCTTGGAATGCGTTTCCCTGTGGGAGCGAGCCTGCTCGCGAATGGCATCACCTCGGTTACAGGCGAACCGAGGTTGTGCATCAACTCAGACTTTGAAACGGCCTACCAGCATCTGCAGATGCGTGCCCAGTCGCGCCAGTTCAACGCTGGATGCGGCAGTCTCCTCGCTCGCCGCCGAGGTCTGATCGGACACATCGCGCACGTTCAGCACGCTGCGGTTGATCTCTTCGGCCACGGCGCTCTGCTGCTCGGCAGCGGCGGCGATCTGCTGGTTCATCGCCTGGATCGCCGAGACGGTGCGCGTAATGCTTTCCAGCGAACCACCCGCACGACGGGTCAGTTCGACACTGCTGTCGGTCAGGCTGCGGCTGTTGTCCATGATCGTCGCCACTTGCTGAGTGCCGTTTTGCAGGCCGACGATCAGCTCTTCGATCTCTTCCGTGGACTTCTGCGTGCGTTGGGCGAGGCTGCGCACTTCGTCGGCAACCACGGCGAAACCACGCCCGGCTTCACCGGCACGGGCCGCTTCGATGGCAGCGTTGAGGGCCAGCAGGTTGGTTTGCTGGGCCACAGACTTGATCACATCGAGGACGCTGCCGATCTTGTCGCTTTCGCGCTTGAGTTCGCCCATGGCTTCGGTGGAATGCCCCACCTCGACCGCCAGACGTTCGATCTGGGCGATGGCTTCGCCGACGACCTTGTCACCTTCGCGGGCCTGTTGGTCAGCGGCGACAGCGGCCTCGGAAGCTTCTTCAGCGTTGCGTGCGACTTCCTGCACGGTAGCGGCCATTTCGTTCATGGCGGTGGCGACCTGATCGGTCTCGATCTTCTGATTATTGACCCCGGCGCTGGTCTGCTCGGTCACCGCCGAGAGTTCTTCGGCGGCGCTGGCGATCTGCGTGACGCCGTCGCTGATACCGCCGATCAACTCGCGCAGGCCCTGGGTCATGCTTTGCATCGAGCGCTGCAATTGACCGAGTTCATCGCGACGCAGGGAAACCAGGTTGTGGGTCAGGTCGCCGGCGGCCACGCGCTCGGCGACTTTCAGGGTCTGGGTCAGCGGAATGATGATCTGCCGAGTGATGATCCACGCTGCCAGCAAACCGAACATCAGCGCCAACACAGTGGCGATCAGCAGCATGTTCTTGGCGTGGGCGGCGTCGGTGTCGCGCACCACGGTTTGCGATTCGGTGAGCTTCTTGCTGGCCGTGATCAGGATGTCGCCCTGAGCCGACATGCTGGCCAGTGCAGCGGCGTTCTTCACCTGCGAATCACGGAACTGAGCGACGGCGGCGCGATAGGCCTTGAGCGAGTCGGTGGCTTGCTGCAGGTTGGCGATGTGTTGCTCCGGCACGCGGGTCGGCAGGCTCTCGAGATTTTTCAGGGCGTTGTCGATAGCGGTCAGCGCCGGTTGCTCGGCATCGGCCTTGCCGCTATAGGTGTAACCGCGCACCTGATAGCGCGCCTGCTGCAACAGTTTGCTCAGCTCGATCACCGCGTTGTACTGCGCAACGCTGTCGCCTTGCAGCAGCGCACTTTCGACTTCGCCGACCTTGGCCACGGCATTATCGGCGTTGGCGCCAAGCTTGCTCCGCGCGTCTTCACGCTGGACGGTGGCCTGGGTCATTTCGCCGAAGGCGCGTTTGTATTCGGCGACCGCAGCAAGCTGTTGATCGACCATCGCCACATCGGACGGCTGCTCGATCATGCCGCGTGCCGATTGCAGACCGCTTTCGAGTTTGTTGAGCAATTCATTGACCGCGCCCGGACCCTGTTCGCCACGACGCATGTCGTAGTCCATGCGCGCCAGGCGCAGGTCTTTGGTCAACTCGTTGAGGCTGGAAATGAAGCCGAGCTTGTCGCCACGGCTGATGATGCCGCTCATGCCGGTCCAGCCGGTGAAAGTGATCAACAGCGTCAGCAACAGCACCAGGCCGAAACCGATGCCCAGCTTGCGTTTGACGCTGACGTTTCCAAGACTCTCGGCTAACCAACGGTACATGCGACCACTCCCTTCGGACCACTTGATTGGACTTATAGGGGCTGTATCGGCTGGGTGATGGCAATCTGTAACGCCACTTGTCCGCGACCGTAGAAGCTTGTAGGAGCTGACGAGTGCAACGAGGCTGCGATCTTTTGATTTTGCTTCTAAAAAAACAAGGTCAAAGGATCGCAGCCTCGTTGCACTCGACAGCTCCTACAAGGACCGCTGTCGCGCTAGAACAGGCGTGCAAGCAGGGCGGTGACGGCGGTTTCGACGCGCAGGATGCGCTCGCCCAGTTGCACCGGTTGCAGGCCGGATCTGGCCAGCAGATCGATTTCGTAGGGAATCCAGCCACCCTCGGGGCCGATGGCCAGGGTCACCGGTTCGCTCAGAGCGCGCGGGCAGGGCGGGAAGTTGCCGGGGTGGCCTACCAGGCCGAGGGTGCCCTCGGCGATCGCCGGCAAGCGATCTTCAACGAAAGGCTTGAAGCGTTTTTCGATGACGATCTCTGGCAGCACCGTATCGCGAGCCTGTTCGAGCCCGAGGATCAACTGCTCACGAATCGCTTCCGGCTCCAGAAATGGCGTCTGCCAGAAGCTTTTTTCGACGCGATAGCTGTTGACCAGAATCACCTTGGCCACACCCATGGTCGCGACGGTCTGGAACACGCGGCGGAGCATTTTCGGCCGGGGCAGGGCCAGCACCAGGGTCAGCGGCAGTTTGGCCGGCGGTGGCTGATCGAGGTTGACGCGCAGCTCCGCTTCGCCCGCTTCGAGGCGCAGCAACTCGGCCGAACCCATCAACCCGTTGATGCGCCCGACGCGCAGGCTGTCGCCGACTTCCGAACGATGCACTTCCTGCATGTGGGTCAGGCGCCGGTCGCGCAGGATCACGCGGTCGGCCGCAATGAAGTCGGCCTCTTCGAGCAGCAGCAGGTTCATGCCTGGGTCGCTGGCGGCTGGTCGTTGTGGTCGTCGGCCGGGGTTTCGTCCGGGCGTTCGCGCTTGCTGACCAGCGCGCCGAAGAGAATGCCGATCTCGAACAGCATCCACATCGGCACAGCCAGCAGGGTCTGCGAGAAGATGTCCGGCGGGGTCAGGATCATGCCGACCACGAAGCAGCCGATGATCACGTACGGGCGGATCTTCTTCAGGTATTTGACGTCGACCACGCCGATCCACACCAGCAGGACCACGGCCACCGGGATCTCGAACGCCACGCCGAAGGCGAAGAACAGCGTCATGACGAAATCGAGGTAGCTGGCGATGTCGGTCATCATTTCCACGCCGGCCGGGGTGGCAGCGGCGAAGAACTTGAAGATCAGCGGAAAAACGAAGTAATAGGCGAACGCCATGCCGATGTAGAACAGCAGGATGCTGGAGATCAGCAACGGTACCGCAACGCGTTTTTCATGCTTGTACAGGCCCGGTGCGATAAAGCCCCAGATCTGATGCAGGATCACTGGAATCGCAAGGAACAGCGAAACCATCATCGTCAGTTTCAGCGGCGTCAGGAACGGCGACGACACGTCGGTGGCGATCATCGTCGCGCCGACCGGCAGGTACTGGCGCAGCGGCGTCGAGACGAAGGTGTAGATCTGCTGGGTAAACGCGAACAGCCCGGCAAAGATAATGAAGATCGCCGCCACGCAACGCAGCAGGCGGGTGCGCAACTCGGTGAGGTGCGAAACCAGCGGCATGTGCTGGTCGTTTTCCGGAAGATCGCTCATGGGGCTCGCGGCGGCAGTGTAGGGTCTTGAGGCGCTGGTGTAGTCGGCGCGGCGGAGGGCGCTACGTGTTCAACCGATGTGTCTGTGGTAACCGGCGCCGGTCCTGGCGGTGTTACAACAGGTGCAGGTGCAGGTGCAGGTGCAGTGGGAGCGGCAGCGCTGTGAATCGTCTGCTCGCCCACAGGCTCGACCGGCGTCGGCTCCTGCTGGTTCGGATTGAAAATCTTCCGCGCCTCTTGCTCCAGCGACAGAATATGTTCGTTGTGCAGTTGCCGACGGATCTCGTCGGCACCGATTTCACGTTCAACTTCCTGTTTGATCGCGTTGAAGCTGCGCTTCAGGCGGCCGATCCACAGACCGGCGGTGCGCGCCGCGCCCGGCAGACGCTCGGGGCCGAGCACCAGCAGGGCGACGAGGCCGACGAGCAGCAGTTCAGAGAAGCTGATACCAAACATTAGTCAGTGCTCACACGTCTTTGCGGATCGGCTCTTCGACTTTCTGCGCCTGCACGTCGATGGTGTGCGGCGGGTTGGCCTGAGCGGTGGTTTGCGGCTGCACCGGTGGCACTGGCTGGGCCGGCGGGGTCACGTTCGGCTCGGCCGGTTTTTCGTCATCGTTCATGGCTTTGCGAAAACCCTTGATCGATTCGCCAACGTCGGTGCCGAGGTTTTTCAGTTTCTTGGTACCGAATACCAGCACCACGACAATCAGAATGACGACCCAGTGTTTCCAGTCAAAAATGCCCATGTGGCGATTCCTCTCTAAAAGTTGTTCAGGCGGACGGACGCGAGGCTTTCTCGACGTGTCCGGACAGGCCGAAGCGACGGTCCAGTTCATCCAGCACGGCCTGCGGATGCTGCCCCAGTTGGGCGAGCATGACCATGCTGTGGAACCACAGGTCGGCGGTCTCGTAGATCACATCACTGCAATCGCCGCTGATCGCGGCATCCTTGGCGGCAATAATGGTTTCGACCGACTCTTCGCCGACTTTCTCCAGAATCTTGTTCAGCCCCTTGTGATACAGGCTGGCGACATACGAACTGTCGGCGGCTGCGCCTTTGCGCTCTTCAAGTACCTGAGCGAGGCGGGTCAGGGTGTCACTCATGTGTGTGTCCTGCGGAATAGATAGCGTGCGGATCTTTCAGTACCGGGTCGACCGTTTTCCAGTCGCCGTTTTCGAAGACCCGGTAAAAGCAGCTTTGACGGCCGGTGTGGCAGGCGATGTCGCCGATCTGTTCAACCATCAGGATGATCACGTCGGCGTCACAGTCCAGGCGCATCTCATGCAGTGTCTGCACATGGCCGGACTCTTCGCCCTTGCGCCACAGCTTGCCACGGGAACGTGACCAGTAGATTGCACGATTTTCCGCAGCGGTCAGTTCGAGCGCTTCGCGGTTCATCCAGGCCATCATCAATACGCGCCCGGTCTTGTGATCCTGGGCAATCGCCGGCACCAGGCCGTCAGCATCCCACTTGATCTCGTCCAGCCAGTTTTTCATCTTCAATTCCTGAAAAGCAGCTTCGAGTTTCAAGCTTCAAGCTGCAAGTAAAAGCAGGTTGCGGTGTTCCGGTGTCGTCAAGCTTGCAGCTGGCAGCTTATAACTTGCAGCTGATTCGTGCTATCGGCGAACGACCAGATACAAACCGACCGCCACCATGATTCCGGCGGGCCAGTGCGCCCACTCGGTCAACGGACCACCCGCAGCGAGGATCGCGCCGCCGGCCAGATGAGCGCAGCCGAGCAGGCGCAGGAACCAGTCGTCCTTGCGTTTGCGCCACGGCGGCGGAGGGTCTTTGGCGTGGGGTTGCGACATGCGTTCGAGCAGATCGCGGGCCATGTTCGACAGGTGCGGAATCTGTTCCAGCTGGCTCTGCACGTTGCCCAGCAAGGCTTTCGGGCTGACGCGTTCGCGCATCCAGCGCTCGAGGAACGGCTGCGCGGTGTTCCACAGATCCAGATCCGGGTACAGCTGACGACCGAGGCCTTCGATGTTCAGCAAGGTCTTCTGCAACAGCACCAATTGCGGCTGCACTTCCATGTTGAAACGGCGAGCGGTCTGGAACAGGCGCATCAGCACCTGGCCAAATGAAATATCTTTTAACGGTTTTTCGAAGATCGGTTCGCACACCGTACGGATCGCCGCTTCGAATTCGTTGAGTTTGGTTTCCGCCGGCACCCACCCCGAATCGATGTGCAACTGCGCCACACGGCGGTAGTCACGCTTGAAGAAGGCGAACAGGTTGCGCGCCAGATAATCCTGGTCTTCCGGGGTCAGGCTGCCGACGATGCCGCAGTCGATCGCGATGTATTGCGGGCTCCACGGATTGACCGTGCTGACGAAAATGTTGCCCGGGTGCATGTCGGCGTGGAAGAAGCTGTCGCGGAACACTTGCGTGAAGAAAATCTCCACGCCGCGCTCGGCGAGCATTTTCATGTCGGTGCGCTGGTCGGCGAGGGTCGCCAGATCGGTGACCTGGATGCCGTAGATGCGCTCCATCACCAGCACTTTCGGCCGGCACCAGTCCCAATAGACTTGCGGCACGTACAGCAACTGCGAGCCTTCGAAGTTGCGGCGCAACTGGCTGGCGTTGGCCGCCTCGCGCAACAGATCGAGTTCGTCGTAAATGGTCTTTTCGTAATCCTGCACCACATCGACCGGGTGCAGCAGGCGCGCGTCAGCGGAGAATTTTTCCGCCGCGCGGGCGAGGATGAACAGCCATGCCAGATCCTGCGCGATGATCGGTTTCAGGCCCGGGCGAATGACCTTGACCACGACTTCTTCGCCGCTTTTGAGCTGCGCCGCATGCACCTGCGCCACCGAGGCCGAGGCCAGCGGGGCGACGTCGAAACGGCTGAACACTTCGCTGATTTTCTTGCCCAGCTGTTCTTCGATCAGCTTGATCGACACCTGCGAATTGAACGGCGGCACGCGGTCCTGCAGCAGCATCAGCTCATCGGCGATGTCTTCCGGCAACAGGTCGCGGCGGGTCGAAAGAATCTGCCCGAACTTGATGAAGATCGGCCCCAGATCCTGCAACGCCAGACGCAAGCGCGCACCACGGTTGAGTTCCAGCGGCTTGCGCGGCAGCCAGCGCCACGGCAGCAAAAAGCGCACGGCCAGAAGGAACCAGGGCAGTGGCAGATCGAACAGCAGGTCATCGAGGCGGTAGCGGATCACGACGCGCTGGATGCGCAACAGACGGCGGACGGCAAGCAGCTTCATGCGTTATCGCTTGGGTCGAGGGATCGGGAAAGGCGCTCGAAACGCGCCTCGAGTCGTTCCAGATCAAGTTTGATCCGGTCCAGTTCGCTGAATCGCGCTTCCGCTTCGCGCTGCCCGACGAGGGTGCGCGATTCTTCGGCGAGGTATTCGGCAAGATTCTGGTTGAGGCTGGCAAATCCTTGTTGATACCAGCGCGCGCGGCTGCGCAGGTGACCACCGAGCAATTGCGTGGCGACCGGACCGAGCCAGCGCGAGAGTTCGTACTCCCAGTCCAGCTCAAGATCCTGCAGTACGCCGGCCAGCTCCAGCAACACACCGCTGTCGCCATCGAGCTCGACTTCCGGTGCGTGCAGCACGGCGGTCTTGTCTTTGCTCAGGGCCAGTTTCACCAGGCTTGAGGCCGGTGCGCGCAACGTGCAATCGACGTCCGCCGCCCACTGCGATGCGAGCATCAGTCCTTCGTCACTGGGCAGTATGAACAATTGCAGCGCCGGGCTGCGGCAGTCGACGGCAATCACCTTGCCGGCCAAATGCGCCAGGCGCGGCAGCGCCGTGCTGTCGAGACGCAGCACCCGGATGAGGCCGAGTTCGACGCTGGCGAGCAGCCCGGTGAGCAACATCAGGGTTTGATGCCGCGGTGCAGGGCGACGATGCCTGCGGTCATGTTGTGATAGGTCACGCGGTCGAAACCGGCCTCGACCATCATCGACTTCAGGGTTTCCTGATTCGGGTGCATGCGGATCGATTCGGCCAGGTAGCGATAGCTTTCCGAATCGTTGGTGATCAGCTTGCCCATCAGCGGCATGAAGGCGAACGAGTAGGCGTCGTAGGCTTTCGACATCAGTGCGTTGGTCGGCTTGGAAAACTCCAGCACCAGCAGGCGTCCGCCGGGCTTGAGTACGCGCAGCATCGAACGCAACGCGTCTTCTTTGTGCGTTACGTTGCGCAGGCCGAAGGCGATGGTCACGCAGTCGAAATGGTTGTCCGGGAACGGCAGTTTTTCCGCGTCGGCCTGGACGAATTCGACGTTGCCGGCAACGCCCAGATCGAGCAGGCGATCACGCCCGACCTTGAGCATCGACTCGTTGATGTCGGCCAGCACGACCTGGCCGGTCGGGCCGACGAGGTTCGAGAACTTGCGGGTCAGGTCGCCGGTGCCACCAGCGATGTCGAGCACGCGGTTGCCACTGCGCACGCCGGAAAGCTCGATCGCGAATCGCTTCCACAGACGGTGCATGCCGCCCGACAGAAGGTCGTTCATCAGGTCGTATTTAGCGGCTACGGAATGGAAAACCTCAGCGACTTTTTCCGCTTTCTGGCTTTCCGGAACGTTTTTGAAGCCGAAGTGAGTGGTGGGTTCGGCATCGCTGCCTTTGCGCTGATCAGTCATATCGCTGTCACCAAAAGAGAATGCGCGACATTCTAATCCTCAAGCCATGCTTTGTCTTGGAATGGCTAAAGGTAAGATGGGCAACCTTCGGGACGATTTGCCGCAGATGCGGTCAAGATTCAACGTCAGCCATTCAATCATCAGGAGTCATTCCATGGCCAAAATCAGTGTTGAGCGCGCCCACACTCTGGGCAAGGACGCCGCCCGCGAAAAGGCCGACAAACTGGCCAAAAAGCTCAATGAACAATACGGCCTGGAGCCGCAATGGTCGGGCGACACCCTGAACCTCAAACGCTCGGGCGTGAAAGGTGAAGTGCATGTGGCGGACGATTCGATCAGGGTCGACGTCGAACTGGGCCTGATGATGTCGGCCATGAGCGGCATGATCAAAGCCGAGATCGAGAAAGCCCTAGACAAAGCCCTCGCCTGATTTCCAGATTGAAATCCAGTCCCCTGTGGGAGCGAGCCTGCTCGCGAAAGCGGTCTTTCAGTCAAATTATCCGTGACTGACAAACCGCTTTCGCGAGCAGGCTCGCTCCCACATTTGTTTAGTGATGCTCCCGCTGGTTAGGGTGCCCTTTCTAATTTTTCTCCCTACTTTGTGCCTGAGCCCGACACTCGTCCGGCAGTTCCTCAAACCTTCTGCGCGTGAGGTGCACCATGGCCAAAGTCATTTTGAAGAAAAAAATCGACGCTCCGACTTCCACTCTGAGCGACGTCAAATCCTATGCCCGCAAGATCTGGCTGGCAGGCCTGGGCGCCTACACCAAGGTCGGCCAGGAGGGCAGCGAGTACTTTCAAGAACTCGTAGCCGCCGGTCAAACTGTTGAAAAGAAAGGCAAAAAAGCCGTCAGCGAAAAACTCCTCGCGGCCAACGCCGAGATCGATGACGCGGCCACCCAGGTCAGCTCGTTCAAGGGTCGCGTTGAAGTTCAGCTCGACAAGGTCGAGAAGGCCTTCGACAACCGTGTGGCCAGCGCCTTGAATCGGATCGGCATTCCGTCTAAACATGACGTTGAGGCACTCTCTGCTAAGCTCGATGAGCTGACGGCATTGCTCGAACGCGTCGCGCGAAAATCTTAAGGAGAACGGGATGGCTGGCAAAAAGAACACCGATAAAGAAAGCAGCTCGTGGGTCGGGAAGGTCGAGTCCTACTCCCGCAAAATCTGGCTGGCTGGTTTAGGCGTGTACTCGAAGATCGACACTGACGGCAGCAAACTCTTCGATGCATTGGTCAAAGACGGCGAGAAAGCCGAGAAGCTCACCAAGACTGCCGTCGGCAAGAAAGTCGAGGACTCGACCTCTTCGGCCAAGTCGCGCATCAGCGGCGTGAAAGACCGCGCCATGGGCAAGTGGGACGAGCTGGAAGGCGCTTTCGACAAGCGCCTGAACAGCGCGATTTCGCGCCTGGGTGTGCCGAGCCGCAATGAGGTGAAGGCGCTCAACGCCAAGGTCGATACGCTGACCAAACAGATCGAAAAACTCACCGGTCTGAAAGCTCAGCCTGTGGCGGCGAAAACCGCTGCGGCGAAACCTGCCACTAAAACTGCAGCGGCCAAACCTGCGGCGAAAACCGCAGTCAGGCCACTGGCCAAAGCGGCGGCCAAACCGGCTGCGAAAGCTGCGGCCAAAACTGCAGCCGCCAAGCCTGCGGCCAAAGCTTCAGCCAAACCGGTTGCCGCCAAAGCCGCTGCCAAACCGGCAACCAAAGCGGCAGCAAAACCTGCGGCTAAAGCTGCAGCGAAACCAGCGGCCAAGCCAGCAGCGAAAAGTGCTGCCGCCAAACCCGCTGCGAAGCCTGCGGCCAAACCGGCTGCGGCGAAAAAGCCGGCAGTGAAAAAACCGGCCGCGCCGAAAGCCGCTGCGCCGAAACCGGCCGCCGCACCATCGACTGCTCCAACAGCTCCGGCCAACGCGGCAAACTCCGCTGCGGCACCTACGGCAGCCGCTACCCCGACTGCACCATCGACACCGTCGACGCCATCCAGTCAGTCCTGATTGCAGGGCAAATAAAACGCCCGGCCTGTGAAGGTCGGGCGTTTTTGTTTGTGCATTCCAAGCGGCCCCTCACCCCAGCCCTCTCCCCAGGGAGAGGGAGCCGACCGAGGTGTCCTGCGTCATACATCGACCTGAACCAATCGAGTCGATTATCGATTCAAAGAAGCTCGCTCAGGTCGGCGTAGCTCGCGAACATCCCCCAATCAGTCCCCTCTCCCTCCGGGAGAGGGTTAGGGTGAGGGGCTTTTCGGGTCAGTCGTGATCCTCAAGGTATTGCAGCGCCATCCGCTCTGTCGCCACCTTCACTGGCGGCAGCAAATGCGGCGCCACCAGCATCATGATCTGATAAACCACCAACCTGACCTCTCCCTCACGATCAAGAATCCGCTGGTAATCCAGCGAGAACAGCAGCGTCATGGTCACCTGCTCCACCAGTTGCCCCAAGGCCTGGGTATCGCTGACCAGTTGCCCCGAAGCCTTCAATCGCGCCAGCAACGACGCCAGCGTCCGCTTCAGCGCATTGAGCAGATTGCGAATCCCCTTGGCCAGTTTCGGCAAGCGCCCGGCGAGGTTCGACAGGTCCTGGAACAGGAACCGGTATTGCGCCAGGCGCTCGACGATCAAATGCAAGAACAACCAGTAATCCTCCGGTGCAAGCTCCACGTCCGGCGGCGGGTCGAGCAGGGGCGCGAGCTCGTGCTGGAAGCGTTCGAACAGGCCGAGAATCAGCGGTTCTTTACCGTGGAAGTGGTAGTAGAGATTGCCCGGGCTGATCCCCATTTCGTTGGCCACCTCCATGGTGGAAACGTTCGGCTCACCCTTTTCGTTGAACAGTTGCAGTGCACATTCGAGAATCCGGTCGCGGGTTTTCATCCAGTCTTCTTAGAAAATTTCGGTTGAGCGTCAGCGCACATGCACATAGGTGCCGGGTGCCGCTTCCATCGGTGGATAGTTCGGGTTACCCAGTGTTGTGCGGGTCTCGTTAAGGGCGCCGGAGCGCTGCGCGACCCATTCCAGCCACTGCGGCCACCAGCTGCCGTCGACGTGTCTGGCATCGTAGTACCAGGCACGCGGGTCGCTGCTCAGTTTGGCGTTTTCGACGTAGGCAGCTTTCGGGTTGCTCGGCGGGTTGAGGATGCTCTGCACGTGGCCGCTGTTGGACAGCACGAAACGTCGCTCGCCACCGAGCAGCAGGGTCGAGCGATACACCGCGTCCCATGGCGTGATGTGGTCGTTCATGCCGGCGACGCTGAAGCTGTCGACATTGACCTTCTGCAGATCGATCGGCGTACCGCACACTTCTAGACCGCCCGCGTGGATCAGCGGGTTGTGCTTGAAGAAGTCCAGCAGATCGCCGTGCAGCGCCGCTGGCAGGCGGGTGTTGTCGTTGTTCCAGTAGAGGATGTCGAAGGCTGGCGGCTCCTTGCCCAGCAGGTAGTTGTTGACGAAGTAACTCCAGATCAAATCGTTGGGACGCATCCAGGCGAAGACCTTGGCCATGTCGCGTCCATCGAGCACGCCTTTCTGATACGAGCGACGCTTGGCAGCTTCCAGTGTTTGTTCATCGGCAAACAGCGTCGCCGGAGTTTCGATCTGGCTGTCGAGCAGACTGACCAGATAGGTCGCGCTGGCAACCCGGCGCAGTTGCCGTTTGGCCTGCAAGTGCCCTTGCAGGGCGGCGATGGTCAGGCCGCCGGCGCAGGCGCCCATCAGGTTGACTTCGCGGGCGCCGGTAATCGCCCGGCAGATATTCATCGCTTCTTCGACCGCTTCGACGTAACTCGACAAGCCCCACTCGCGATGGCGCACATCCGGGTTGCGCCAGCTGATCATGAAAGTCTGCAGGCTGTTTTTCAGGGCGTACTGGACGAAGCTGTTCTGCGGGCTCAGATCGAAAATGTAGTACTTGTTGATTTGCGGCGGCACCACCAGCAAGGGCTTGGCGTACTGCTTTTCGCTCATCGATTTGTACTGGATCAACTCGAACATTTCATTGCGAAACACCACAGCCCCAGTGGTAGTCGCTACGGTTTTGCCGACCTCGAACGCCTGCTTGGTCACTTGCCGTGGCAGGCCGTCGTTGTGCAACAGATCATCGAACAGATGGCTCAGGCCACGCACCAGACTCTGCCCGCCGGAATTGAACAGCTCCTTGACCGCCAGCGGATTGAGCAGGGTGTTGGAGGGCGCCACGGCGTCATTGAGCAGGGTGAAAGCGAAGTGCGCACGGGCACGATCTTCAGGGCTCATGTCGCCTTCATCGATCCAGCTCTTGACCTGTTTCTGCCAGGCCAGATACGCCTGCAGGCTGCGCCGGTAGAACGGGTTGAGGCTCCACGCCGGATCGGCGAAGCGGCTGTCTTGCGGATTGGTCGGGTGCAGGGTTTCGCCGAGCAGCACGCGCCCCAACTGTCCGCCAAGCTTCAGCGCATGCTTTGCGCTGTGCAACGGATTGCGCAAGCCGTGGGCGGCGACGCTGCGCAGTGTCGACAGCAGATCCCTGCCACGCAGACCGGCGATCGCACTTTGGGCGTTGATAAACACGGCGGGGCTGGGCACCACGCCCGTCGCTGGTTTTTCGCGCATGACTCAACACTCCTTCGTCTTCAGGGCAAAAACACACTCACCGAACCAGAACACCATAGACGCTGTTACCGGTTGCTGCCTGCGCGGCGTCCTGCCGCGCGCTTGATTTGAAAAGTGCTGCATAAAGCAGGCCGCCGCGATCAGCCGCCGAGCGGGGTCGGATGCGGGTGCATGACTGCGCGCAGACGCTCCTCTTCGAGAAACTTCATGATGATCGGCGCCACCGCTTCGGCGCGGGTAATCAGGAACAGATGGCCGTCATCGATGATGTGCAACTGCGCGTTGGGAATGCGCCAGGCGAGCATGCGCATGTTGATCAGCGGAATCAGTGGGTCGTCATCGCCGGCCAGCACCAGCGTCGGCTGATGGATCTTGTGCAGCCAGTGGATGCTGGTCCAGCCGAGGCCTGCGAACAGCTGCCAGTAGTAACCGAGCTTGCCCGCCGAGCGCACTTTCGCCGCATGGCTGGCAGCCAGCGTCGGATCGCGGCGGAACGAGCCGCCGTAGATCATCGGCGCGATGCGAATCACATGGGATGGCTGGATGTAGCGGCGCGGGCTGGCCATCATCCACAGTACTTTCGGTTTGCCGGGGACCATCACCGCACCGGCCGCGGTCGCCGCCAGTACCAGTTTCTTGCAGCGCTCGGGGTAGTCGTAGGCAAACTGCTGCGCCAGGGCGCCGCCCCACGAGACGCCGATCACATTGACCTGACCGTAGTCGAGATAGTCGAGCATCCGCGCCGTCAGTTTGGCCAGGCCGGGGAAGCGATACGGCCGGTTGGGCGTCGACGACCCGCCGACCCCGGGTACGTCGAAGGCGATCACTTCCAGATCCGGGTCGAGCGCTGCGACAAACGGAAACACCAGCTCCAGGTTGGCGCCGATGCCGTTGAAAATCAGCAGAGGCGTCAAATGAGGCTTGCCGGGACGCACCGCCGTGCGGAGGGTCTGGCCATCCAGATCGACGGTGCGGAATATGAACGGTTGCGGCATGGGTCAAACCCTTCGGGTCAGTTGGGAGCAGCTGCAAGCCGCAAGCTTCAAGCAGAACCCGCTCAGCTTGTCGCTCGCAGCTTGAAACTTGCCGCTATCTCTCATGTACGTAAGTGCCCGGCGAAGCCTCGCCTGCCGGGTACGCTTTGTTGCCCAGTTTCGTCGGGGCCTTTTTCAGGTTGCCCGAGCGTTCGGCCAGCCATGCCTGCCAGTACAGCCACCAGGAATCGGTATGTTTGGTCGAGTTTTCCTGCCAGTCATCGGCGGTCGGCGCCATCTCTTCGCCGGTCATGTAGCGCGACTTCGGATTGCCCGGCGGGTTGAGGATGCTCTGGATATGGCCGCTGCTCGACAGCACGAATTCGACTTTGCCGCCGAACAGCTGCGCCGACTTGTAGCAGGACTTCCACGGCGTGATGTGGTCGTTGGTGCCGGCCAGCGAGAAGATGTCGGCGGTGACCTGCTTGAGGTCGATCGGCGTGCCGCACACTTCCAGTGCATTGGGGCGGATCAGTGGATTGTTTTTGAACATCTCGATCAGGTCGCCGTGGAACGCAGCGGGCAGGCGAGTGGTGTCGTTGTTCCAGAACAGGATGTCGAACACCGGCGGCTCGTTGCCGAGCAGGTAGTTGTTGACCCAGTAGTTCCAGATCAGATCGTTGGGGCGCATCCAGGCGAAGACCTTGGCCATGTCTTTGCCTTCGAGCACGCCGGCCTGGTAGGAGTGGCGCTTGGCGGTCTCCAGGGTCTGCTCGTCGACGAACAGGGCGACGTCGCTGTCCAGGGTGGTGTCGAGCACGCTGACCAGCAGGGTGAGGGCGTTGACCTTGTTCTCGCCGAGCGCGGCGTAGTGGCCGAGCAGGGCGGTGCAGGTGATGCCGCCGGAACAGGCGCCGAGCATGTTGACGTCTTTGCTGCCGGTGATCGCGGTGACCACGTCGACCGCTTCCTTCAGCGCTTCGATATACGTCGACAGGCCCCACTCGCGCTGGGCCTTGGTCGGGTTGCGCCAGCTGATGATGAAGGTCGGCACATTGTTGCGCAGGCAGAAGCGCGCCAGGCTCTTGTCCGGGCTCAAGTCGAAAACGTAGAACTTGTTGATCTGCGGCGGCACTACCAGCAGCGGGCGCTCGTGGACCTGCTCGGTGATCGGCCGGTACTGGATCAGCTCCAGCACATCATTGCGGAACACCACAGCACCTTCGGTGACGCCGAGGCTCTTGCCGACCTCGAACGCGCCCATGTTGACCTGGCTTGGCATGCCGCCGTTGTGCACCAGATCCTTGGCCAGATGCGAGAGGCCATCGAGCAGGCTCTTGCCGCCGGTTTCGAAGAAGCGTTTGACCGCCGCCGGATTGGCCGCCGTATTGGTCGGCGCCATGGCTTCGGTCATCAGGTTGATGACGAAATGGCCGCGAGCGATGTCTTTGGGGGACAGGCTGCTGTCATCAATCCAGGCATGCAGTTCCTTGCGCCAGGCCAGGTAGGTTTGCAGATAACGTTTGTATAGCGGGTTCTGGCTCCACGCCGGGTCGGCAAAGCGGCGGTCATCACCGGCCGGTTGCAGCGCGGATTTTCCCAGCAGCACGTTCTTCAGCTCGAGGCCGAAATGGGTCACGTGCCTGACGCTGTGAATCGGTTGTCTGATGGCCTGTTTCAGCACCATTCGAGCAGAGGCCAGCAGATCCTTTCCGCGCAGCCCGACGACGGGGTTAAGCCCCAGAGTGTTTTCCGAGGCTTGGTACTTCAGGTCATCGTTATTCTTGTCACTCATCTACGACGCTCCATTGTCCTGAGACGAGTACCCGGTTTCACGCTGTCGCTTCCACAGCCAATGCCGGGTACTACTGCTCGGGTGACCGTTGATTCTGCATAGCTGCTTTACAGTCGTAGAGCACTGCAGGGAACTTGCCAGCTCCATTGGTTACCCGAGTTTAATTTTTTTCGCAAGCGGCCGATCCGGGGCCGTATGCGCGGAGCATTCAAACAGATGAAGTTAGAAAATGCCCTCTAAAGAGCAAGAGCCACGGCCTAGAGCATCAGCTTGACGAACGACTCGTTCGGATCGCGGGATTTTCCGGCAGCGCGCAGCTCGGCAAGATAATCGTCCCAGAGTTCGTTCTGGCGCTTGCCGAGTTCGTAGAGGTATTCCCAAGTGAACAGGCCGCTGTCGTGACCGTCGTCGAAGGTCAGTTTCAGTGCATAGTTGCCAGCCGGTTCCAGCTTGCTCAGACCCACGTTGAGCTTGCCGAATTGCAGGATCGGTTTGCCGTGGCCCTGGACCTCGGCGGAGGGAGAGTGCACGCGCAGAAACTCGGCGGGCAGAGTGTATTCCTCGCCGGACGCGTAAGTGAGCGTCAGGGTTTTCGAGGCTTTGTGCAGTTTGATGTCGGTGGGGATTCGATTCATGGGCTGGCGTCCGATGTGTGGGCGGCCCTGATTCAAATGTGGGAGCGAGCCTGCTCGCGAAAGCGGTGGGTCAGACGGCATTGATACCGCCTGACACGACCTCTTCGCGAGCAGGCTCGCTCCCACAGGGTCCGCTACCGCTGTAAGTATGGCTTACAGGATATAACGGGACAGATCTTCGTTCTGCGCCAATTCGCCGAGGTGGCTGTTGACGTAGTCGGCGTCGATCAGAATCGCCTTGTCATCGTGGGCGCTGGCCAGGTCGCCGGCACTGAACGACACCTCTTCGAGCAGGCGCTCGAGCAGGGTGTGCAGGCGACGGGCACCGATGTTCTCGGTTTTCTCGTTGACCTGCCAGGCGATCTCCGCCAGACGCTTGATGCCCTCGGGCTGGAACTGGATGTTCAGGCCTTCGGTCTTCAGCAGCGCGCAGTATTGCTCGGTGAGCGAGGCGTGCGGTTCGCTGAGGATGCGTTCGAAGTCTTCCGGGCTCAGCGCCTTGAGCTCGACGCGGATCGGCAGACGGCCTTGCAGCTCCGGCACCAGATCGCTTGGCTTGCTCAGGTGGAACGCACCGGAGGCGATGAACAGGATGTGATCAGTCTTGACCATGCCCAGTTTGGTGTTAACGGTGCAGCCCTCGATCAGCGGCAGCAGGTCGCGCTGTACGCCTTCGCGGGAGACATCGGCGCCGCCGACATTGCCGCGCTTGGCGACCTTGTCGATCTCGTCGATGAAGACGATACCGTGCTGCTCGACCGCTTCCAGCGCCTTGGCCTTCAGCTCTTCTTCGTTGACCAGGCGCCCGGCTTCTTCATCGCGCACCAGTTTCAGCGCTTCCTTGACCTTGAGCTTGCGCGACTTCTTCTTGCCCTTGCCCATGTTGGCAAACAGCGATTGCAGCTGGTTGGTCATCTCTTCCATGCCTGGCGGCGTGGCGATTTCGATGCCGGAGACTTCGGCGACTTCGATCTCGATTTCCTTGTCGTCCAACTGGCCTTCGCGCAGGCGCTTGCGGAACAGCTGACGGGTGTTGGAATCGGAGCTCGGCGCTTCTTCGTTGCTGAAGCCCATGCGTGCCGGCGGCAGCAACGCGTCGAGGATGCGATCCTCGGCGGCGTCTTCGGCGCGGTGGCGTACGCGGGTCATTTCCTGCTCGCGGAGCATCTTGATCGCGGCATCGGCCAGATCACGGATGATCGACTCGACGTCACGGCCGACATAACCGACTTCGGTGAATTTGGTCGCTTCGACCTTGATGAACGGCGCATTGGCCAGTTTCGCCAGGCGACGGGCGATCTCGGTTTTACCGACACCGGTCGGGCCGATCATCAGGATGTTCTTCGGGGTCACCTCAACGCGCAGCTCTTCAGGCAGCTGCATGCGGCGCCAGCGGTTGCGCAGGGCAATCGCGACGGCGCGCTTGGCATCGTCCTGGCCGATGATATGGCGGTTGAGTTCGTGGACGATTTCGCGGGGAGTCATGGACATAGTAATTGACGGTCCTCAAGCAGAAACAAGCCGTGGCACATGGGCCGCAACAGGCTTATTCAGCGAGATCCTGCTCCTCAATGGTCTGGGTGTGGTTGGTGAATACGCAGATGTCGCCAGCGATGCCGAGAGCGGTTTCGACGATCTCGCGCGCCGACAGGTCGGTCTTTTTCAGCAGGGCGCTGGCGGCGGCTTGCGCGTAGGCGCCGCCGGAACCCATGGCGATCAGGCCATCTTCGGGTTCGACCACGTCACCGTTGCCGGTGATGATCAGCGAGGCATCCTTGTTGGCAACCGCGAGCATCGCTTCGAGGCGGCTCAGGGAGCGGTCGGTGCGCCATTCTTTGGCGAGTTCGACGGCGGCGCGGATCAGGTGACCCTGATGTTTCTCGAGCTGGCCTTCGAAACGTTCGAACAGGGTGAAGGCGTCGGCGGTGGCACCGGCGAAACCGGCGATGACCTGGCCGTGGTACAGGCGACGAACCTTTTTGGCGTTGCCTTTCATCACGGTGTTGCCGAGAGAAACCTGGCCGTCGCCGCCCATGACGACTTTGCCGTGGCGGCGGACTGAAACGATGGTGGTCAAGGGAAGAGTCTCCACGCAGCGGGGCGAAAATGCCTTATGCCCATTCATATGGGGGTGCTGGAGGGGATTTCAACCGGTAGGGGCGATGGGAGACGAATGGTGTGTGTGATGACTGTGGCGAGGGGATTTATCCCCGTTCGGCTGCGAAGCAGTCGCGAAACCATCATTTGCGGTATGCCTGCGGCACTGCAATGGCTGGTTTCAGGGCTGCTCCGCAGCCAAACGGGGATAAATCCCCTCGCCACAAAGTTTGAAGGTCACCTGCAAGTTGCAGCTGACCTCTGGGAGCCTTAGCGGCTCTGGCGTTGTTGTAACAACAGGTTGCTGAAGCCGGCGCCCGCCAGTTGTTTCTGCGCCGTGGTCAGTTGTTCACGGTTGCTGAACGGGCCGACCAAGACGCGGTACCAGGTTTCATCCTTGACCGTGCCGGACTCCACCGCGACGGCTTGGCCGAGCAGAATGATCTGCGCACGCACCTTGTCAGCATCGGTTTCCTTGCGGAACGAACCGGCCTGGAGGAAGAACTTGGTCACTGGCGCGGCCTTGCTCACGGGTGGCGCTGGCGGCGGCGTGATCCCGGCAAGAGCCGCTTGAGCCCGTGCGGTGTCGATCTTCGCCGCTTCGGCCGGGGTTACCGGCGTGGTCGGGATGGCCGGCACTTGCGGCGTTGGCAGGGTCTTCTCCGGCACCGCGTCCGGCGGCACGATCACTTCCGATTCCGGCAGCAGGGTGTAGAAGTCGTACTTCGGCTTCACCGGTTGCGTCGGGCTCGGTGGAGTCTTGTTGGCCTCGGCGATCTTCGACGCTTTCTGCTGCTGTTCGACTTTCTCGCGCTTGACCGTGTCGCTGCCCTTGCCCGGTTCCAGTTTCATCAGAAACACGATGAACGCGCCGACGGTCAGGCCGATGGCCATCCACAGCCAGCCCGGAATCGGTTGTTTCGCCGGGGCCTGATAGCGGCTGGCGCCGCGTTTGGGTGCAGGTTTTTTCTTGGCAGCCAACTTACATACGCTCCAGAGTTTCCAGACCCAACAGCTCCAGGCCTTGCTTGAGGGTGCGACCGGTCAGTGCGGCCAGACGCAGACGACTCTGCATCTGCACCGGGGTGTCGGCGGCGAGGATCGGGCAGTTCTCGTAGAAGCTGGAGAACAGGCCGGCGACGTCGTACAGGTAGGTGCAGAGAATGTGCGGCGTGCCTTTTTCAGCCACGTTGTTCAGCACTTCGCCAAACTGCGCCAGCTTCGCCGCCAGCTCTTGCTCGTGCGCCGCTTCGAGGACGATCTGGCCGTCGACTTCGCTGAAGTCCTTGCCCAGTTTGCGGAACACACCGGCCACGCGGGTGTAGGCGTACAGCAGATACGGCGCGGTGTTGCCTTCGAAGTTGAGCATCAGGTCGAAGTTGAAGCTGTAGTCGCTGGTGCGATGCTTGGACAGGTCGGCGTATTTCACCGCGCCGATGCCGACGACCTTGGCGATGTTGCGCAACTCGTCTTCGGCCAGGGTCGGGTTCTTCTCTTTCACCAGGTTGTAGGCACGTTCCTGGGCTTCGGTGAGCAGGTCGATCAGCTTCACGGTGCCGCCATCACGGGTCTTGAACGGACGGCCATCGGCGCCGTTCATGGTACCGAAACCCATGTGTTCCATTTCCATCGGATGGGTGACGAAACCGGCCTTGCGCGCCACCGCGAAGACCTGCTGAAAGTGCAGGGCCTGGCGCTGGTCGACGAAATACAACGCGCGATCAGCCTTGAGCTTGCCGCTGCGGTAGCGCACGGCCGCCAGGTCAGTGGTGGCGTACAGGTAACCGCCATCGGCCTTGACGATGATCACCGGCAGCGGATCGCCATCGGCGTTCTTGAACTCGTCGAGGAACACGCACTGGGCGCCGTTGCTCTCGACCAGCATGCCGGCAGCCTTGAGATCGTTGACCACATTGATCAGGTCATCGTTATAGGCACTTTCGCCCATGACGTCGGCCATGGTCAGTTTGACGTTGAGCAGTTCGTAGATCTTCTGGCAGTGCGACAGCGAGATGTCCTTGAACTTGGTCCACAGCGCCAGGCATTCAGCGTCGCCAGCCTGCAACTTGACCACCAGGCCACGGGCGCGGTCGGCGAATTCTTCGGACTCGTCGAAACGCTGCTTGGCCGCACGGTAGAAGTTTTCCAGATCGGACAATTCGTCGCTGGTGATCGGGTTTTCCTGCAGATAAGCCATCAGCATGCCGAACTGAGTGCCCCAGTCGCCGACGTGATTCTGGCGGATCACTTCGTCGCCGAGGAACTCAAGCACGCGGGCCACGCCGTCGCCGATGATCGTCGAGCGCAAGTGGCCGACGTGCATCTCTTTGGCCAGGTTCGGCGCCGACAGATCGACCACGGTGCGCTGCGCCGGGCCGGCCTTGCGCACGCCGACACGGGCGTCGGCCAGCGCGGCGTCGAGGCGCGAGGCCAGGGTTTGGGTGTTCTGGAAGAAATTGATGAAGCCCGGGCCGGCGATTTCGGCCTTGGTGACGTTCTCGTCAGCGGGCAGGGCGGCGATGATTTTCTCCGCCAGATCGCGCGGCTTCATGCCGGCAGGCTTGGCCAGCATCATGGCGATGTTGCTGGCGAAGTCGCCGTGGGTCTTGTCGCGGGCGTTCTCCACCTGAATCGCCGGCGTCAGGCCTTCAGGCAACACACCTTCGTTGACGAGTTGGGTGAGGGCTTGCTGGATCAGCTGGCGAATGGTGTCTTTCATGGTCTTCTCTTTCGACCGCAAGCGCGGCGGGCGCATCGATGCGCGGGTGGAAAAACTGGGCATTATCCGTTGCGAAGACGGGCTTGCCAACCTTAGCAGGCAGGATGTGGATATGTGGTGACAAAAAGTCCGCTTTCGCGAGCAGGCTCGCTCCCACAAGGTTTTTGCGCAGGACACACAAGGTATGTACGGCGCTGATCCACTGTGGGAGCGAGCCTGCTCGCGAAAGCGATCTTCAGCTCAATACAGATCCACCGGATCAACATCCAGCGACCAGCGCACCGCCCGCCCGCTCGGCATCTGCTCCAGCACCAGCATCGAGCTGGCCAGCAGCCGGTGCAACGGCGCCCGCGCGGTCGCCTGCAACAACAGTTGCGCGCGATAACGCCCGGCGCGGCGCTCCATCGGTGCCGGCACCGGCCCGAGCAGCTCGATGCCGCTCAGATTCAATTCGGCCAGCAGGCGTTCGGCCGCGCTGCACGCTTCATCGAGAAAACCTTCCGCCTGCCCCGGCTTGTGCGCCTCGGCACGCAACAGCGCCAGATGGGCAAACGGCGGCAACCCGGCCGCGCGGCGTTCGCTCAAGGCTTGTTCGGCGAAGGCGAAATAACCCTGCTCGGTCAGTTGCACCAATAAAGGATGGTCGGCGAGGTGCGTCTGGATGATCACCTTGCCCGGCTCCTCAGCCCGCCCGGCGCGCCCGGCGACCTGCACGATCAACTGCGCCATGCGCTCGCTGGCGCGGAAGTCGCCGGAGAACAGGCCGCCGTCGGCATCCAGAATCGACACCAGCGTCACCCGGGGGAAGTGGTGCCCTTTGGCCAACATCTGCGTGCCGACCAGAATGCACGGCTGACCTTTCTGGATTGTCGCGAACAGCTGATTCATCGCGTCCTTGCGCGAGGTGCTGTCGCGATCGACGCGCAGTACCGGGTAATCCGGGAACAGAATCGCCAGACGTTCTTCGGCGCGTTCGGTACCGGCGCCGACCGGGCGCAGATCGACCTTGCTGCATTTCGGGCACTGGCGTGGCGTGCGCTCAACGTTGCCGCAGTGGTGACAGCGCAACTCGCCGTAACGCTGGTGCACGGTCATGCGCGCATCGCAGCGCGAGCACTCGGACATCCAGCCGCAATCGTGGCAGAGCAGGGTCGGGGCAAAGCCGCGCCGGTTGAGGAACACCAGCACCTGCTGACCGTTGGCGAGGGTCTGGCCGATGGCTTGCTGCATCGGCCCGGAAATACCGCTGTCGAGCGGACGGCTTTTGACGTCCAGACGCAGGAAGCGCGGTTGCTTGGCGCCGCCGGCGCGCTCGTTCAGGCGCAACAGGCCGTAGCGCCCCGTGTAAGCGTTGTGCAGACTTTCCAGCGACGGCGTGGCGGAGCCGAGCACGATCGGGATGTTTTCCTGCCGCGCGCGCACCAGCGCCAGATCGCGAGCGTGGTAGCGCAGACCTTCCTGCTGTTTATAGGAGCCGTCGTGTTCTTCATCGATGATGATCAGCCCGGGATTTTTCATCGGCGTGAACAGGGCCGAACGGGTGCCGATAATAATGTCGGCCTCGCCATCACGGGCGGCGAGCCAGGCTTCCAGGCGTTCGCGATCATTTACCGCCGAGTGCAGCAGGGCGATGCGCGCGTTGAAGCGCTGTTCGAAACGCGCCAGGGTTTGCGGGCCGAGGTTGATCTCCGGAATCAGCACCAAGGCTTGCTTGCCGGCTTCGAGGGTCTCGCGTATCAGCTGCAGATAGACTTCGGTCTTGCCGCTGCCGGTGACGCCGGCCAGGAGAAACGCGTGGTAACTGTCGAAGCCGGCGCGAATCGCTTCATACGCCGCGCGCTGTTCGCTGTTGAGCGGCAGCTCCGGTTGCGCCAGCCAATGTTCATGGCGAACGCCGGGGGCGTGGCGGCGGATTTCGACCTGCACCAGCCCCTTGGCCAGCAGCAGATCGAGGCTGTCCTTGCTCAGCATCAGTTTGCTCAACAACTGATGGGCGACGCCGTGGGGGTGCTGGGCCAGCGTGGTCAGCGCCTCGCGCTGGCGTGGCGCGCGGGCCACTCGCGGGTCGTCAACGCTGGCGCCCGGAGCAATCGACCAGAAGCGTTCCTGCCGGACCTCGGCCAGCTCGCCCTGACGCAGCAGCACCGGCAAGGCCCAGTTCAAGGTGTCGCCGAGGCTGTGCTGGTAATACTGCGCGGTCCACAGACACAGCTTGAACAGCGCTGGCGGCAGTGGCGAAGTCGTGTCGAGGAGGGCCAGCGCCGGCTTGAGTTTTTCTGCCGGCACTTCGCTGGTGTCGGTGACCTCGACCAGAATGCCGATCATCTCGCGCCGACCGAACGGCACCCGCAGGCGCATGCCCGGCTGCAATTGCTCGCGCCGCACCCCGGCCGGCGCCCGGTAATCGAACAGGCGGCGCAAAGGCGAAGGCAGGGCAAGGCGCAGAATGGCGTCGGGCACGCGGGGGGATCTCGATACGCAAAATGATCGGATATGCATGACCTGTGGAAGCGAGCCTGCTCGCGAAGGCGGTGGGTCAGGCAACACATGTGTCGACTGACCTGGCGTCTTCGCGAGCAGGCTCGCTCCCACAGGGAAGTGCGTTCAAGGCCGGGAGCCTAGCAGACGGTCGGTCTCGGTGACAGCTTGCGCGATTGAAAAGGTCTGGTAGAATCCGCGGCCTAATTACGTGCGGTATTCAACAATAGTGTTGGGTGGCGGCACGCTAGCCTGAGGAAGACACCATGAAAGCCGAAATCCATCCGAACTACCCGGAAATCGCTGTTACCTGCAGCTGCGGTAACAAGTTCGAAACTCGTTCGACCTACGGCAAAGCCCTGGCGATCGACGTTTGCAACGAATGCCACCCGTTCTACACCGGTAAGCAGAAGACTCTGGACACCGGCGGCCGCGTGCAGAAGTTCGCAGACCGTTTCGCTACTTTCGGCGTCGGCAAAAAAGCCTGAGGCTGATCATTTTGGAAGGTCGCTTCGACTGCTCCAGACTGATGAAAAAGGCGTCCCTTGCGGGCGCCTTTTTTGTGTCTGCGATTTGGCTGTCCGCCGCCCAGGCGTTCTGCCCGGCACCCGGAGGGCTGACCAGCGTTTCCGTGCAGCGAGTGGTCGATGGCGACACCCTGCGCCTGAGCGATGGCCGCAGCGTGCGCATGATCGGCCTCAATACGCCGGAGCTGGGCAAGCAGGGCCGCAGCGACGAGCCCTTCGCCGTGGCAGCGCGCAAACGCCTGCAAGCGCTGGTGGATGACAGCGGCGGCCGGGTCGGTCTGCGGCCCGGCAAGCAGGCGAAAGACCATTACGGGCGTACGCTGGCGCATGTTTACAGTGTCAGCGGTGCCAATCTCGAAGCGCAGATGCTTGCCGCTGGCCTGGGTTTTCAGGTCGCGGTGGCGCCGAACATCGATCTGGTCGCCTGCCAGCAGGCCGCCGAACGCAGCGCGCGACAGGCCGGGCTTGGTCTCTGGCGGCAATCGCCGGTCCAGAAAGCGCAGCAGATCCAGCGTTCGGGCTTCGCCATAGTCAGCGGTCGGGTGAGCAAGGTGCAGCGCAATCGCGGCGGAATCTGGATCGAGTTGCAGGACACGCTTGTATTGCGGGTTGCACCCAATCTGCTCGGACAATTTGACAGTGCTGGTTTGCAAGCATTGAAAGGCATGCAGATCGAGGCGCGTGGCTGGGTGGTTGACCGATCCCGGCGCGGTGGTCTGCAAAAAGGTCAGGCGCGCTGGTTGCTGCCGTTGACCGATCCTTCGATGCTGCACGTACCGCGCTGAAGAAAAATTGTAGACATTTTTACGGCTGATTGTGAACAGTCCAGCCCTTGTGCGCCGTGGCTCTTGGCCCAAAGTCGTAGGGCAGGGCGCTTGACAGCGGTGACTGCCCAGTCTTGTGGGGACTTTGCGAGGCGCGTATCCTCGCTGACCAGTCTGTCCAACAGTAAAAAAGCGGAATGCCAAAATGTCTGATCTGAAAACTGCCGCTCTCGAATACCACGCCAATCCTCGTCCGGGGAAGCTGAGTGTCGAGCTCACCAAGGCCACTGCTACCGCCCGCGACCTGTCGCTGGCCTACAGCCCCGGCGTAGCTGAACCAGTGCGCGAGATCGCTCGCGATCCTGAACTGGCCTACAAATACACCGGCAAGGGCAACCTGGTGGCAGTCATTTCCGACGGCACCGCGATTCTCGGCCTGGGCAACCTCGGCCCGTTGGCTTCCAAGCCTGTAATGGAAGGCAAAGGCGTGCTGTTCAAGCGTTTCGCCGGCATCGACGTATTCGACATCGAAGTCGACTCCGAAAGCCCGCAAGCCTTCATCGACACCGTCAAGCGCATCTCCATCACCTTCGGTGGCATCAACCTGGAAGACATCAAGGCGCCTGAGTGCTTTGAGATCGAACGCGCTCTGATCGAGCAGTGCGATATTCCGGTGTTCCACGATGACCAGCACGGCACCGCGATCGTGACCGCTGCCGGTATGATCAACGCCCTGGAGATCGCTGGCAAAACCCTGCCGGAAGCGAAGATTGTCTGCCTCGGCGCCGGTGCTGCCGCCATCTCCTGCATGAAACTGCTGGTAAGCATGGGCGCTCGCATCGAAAACATCTTCATGGTTGACCGTACCGGCGTAATTCACTCCGGCCGTGACGACCTGAACCAGTACAAAGCCGTATTCGCCCACGCCACCGAGAAGCGCACCCTGGCAGACGCACTGGCCGGCGCTGACGTATTCGTCGGTCTGTCCGGTCCGAACCTGCTGAGCGCCGAAGGCCTGTTGTCGATGGCGGCCAACCCGATCGTCTTCGCCTGCTCCAACCCGGATCCGGAAATCTCCCCGGAACTGGCGCACGCCACCCGTAGCGACGTGATCATGGCCACCGGCCGTTCGGACTACCCGAACCAGGTCAACAACGTGCTGGGCTTCCCGTTCATCTTCCGTGGTGCCCTGGACGTTCGCGCCAAGCGCATCAACGAAGAAATGAAAGTCGCCGCCGCCAACGCCCTGCGCGAACTGGCCAAACTGCCTGTTCCACAGGACGTGTGCGATGCCTACGGCGGTGCTCCGCTGGAATTCGGCCGTGAGTACATCATTCCGAAACCAATGGACAAGCGCCTGATCACCCTGATCTCCGACGCCGTGGCCAAGGCTGCGATCGAGACCGGCGTGGCCACCCTGCCGTATCCGAAGAACTACCCGCTGAAAAGCGTGGATGACGTGTTCAACGGTTAAAAGCAGCCGCCCATAAAAAAACCCAGCCTGGTGCTGGGTTTTTTTATGGGCTACAAGCTACAAGCTGCAAGCGTGCATCGTTCGCGCTTTTGCTTGCCGCTTGTAGCTTGGCGCTTGCAGCTGCTCCCCTAGAACAGATCGATCGGCGCCTGCTCATCCGCCGGCAGCGGGCTGCCCGGTACGGCGCCGTTGCCCAGCTCGTTCACCGATGGCGGCGTGTCTTCGGCCTTGAACAGTTCGAAGTACGCACCCGGTGTGCTCGGTGTTGCTGCACGGCCGCTGACCGGATCCACCCGCAGGCTGAGCAGACCTTCTGGCTCAGGCTGCACATGCGGCGGCTTGTCTTTCAGCGCGGCCGACATGTAATTCATCCAGATCGGCAGCGCCACGGTGCCACCGAACTCACGGCGACCGAGGCTTTCCGGCTGGTCGAAACCGGTCCATACCGTGGTGACGTAATCAGCGTTGTAACCGGAGAACCAGGCATCTTTCGATTCGTTGGTGGTACCGGTCTTGCCGGCGATGTCGCTGCGGCCCATGGCCAGTGCACGGCGGCCGGTGCCGAGTTTGATTACGTCCTGCAGCATGCTGTTGAGGATGTAGGTGGTACGTCCATCGACAATCCGCTCGGCCACGGCCGGCGCTTGCGGCACTGCCGGATTGCCGGGCGCTTCACCGGCAACTGGTGTGGCGTTGACCGTGAACGACTCGGTAGCCGGCGCAGCGATACCGTCGGTCGCCGCACCACCCTGTGGCACGGTCGGCGGGTTGGCGACGAACAGCGTGTCGCCGTTACGGCTTTCGATCTTGTCGATGATGTACGGGGTGATCTTGTAGCCGCCGTTGGCAAAGGTGCTCCAGCCAGTGGCGATTTCCATCGGCGTCAGCGTTGCGGTGCCGAGTGCCAGCGACAGGTTCGGCGGCAGGTCCTGCTTGTTGAAGCCGAAGCGGGTGATGTAGTCGATGGTCTTGCCCACGCCCATGGCCTGCAACAGGCGGATCGACACCAGGTTGCGCGACTTGTACAGCGCTTCACGCAGGCGGATCGGGCCGAGGAAAGTGTTGGTGTCGTTCTTCGGTCGCCAGACCTTGTCCAGGTACTCGTCGACGAACACGATCGGCGCATCGTTGACCAGGCTGGCAGCGGTGTAGCCATTATCCAGCGCGGCACTGTAAACGAACGGCTTGAAGCTCGAACCAGGCTGACGCTTGGCCTGCATGGCGCGGTTGTAGTTGCTCTGCTCGAAAGCGAAGCCACCCACCAGCGAACGGATCGCGCCGTTCTGCGGATCCAGCGACACCAGTGCGCCCTGAGCCTGGGGAATCTGGCTGAATTTCAGCGAATTGTCGGTCTGGCGCTGCACGCGGATCAGATCACCGACCTGCGCGACATCCGACGGCTGGCGTGGGTTGGCGCCCATGCTGTTGGTATTGAGGAACGGTCGCGCCCATTTCATCGTGTCCCAGGCAACGTGCTCTTCACCGGTGCGGGTCAACACTTGCAGGCCGGTTTTATCGACTTGGGTAACGATCGCAGGTTCGAGGCTGCTGATGGTGCGCTGCTTGGTCAGTTCGCTGGCCCACGCTTCGCGGGTCTTGCCCGGCAGGCGCGACTCGGGGCCACGGTAGCCGTGGCGCTGGTCGTAAGTCATCAAGCCTTCGTGCAGTGCGGTGTTGGCCATTTCCTGCAGATTGCTTGGCACCGTGGTGGTGACACGGAAGCCTTCGGTGTAGGCCTCGCTGCCATAACGACCGACCATTTCGGCACGGGCCATTTCGGCGATGTACGGTGCGTTCACTTCCGGGGTCGGCACGTGGTAGCTGGCGTTCAGCGGCTCGTTGATCGCCGCGGTGTAGTCGGCTTCGCTGATCTTGCCCAGCTTGTACATGCGCCCGAGGATCCAGTCGCGGCGTTCTTTGCTGCGTGCCGGGTTGGCCAGCGGGTTGAAGCGCGACGGAGCTTTTGGCAGACCGGCGATCATCGCCATCTGCGCGAGGCTGATGTCACGGATCGATTTGCCGTAATACACCTGCGCCGCGGCTTCGATGCCGTAGGCGCGGTTACCCAGGTAGATCTTGTTGACGTACAGCTCCAGGATCTCGTCCTTGGTCAGTTGCCGTTCGATCTGCAGGGCCAGCAGGATTTCCGTGGTTTTGCGCGAGAAGCTGCGCTCGCTGGTGAGGAAGAAGTTCTTCGCCACCTGCATGGTGATGGTGCTGCCGCCGGACTGAATGTGCCCACTCTTGACCAATTGCGTTGCCGCGCGCATCAGGCTGCTCGGGTCGACGCCATAGTGGTTGGCAAAATTGTCGTCTTCAGCACTTAGTAACGCATTGATGAAATTGGGCGGAATGTCGGCGAAACGGATCGGTGTACGGCGCATTTCGCCAAATTCTGCGATCAACTTGTTGTCGCTACTGTAGACGCGCAGAGGAATCTGCAACTGAATGCTTCTCAGCGCCTCCACAGACGGCAAACCCGGACTAAGGTAAAGAAAGGCGCCGCTGAGACCTAAGAGCAGTCCGCAGAAAACGGCGACGATGGACCAACCGAAAAATTTCAGCAGACGAATCAAGGCTTTTGGACATCCAGGGCAAAGAATGAATTTGGCACGGGGCTGCGGTTACACACAGAGCCATCCGCGCGGGCAGTAAAAAGCGGAAAAAATCGCTGGGCATTATAAGCACTTTTCCGTCGGAGGCGTCATTGGCGCTTCTGTCAAGACGGGGGTGAAGGAACGCAATGCGTATTACAGAGTCCGTAACTCACGGAAAGTCATAGGGAATTGGTAGTGCTGGGACTCTTCAATAAAAAGACCAATGCGTTACTGGGGATCGACATCAGCTCCACGTCGGTGAAGCTGCTGGAATTGAGCCGTCAGGGCGAGCGCTACCGGGTCGAGGCCTACGCGGTGGAGCCGTTGCCGGCGAACGCTGTGGTCGAAAAGAACATCGCCGAACTCGAGGGCGTTGGCCAGGCACTGAGCCGCCTGCTGGTCAAGGCGCGTACCGGGGTCAAGAGCGTGGCGGTGGCAGTGGCGGGTTCGGCGGTGATCACCAAGGTCATCGAGATGGACGCCGGGCTGTCCGACGACGAACTGGAAAACCAGCTCAAGATCGAGGCCGACCAATACATTCCCTATCCGCTGGACGAAGTCGCCATCGACTTTGAAGTCCAGGGCGTCTCGCCGCGCAACCCGGAACGGGTCAACGTGCTGCTTGCCGCCTGTCGCAAGGAAAACGTCGAGGTGCGTGAAGCGGCGCTGGCGCTCGCCGGCCTGACCGCGCGGGTGGTGGATGTCGAGGCCTACGCGCTGGAGCGCTCGTTCGGCCTGCTGGCAACGCATCTGGCGGCCTCCCAGGAGCGCCTGACCGTGGCAGTGGTCGACATCGGTGCGACCATGACCACTCTCAGCGTCCTGCACAACGGCAAGATCATCTATACCCGCGAGCAATTGTTCGGCGGACGCCAGCTCACCGAGGAGATCCAGCGCCGCTACGGCCTCACGGTCGAACAGGCGGGCCTGGCGAAAAAGCAGGGCGGGCTGCCTGACGATTACGTCAGCGAGGTCCTGCAGCCATTTCGCGAGGCGCTGGTGCAGCAAGTCTCGCGCTCGCTGCAGTTCTTCTTCGCCTCCGGCCAGTACAACGCGGTCGACCATATCCTGCTGGCCGGCGGCACCGCCTCGGTGCCCGGCCTGGACCGTCTGATCGAACAGCGTCTGGACACGCCGACGCAGGTCGCCAATCCATTCGCCGACATGGCCTTGGGCAGCAAGGTCAACGCCGGAGCGCTGGCCAGCGACGCGCCAGCCTTGATGATTGCCTGCGGGCTCGCGCTCAGGAGTTTCGACTGATGGCGCGGATCAACCTTCTCCCCTGGCGCGAGGAGCGCCGCGAAGAACGGCGCAAACGCTTTCTGCTGGTGCTGATCGGCGTGCTGGCCGGCTCTATCGGCGCGGTGCTGATTGCCGACCAGATCATCACCGCAGCCATCGATCGGCAAATGGCGCGCAACGATTACATCGGCAAACAGATCGCCGTGGTCGACGAACGCATCAAGCAGATCAGCGAGCTCAAGGCGCGCCGCCAGCAACTGGTCGAGCGCATGCGCATCATCCAGGACCTGCAGGGCAACCGGCAGATCAGCGGGCGAATCTTCGATCAGTTGGCGCGCACGTTGCCGGACGGCGTGTATTTCACCGATGTGAAAATGGCCGGCAAGACCTTGTCCATCAGTGGCGCGGCGGAGTCGAACAACCGGGTCTCCGAGCTGATGCGCAATCTCGACGCGTCCGACTGGTTCGACGCGCCGAGCCTGAATGAGGTCAAGGCCACCAGCGCCGATCAGGTAGAGCAGGCCAACATCTTCCAGCTGACCGTTCGTCAGACCCAGCCCAAGGTTGTGGAGGACGAGCAATGAAAGCCTCCGAGTGGCTGCAGGGCCTGCGCAGCATCGATTTCAACGACCTCGACACCAGCAACATCGGCTCCTGGCCACCGGCAGTGAAAACCCTGTGCGGTGCGCTGGTGATGGTGTTGATCCTCGCGCTCGGCTATTACTTCTTTATCAGCGATATGGAAAATCAGCTCGACCTCAAGCGCGAAGAAGAAATCACCCTCAAGGAACAATTCGCCAGCAAGGCGCGGCTGTCGGCGAACCTTGAGCTCTATACCCAGCAAATGAAGGAAATGGAAAACACCTTCGGCGTGCTGCTGCGGCAATTGCCCAGCGACACCGAAGTGCCGGGCCTGCTCGAAGATATCACCCGCACTGGTCTGGGCAGCGGCCTGGAATTCGAGGAAATCAAGCTGCTGCCGGAAGTGACCCAGCCGTTCTACATCGAACTGCCGATCCAGATCACCGTAACCGGTGCCTATCACGACCTCGCGACCTTCGTCAGCGGCGTCGCCGGCCTGCCACGGATTGTCACTCTGCACGATTTCGAACTGGCGCCGGCCAATCCCGAAGGCGGGACGAAGCTGCGCATGAGTATTCTTGCCAAGACGTACCGCTATAACGACAAGGGGCTGGAGAAATGACCCCGATTCGTTATCTCGTCCTGCCCATGATGCTGGCGTTGAGCGGCTGCGGTGGCGGCGATGACTTCAGCGACCTCGATGCTTACCTCAACGAAGTGCGCCTGCGCCCGGCGGGCAAGATTGAACCAACGCCGACATTCCGGTCTTACCCCACATTCACTTACAGCGCCGCCAACCTGCGCAGTCCGTTTTCGCGGCAGGCGCGGGTCGATCTGGCCGGGCAGAAGCATGGGTCGCGCAACGTCAAACCCGACCCCAACCGCGTCAAGCAATACCTTGAAGGGTTCAATATCGAGCAGTTCGAAATGGTTGGCACGATCGCCAATGCCTCGGGCTCGTTCGCGCTGCTGCGCGGCGCGGGCGGGGTGCACCGCCTCAAGGTCGGCGACTATCTGGGCCGCAACGACGGCCGTATTGTCGCCATCAGCGCCACTCAGGTCGATGTCGTCGAGATCGTGCCCGACGGCGCCGGCGCCTGGCTGGAGCGGCCGCGCACCATTCCTTTGAAAGAGCACTCATAGTGGAAGTCGAACAATGAACAGGATTTTCTCCACCCTCGGTTTTTCGCTATGGATAGCGCTGTTGTCACCGATGGTAATGGCGGCCAGTCTGAAAGCGCTGGATGTTGCCGCGCTGCCGGGTGACCGCGTCGAACTGAAGCTGTCGTTCGACGGCCCGCCACCGCAGCCCAAGGGCTACACAACCGAGTCGCCGGCGCGCATTGCACTGGATCTGCCGGGCGTGACCAGCCAATTGGCCAACAGTAATCTTGATCTGGGCAGCGGCAACGCGCGCACGGCCACGGTGGCCGAAGCCAAGGATCGCACGCGGCTGATTGTCAGCCTGACGCAGTTGGCGCCTTACAGCACGCGGGTCGAGGGCAATAATCTGTTTGTGGTGGTCGGTCAGGGCGCTTCCGCGACTGCGCCGCGCCCGGCTGCCGTGGCACCGCGTGCCGCCACGGCCGCCACGGCCGCTGCGGCACCTGCCAGACCAGCCGCGCAACGCAGCAGGGCGATTCGCGGCGTCGATTTCCAGCGCGGCACCGAGGGCGAGGGCAACGTAGTCATCGACCTCTCTGATCCGACCATCGCCCCGGATATCCAGGAGCACGATGGCAAGATCATCCTCAGCTTCGCCCGCACGCAATTGCCGGAAAAGCTGCGCGTGCGCCTCGACGTCAAGGACTTCGCCACGCCGGTGCAGTTCGTCAACGCAGCGCTCACCGGCGATCGCACGGTGATCAGTGTCGAGCCCAGCGGCACCTTCGACTACTCCACGTTTCAGACCGACAACAAGCTCACCGTCAGCGTTCGGCCGATGAGCATCGACGACCTGCAAAAGCGCAACGCCGACCGTCAGGCCTATGTCGGCGACAAGCTCTCGCTGAATTTTCAGGACATCGACGTGCGCTCGGTGCTGCAACTGATCGCGGACTTCACCAATCTCAATCTGGTGGCGAGCGATACGGTGCAGGGCGGTATCACCTTGCGCCTGCAGAACGTGCCGTGGGATCAGGCGCTGGATCTGGTGCTGAAAACCAAGGGGCTGGACAAGCGCAAGATCGGCAACGTGCTGCTGGTCGCGCCGGCCGATGAAATTGCCGCTCGCGAGCGTCAGGAACTGGAATCGCAGAAGCAGATCGCCGAGCTGGCGCCCCTGCGTCGCGAGCTGCTGCAAGTCAATTACGCCAAGGCGGCGGACATCGCCAAGCTGTTCCAGTCGGTGACCAGTGCCGAGGCCAAGGTCGATGAGCGCGGTTCGATTACCGTCGATGAGCGAACCAACAACATCATTGCCTACCAGACCCAGGATCGCCTCGACGAACTCCGGCGGATCGTCGCGCAGCTGGATATTCCGGTCCGCCAGGTGATGATCGAGGCGCGCATCGTTGAGGCCAACGTCGATTACGACAAGAGCCTGGGCGTGCGCTGGGGCGGTTCGGTGCAGAACAAGGGCAACTGGAACGCCTCCGGGGTCAACGGTTCGTCGAGCACTATCGGTACGCCGGGCAGCACCGGCACCAACTCGCCGTTCGTCGACATGGGCACGGTCAATAACACTTCGGGGATCGGCATCGCATTCATCACCGACAACGTGCTGCTGGATCTCGAACTGACGGCGATGGAAAAGACCGGCAACGGCGAAATCGTCTCGCAGCCGAAGGTGGTCACCTCGGACAAGGAAACCGCGAAGATCCTCAAAGGCACCGAGATTCCCTATCAGGAGGCCAGCTCCAGCGGCGCGACCTCGGTGTCGTTCAAGGAGGCCTCGCTGTCGCTGGAAGTCACTCCGCAGATCACTCCGGACAACCGCATCATCATGGAGGTCAAGGTCACCAAGGATGAGCCGGACTACCTGAACAAAGTGCAGGATGTGCCGCCGATCAAGAAAAACGAGGTCAACGCCAAGGTGCTGGTAAATGACGGCGAGACCATCGTAATCGGCGGTGTTTTTTCAAATACTCAAAGCAAGGTCGTAGATAAGGTGCCATTTCTTGGCGATGTGCCGTATCTTGGCCGCCTTTTCCGGCGTGATGTGGTTTCGGAGAAAAAATCCGAGCTGCTGGTATTTCTCACTCCGCGTATCATGAATAACCAGGCGATTGCTGTGAGTCGTTGATTCTGTGCGAAATTTGATACTTGTAGGACCGATGGGTGCTGGCAAAAGCACCATCGGCCGATTGCTGGCCAAAGAGCTGCGCCTGCCGTTCAAGGATTCCGACAAGGAAATTGAGCTGCGCACGGGTGCCAATATCCCATGGATCTTCGACAAGGAAGGCGAGCCGGGCTTTCGTGACCGTGAGCAGGCGATGATCGCCGAGCTGTGCGCGTTCGATGGCGTGGTGCTGGCGACCGGCGGCGGCGCAGTGATGCGTGATGCCAATCGCAAGGCCCTGCATGAAGGCGGGCGCGTGGTGTATCTGCACGCCTCCGTCGAGCAGCAGGTGGGCCGCACCTCCCGCGATCGCAATCGGCCGCTGCTGCGCACCGCCGATCCGGCGAAAACCCTGCGCGACCTGCTCGAAATCCGTGATCCGCTTTATCGGGAAATCGCCGATCTGGTGGTGGAAACCGACGAGCGGCCGCCACGCATGGTGGTGCTCGACATTCTGGACCGTCTCGCGCAGTTGCCACCCCGTTAAAGCATCGACGGAAATGCGCTATCCTCGGCGTCCTGTCAGCGTCCGCCGAGGGTGTGGCGGATGCCGGGCGAGCGGCGTCATACCGCTACAGGCCGCAGAACACCAATAATTTCAGGGCAGGATGCCTGCTTCCATCTTCACTGTGGGGACACATGCAGACACTCAAGGTCGATCTAGGCGAGCGCAGCTACCCGATTCATATTGGCGAAGGTCTGTTGGATCAGGCGGAACTGCTGGCGCCGCATATCCACGGGCGGCAGGTGGCAATCATCTCCAACGAAACCGTCGCGCCGCTCTATCTCGAACGTCTGACCCGCAGCCTTGCGCAGTTCTCGGTGATCTCGGTGGTGTTGCCTGATGGCGAAGCCTTCAAGAACTGGGAAACCCTGCAACTGATTTTCGACGGTCTGCTGACCGCCCGTCATGACCGCCGCACCACCGTGATCGCCTTGGGCGGCGGGGTGATCGGCGACATGGCCGGCTTCGCTGCCGCCTGCTATCAGCGCGGTGTCGATTTCATCCAGATTCCTACCACACTGCTGTCGCAGGTCGATTCCTCGGTCGGCGGCAAGACCGGCATCAACCATCCGCAGGGCAAGAACATGGTCGGCGCGTTCTATCAGCCGAACGTGGTGCTGATCGATACCGCATCGCTGAAAACCCTGCCGGAGCGTGAGTTGTCGGCGGGCCTGGCGGAAGTCATCAAGTACGGTCTGATCTGCGACGAGCCGTTCCTGACCTGGCTGGAAGAAAACGTCGACGCTCTGCGCGCGCTGGATCAAACCGCGCTGACCTATGCGATCGAGCGTTCCTGCGCGGCCAAGGCTGCGGTGGTCGGTGCCGATGAAAAGGAAACCGGCGTGCGCGCCACGCTCAACCTCGGCCACACCTTCGGCCACGCCATCGAAACCCACATGGGCTATGGTGTCTGGCTGCATGGCGAGGCGGTGGCGGCTGGTACCGTGATGGCGCTGGAAATGTCCGCGCGCCTGGGCTGGATCAGCGAACAGGAGCGTGATCGCGGCATTCGTCTGTTCCAGCGTGCCGGCTTGCCGGTCATTCCGCCTGAAGAGATGCACGAAGCCGATTTTCTCCAACATATGGCAATTGATAAAAAAGTGATCGACGGTCGTCTGCGCCTGGTGCTGCTGCGCCGGATGGGCGAAGCGGTAGTGACCGACGATTATCCGAAAGAGGTTCTACAGGCCACGCTGGGAGCGGATTACCGCGCCCTGGCTCAGCTTAAAGGTTAAAACGATTCCGATGACTAGTTTGCATGCCGACGAGGCGTTTCTCGGCCATTTCCAGTTAAGTCACGACCCGTTCGCGCCACGGGTGCCGGGCTTCAAATTCTTCCCGGCCCAGCGCAAACCGGTGCTGGGTCAACTGCATCACCTGGCGCGTTACAGCCAGTTGCTGCTGGTGGTCACCGGCCCGCAGGGCAGCGGCAAGACCCTGCTGCGGCAGGCGCTCGTTGCCAGCACCAATAAACAATCGGTGCAGAGCGTGGTGGTTTCCGCCCGTGGCGCCGGTGATGCGGCCGGCGTGCTGCGCCAGGTGGCGCAGGCGCTGGATGTCGCTCAGGCCGAAGTCGGTGCGATTCTCGAGCAGGTGGTGCAACTGGGTCTGACCGGGCAGGAAGTCTATCTGCTCGTGGACGATGCCGAGCAGCTCGACGAGTCCGCGCTGGAAGCGTTGATGGCGCTCGGCGCCGGCACGCCGGAAGGTCGTCCGCATGTGTTCCTGTTCGGCGAGTCGTCGCTGATCGCTCAGCTCGAGGCGTTGCAGCTCGAGGAAGAGCGTTTCCACGTCATCGAATTGCAGCCGTACACCGAAGAAGAGACCCGCGAATATCTCGACCAGCGGCTGGAAGGCGCGGGCCGGGGTGTCGAACTTTTCACCGCAGATCAGATCTCTGATATTCACGAAAGCTCCGAGGGCTGGCCGGGCAACATCAACCAGGTCGCTCGCGATGCACTGATCGAAGTCATGATTGCCAGCCGCTCCGCGGTCAAGCGTCCAAGTATGGGGTTCAACATGCCGAAGAAACACGTATTGGCGATTTCCGCCGTCGTTGTGGTCGCGGTTGCCGCCGCCTGGCTGATGCCGGGTCGCAGCAAGGCACCGACCACCGGTGCTCCGGCCAATGAACAGGCGCAATTGCCATTGGGTCAGGGCGCAGCAAACAGCGCCAACCCGTCCGTCGAATTCGCCGGCAACACCCAGCCGATGCCGCTGCCATTGGTCGGCAACTCGCAGCCGGTCATGCGTGGCCCGCTGGCAGAAGCCGCCGGTGGCATCACCGAAGGCGACGACGGCGTGCCGCTGGAAGGCTCCAGCGATACGCCGCCGACCGTAACCACCTCCGCGCCGCCTGCTGGCGTTCCGGCCGGTCCTGCGCCGACACCGGTTCCGACTCCTGCTGCCAAACCGGCGCCAACCCCGGCACCGACGCAGATCGCCACAGCCAAGCCTGCTCCGGCCACCCCGGCGCCAGCTGCGAAACCGGCTCCTGCTCCGGCCAAGCCTGCCGACAAGCCAGTTACCGTGGCCAAGGCTGCCGGTGGCAGCTGGTACGCCGGTCAGCCGACCAGCAACTATGTCGTGCAGATCCTCGGCACCAGCTCGGAGTCCGCCGCGCAGAACTTCGTCAAGGAGCAGGGCGGCGAGTACCGTTATTTCAAGAAAGTCCTCAACGGCAAGCCGCTTTACGTGATCACCTACGGCAACTTTGCCAATCGTGATGCGGCCGTTTCTGCCATCAAGGCCTTGCCAGCGAAGGTTCAGGCTGGTAAACCTTGGCCTCGCACTGTCGCCAGCGTCCAACAGGAACTGGCAACAACTCGCTGAAGATTCGGCGGCCTTACCCAGGCCGCCTCTCCCGGCACCTCAAAATCTCCACGAGTGCGCGCTTCCTGAAAAGGTCGCGTGCCTTGTGGTGTCTGCGTCACAGTAGTTTTTGAGTCGTTGCGGTCAGAATTTAAAAAAGTTTTGACTAGCACAGCAGATCGCTTTAAACCTTTCACAAATGCGACATGAATTTGCGACAGTTCGTCGTCAAATTTGTGAGCCTCTGTGTCGCTGTGTACAATGACCACCCTTTTGCCCCCGCTAAGCCGGCGTACGTTCGGCGCGGAACGCAAGTGGTTGAATTGAAAAGAAATTTGCCTCGAATAGGGGCAGCCTGGTGAGAAAGTGTCTATGAAAGCAGGTCTGTACCAACCAGATGAATTCAAGGATAACTGCGGTTTCGGCCTGATAGCTCATATGCAGGGCGAGCCCAGTCATACCCTTTTGCAAACGGCCATCGAGGCCCTGACCTGCATGACCCACCGCGGTGGGATTAATGCCGACGGCAAGACCGGTGACGGTTGCGGTCTGCTGATTCAAAAACCCGACGCCTTCCTGCGAGCCATTGCCCAGGAAAGCTTCGGCGTCGAAATGCCCAAGCAATATGCCGTGGGCATGGTGTTCTTCAATCAGGATCCGGCCAAGGCCGAAGCCGCTCGCGAGAACATGAACCGCGAGATCCTCGCCGAAGGCCTGCAACTGATCGGCTGGCGCAAAGTGCCGATCGACACCAGCGTCCTCGGCCGCCTGGCCCTTGAGCGCCTGCCGCAGATCGAGCAGGTCTACATTGGCGGCGAAGGCCTGAGCGATCAGGACATGGCCGTTAAGCTGTTCAGTGCCCGTCGCCGTTCGTCGGTGGCCAACGCCGCTGACACCGACCACTACATCTGCAGCTTTTCGCACAAGACCATCATCTATAAAGGCCTGATGATGCCGGCCGACCTGGCGGCGTTTTATCCGGACCTGAGTGACGAGCGCCTGCAAACCGCAATCTGCGTGTTCCACCAGCGCTTCTCTACCAACACCCTGCCGAAATGGCCGCTGGCGCAGCCGTTCCGCTTCCTCGCCCACAACGGCGAGATCAACACCATCACTGGTAACCGCAACTGGGCGCAGGCCCGGCGGACCAAGTTCACCAACGATCTGATGGATCTGGAAGAACTCGGCCCGCTGGTCAACCGTGTCGGTTCCGACTCATCGAGCATGGACAACATGCTCGAACTGATGGTCACCGGTGGCATCGACCTGTTCCGTGGCGTGCGCATGATCATTCCGCCTGCGTGGCAGAACGTCGAAACCATGGACCCGGATCTGCGTGCGTTCTACGAGTACAACTCGATGCACATGGAACCGTGGGACGGCCCGGCCGGCGTGGTAATGACCGACGGTCGCTACGCGGTGTGCCTGCTCGACCGTAACGGTTTGCGTCCGGCGCGCTGGGTCACCACCAAGAACGGTTTCATCACCCTCGCCTCGGAAATCGGCGTGTGGAACTACCAGCCCGAAGACGTGCTCGCCAAGGGTCGCGTCGGCCCGGGCCAGATCTTCGCCGTGGATACCGAAACCGGGCAGATTCTCGACACCGATGCGATCGACAACCGTCTGAAATCCCGTCATCCGTACAAGCAATGGCTGCGCAAGAATGCCCTGCGCATCCAGGCGACCATGGAAGACAACGACCACGGTTCGGCTTTCTACGACGTCGATCAGCTCAAGCAGTACATGAAGATGTATCAGGTCACGTTCGAGGAGCGTGATCAGGTGCTGCGCCCGCTTGGCGAGCAAGGTTACGAAGCCGTGGGCTCGATGGGCGACGACACGCCGATGGCCGTGCTGTCCCAGCGTGTGCGCACGCCGTACGACTATTTCCGTCAGCAGTTCGCGCAGGTGACCAACCCGCCGATCGACCCGCTGCGTGAAGCGATCGTGATGTCGCTGGAAATCTGCCTCGGTGCCGAGCGCAACATTTTCCAGGAGTCGCCGGAACACGCCTCGCGCGTGATCCTCAGCTCGCCAGTGATCTCTCCGGCCAAGTGGCGCTCGCTGATGAACCTCGACCGTCCGGGTTTCGAACGGGCGATCATCGACCTCAACTACGACGAAAGCCTCGGCCTCGAAGCGGCGATCCGCAACGTTGCCGATCAGGCTGAAGAAGCTGTGCGCGCCGGGCGTACCCAGATCGTCCTCAGCGACCGCCATATTGCCCCGGGCAAGCTGCCGATCCACGCTTCGCTGGCGACCGGTGCAGTGCACCACCGCCTGACCGAGAAAGGCCTGCGTTGCGATTCCAACATCCTCGTTGAAACCGCGACCGCCCGTGACCCGCATCACTTCGCGGTGCTGATCGGCTTTGGCGCCTCGGCGGTCTATCCGTTCCTGGCCTACGAAGTATTGGGTGACCTGATCCGTACCGGTGAAGTCCTGGGCGACCTCTACGAGGTGTTCAAGAACTACCGCAAAGGCATCACCAAAGGTCTGCTGAAGATCCTGTCGAAGATGGGTATCTCGACCATCGCTTCGTACCGCGGTGCGCAGCTGTTCGAAGCCATCGGCCTGTCCGAAGAAGTTTGCGAGCTGAGTTTCCGTGGTGTGCCGAGCCGCATTAAGGGCGCGCGTTTCGTCGACATCGAAGCCGAGCAGAAAGCCCTCGCCGTCGAAGCCTGGAGCCCGCGCAAGCCGATTCAGCAGGGCGGTCTGCTGAAGTTCGTCCATGGTGGCGAATATCACGCCTACAACCCGGACGTGGTCAACACTCTGCAAGCCGCTGTGCAGCAGGGCGACTACGCCAAGTTCAAGGAATACACCTCGCTGGTGGACAACCGTCCGGTGTCGATGATTCGCGACCTGTTCAAGGTCAAGACCCTCGACACGCCGCTGGACATCAGTGAAGTCGAGCCGCTGGAGTCGGTGCTCAAGCGCTTCGATTCCGCCGGCATCTCGCTGGGCGCACTGTCGCCGGAAGCTCACGAAGCCCTGGCCGAAGCCATGAACCGCCTCGGTGCGCGTTCCAACTCCGGCGAAGGTGGTGAAGATCCGGCACGTTACGGCACCATCAAGAGCTCGAAAATCAAACAGGTTGCCACCGGCCGTTTTGGTGTAACTCCGGAATACCTGGTCAACGCCGAAGTGCTGCAGATCAAGGTCGCCCAAGGCGCCAAGCCGGGCGAGGGCGGGCAACTGCCGGGCGGCAAGGTCAACGGGCTGATTGCCAAGCTGCGTTATGCAGTGCCGGGCGTGACCCTGATTTCGCCACCGCCGCACCACGACATCTATTCGATCGAAGATTTGTCGCAGTTGATCTTTGACTTGAAGCAGGTCAACCCGCAGGCGCTGGTTTCGGTGAAGCTGGTAGCAGAAGCGGGCGTCGGCACCATTGCTGCCGGTGTGGCCAAGGCCTATGCGGACTTGATCACCATTTCCGGCTATGACGGTGGCACCGGTGCTTCGCCGTTGACCTCGATCAAGTACGCTGGCGCGCCGTGGGAACTCGGTCTGGCTGAAACCCACCAGACTTTGCGCGGCAACGACCTGCGCGGCAAAGTCCGGGTGCAGACCGACGGTGGCCTGAAAACCGGTCTCGACGTGATCAAGGCCGCGATCCTTGGCGCCGAGAGCTTCGGCTTCGGTACCGCGCCGATGATCGCACTGGGCTGCAAATACCTGCGCATCTGCCATCTGAACAACTGCGCCACTGGCGTCGCGACGCAGAACGAGAAACTGCGCAAGGATCACTACATCGGCACCGTCGACATGGTGGTGAATTTCTTCACCTACGTCGCCGAAGAAACCCGTGAGTGGCTGGCCAAACTGGGTGTGCGCTCCCTCGAAGAGCTGATCGGTCGCACTGATCTGCTGGAAATCCTCGAAGGCCAGACCGCCAAGCAGCATCACCTGGACCTGACGCCGCTGTTGGGCAGCGATCACATCCCGGCGGACAAACCGCAGTTCTGCGGCGTTGAGCGCAACCCGCCGTTCGACAAAGGTCTGCTCGCGGAGAAGATGGTCGAGCTGGCCTCGTCGGCGATCAACGACCTCAGCGGCGCCGAGTTCGAGCTGGATATCTGCAACTGCGACCGTTCGATCGGCGCCCGGATCTCCGGCGAAATCGCGCGCAAGCACGGCAACCAGGGCATGGCCAAGGCGCCGATCACCTTCCGTTTCAGAGGCACGGCGGGGCAGAGCTTCGGCGTGTGGAACGCCGGCGGTCTGAACATGTACCTCGAAGGCGACGCCAACGACTACGTCGGCAAAGGCATGACCGGTGGCAAGCTGACCATCGTGCCGCCGAAGGGCAGCGTTTATAAGACTCAGGAAAGTGCCATCATCGGCAACACCTGCCTGTACGGTGCCACTGGCGGCAAGCTGTTCGCCGCCGGCACCGCAGGCGAGCGTTTCGCCGTGCGTAACTCCGGTGCCCACACCGTCGTGGAAGGCACTGGCGATCACTGCTGCGAGTACATGACTGGTGGTTTCGTCTGCGTGCTCGGCAAGACCGGTTACAACTTCGGTTCTGGCATGACCGGTGGTTTCGCCTACGTGCTCGATCAGGACAACACCTTCGTTGACCGGGTCAATCACGAACTGGTGGAGATCCAGCGGATCAGCGGCGAGGCGATGGAAGCCTATCGCAGCCACCTGCAGAACGTGCTGAACGAGTACGTCGCCGAAACCGACAGCGAGTGGGGTCGTGAACTCGCCGAGAACCTCGATGATTACGTGCGTCGTTTCTGGTTGGTCAAGCCTAAGGCGGCGAGCTTGAAATCTCTGCTCTCAAGCACTCGTGCGAGTCCGCAGTAACGACGCAGCTGCAAGCGGCAAGCTACAAGCCGCAAGTTAACAGCAGTGCGCGATGTGCCTGCAGAGTGATTTTCTTGCAGCTTGAAGCTCGTAGCTTGAAGCTGCTGTTATGAGGTTTTGAAGATGGCCGAACGTCTCAGTAACGACTTTCAATTCATCGATGTCGGGCGCAAGGATCCGAAGAAGAAACTGTTGCGTCAACGCAAGAAAGAGTTCGTCGAAATCTACGAACCGTTCAAACCCCAGCAGTCGGCCGACCAGGCCCACCGCTGCCTGGGTTGCGGCAACCCGTATTGCGAATGGAAGTGCCCGGTGCACAACTTCATTCCAAACTGGCTCAAATTGGTCGCCGAGGGCAACATCCTTCAGGCCGCCGAGCTGTCGCACCAGACCAACACCCTGCCGGAAGTCTGCGGCCGGGTGTGCCCGCAGGATCGTCTGTGCGAGGGTGCCTGCACCCTCAACGACGGCTTCGGCGCGGTGACCATCGGTTCGGTCGAGAAGTACATCACCGACACCGCGTTCGCCATGGGCTGGCGCCCGGACATGTCCAAGGTCAAGCCGACCGGCAAACGCGTGGCGATCATCGGCGCGGGCCCGGCGGGTCTGGGTTGTGCCGACGTGCTGGTGCGTGGCGGCGTAACTCCGGTGGTGTTCGACAAGAACCCGGAAATCGGCGGCCTGCTGACCTTCGGCATCCCCGAGTTCAAGCTTGAGAAGACCGTGCTGAGCAATCGTCGCGAAGTCTTCACCGGCATGGGCATCGAGTTCCGTCTCAACACCGAAGTCGGCAAAGACGTGACCATGGAACAACTGCTCGCCGAGTACGATGCGGTCTTCATGGGCATGGGCACCTACACCTACATGAAGGGCGGTTTTGCCGGTGAGGACCTGCCGGGCGTTTATGACGCGCTGGACTTCCTCATCGCCAACGTCAATCGCAACCTGGGCTTTGAAAAGTCGCCGGAAGATTTCGTCGACATGAAAGGCAAGAAGGTTGTGGTGCTCGGCGGCGGCGACACGGCGATGGACTGCAATCGCACCTCGATCCGTCAGGGCGCCAAGTCGGTGACCTGCGCGTATCGTCGTGACGAAGCGAACATGCCCGGCTCGCGCAAAGAGGTGAAGAACGCCAAGGAAGAAGGCGTGAAATTCCTCTACAACCGCCAGCCGATCGCCATCGTCGGTGAAGACAAGGTCGAAGGCGTGAAAGTGGTCGAGACCCGTCTCGGCGAACCGGACGCCCGTGGCCGTCGTAGCCCCGAGCCGATCCCGGGTTCCGAAGAGATCATCCCGGCCGATGCCGTGGTCATCGCCTTCGGCTTCCGTCCGAGCCCGGCACCGTGGTTCGAACAGTTCGAGATCCAGACCGACAGCCAGGGCCGCGTTGTTGCGCCCGAGCAAGGTCAGTACAAGCACCAGACCAGCAACCCGAAAATCTTCGCCGGTGGCGACATGGTGCGCGGTTCCGACCTGGTGGTGACGGCGATCTTTGAAGGGCGCAATGCGGCTGAAGGGATCCTCGATTACCTGGGTGTCTAACCCCGGCACCTGAGCCAAACGCAATAACCCTGTGGGAGCGAGCCTGCTCGCGAAAGCGGTCTGTCAGCCAACTTCAATGTTGGATGTGCCGGCCTCTTCGCGAGCAGGCTCGCTCCCACAGTTGTTTTAGGGTGTTGCGGAAAATCGTGTTCCAGCGCGACAAATTGACCCGATAGACAAAAGGCTGACCCACATCCGTGCCTTTTGCCTCGCGCTCTGAGAAAATGCCCGCACTTTTTTTCCGGATGCCGACATGACTGCCCTGAAGAACGACCGTTTCCTCCGCGCCCTGCTCAAGCAACCCGTTGACGTCACCCCTGTGTGGATGATGCGCCAGGCCGGTCGCTACCTCCCGGAATACCGCGCCAGTCGCGCGCATGCCGGCGACTTCATGAGCCTGTGCATGAATCCGCAATTCGCCTGCGAAGTCACCCTGCAACCGCTCGACCGCTATCCCCAACTGGACGCGGCGATCCTGTTTTCCGACATCCTCACCATTCCCGATGCCATGGGCCAGGGCCTGTACTTTGAGACCGGTGAAGGCCCGCGCTTCAAAAAAGTTGTCAGCACCCTGGCCGACATCGAAGCCCTGCCGATCCCGGATCCGCACAAAGACCTCGGCTACGTGATGGACGCGGTCAGCACCATCCGTCGCGAGCTGAACGGACGTGTGCCGCTGATCGGTTTCTCCGGCAGCCCGTGGACCCTCGCGACTTACATGGTCGAAGGCGGCTCGTCAAAAGACTTCCGCAAGACCAAGGCGATGCTTTACGACAATCCGCAAGCCATGCACCTGTTGCTCGACAAATTGGCGCAATCGGTGACTTCGTACCTCAACGGCCAGATCATGGCCGGTGCACAAGCGGTGCAGATCTTCGATACCTGGGGCGGCAACCTGTCGGCGGCGGCGTATCAGGAATTCTCCCTGGCCTACATGAAGAAAATCGTCAGCGGCCTGATCCGCGAGAACGACGGACGCAAAGTGCCAGTGATCCTCTTCACCAAGAACGGCGGCCTGTGGCTGGAAAGCATCGCCGAAGCCGGCGCCGACGCCCTCGGTCTGGACTGGACCTGCGACATCGGCAACGCCCGTGCCCGTGTCGGCGACAAGGTCGCGCTGCAAGGCAACATGGACCCGACCGTGCTCTACGCCAAACCGGAAGCGATCCGCACTGAAGTCGGGCGCATCCTCGCCAGCTACGGCAAGGGCAGCGGCCACGTGTTCAACCTTGGCCACGGCATCACCCCGGAAGTCGATCCAGAACATGCCGGCGCGTTCCTTCGTGCGGTGCATGAGCTGTCGGCGCAGTATCACGAGTGATCAGCGCCCAATAAAAAACGCCCGGCCAATGCCGGGCGTTTTCTTTTGCACGATCTAATGTCGTACCCAAATCAACTGTGGGAGCGAGCCTGCTCGCGAAAGCGGTGTGTCATTCAACACTGATGTTGCCTGACACAGTGCATTCGCGAGCAGGCTCGCTCCCACAGGGTTTTATGTCAGGCTTTGACACCCTGCAACGGCGGCAACTTCGCCAGTTTCAACGCCACCAGCAGGGCAATCAGCAACAACGCACCAATAAACAGCCCGATCCCGTTCCACCCGCCCAGATGCCAGAACACTCCGCCCGCCGTCCCGGCAATGCTCGACCCGGCGTAATAACTGAACAGATACAGCGACGACGCCTGACCCTTGGCGGTCAACGCGCGCCGGCCGATCCAGCTGCTCGCCACCGAGTGCGCGGCGAAGAAGCCGAAGGTGAACACCAGCATGCCGACGATCACCAGCAACAAGGAAGTGAACATGGTCAGTGCCAGTCCGGCGAACATCAGCGCAATGGTCGCCCAGAGCACTTTGCGTCGCCCCAGCTTGTCCGCCAAAGAACCGATTTTCGCCGAGCTGTAGATCCCCGACAGGTAGACCACCGAGAGCAATCCGACAAATACCTGATCGAGGTTGTACGGCGCCGCCAGCAAGCGGTACCCGATGTAGTTGAACAGCGTGACAAACGCGCCCATCAGCACAAACGCTTCGAGAAACAGCAGCGGCAGCCCGGCGTCGCGAAAATGCATGGTGAAGCCGTCGAGCAGGCTGCGCGGGTGCAGCGAGCGAGCACGGAAGTTGCGCGACTCCGGGAGGATCTTCCAGAACACCGCCGCCGCGACCAGCGCCAGACCGCCAATCACCAGCATCGCCGTGTGCCAGCTGACGAAGTCGATCAGCACGCCGGTGATCAAGCGCCCGCTCATCCCGCCGATCGCGTTTCCGCCGATGTACAAACCCATCGCCAGGCCGATGTGTTGTGGATGGATTTCTTCGCTCAGATAGGTCATCGCTACCGCTGCCAGACCGCTCAATGACAGGCCGATCAGCGCACGCATGATCAATACGCCCTGCCAGCTCGGCATCATCGAACTGGCGATGGTGCACACCGCGGCAGCGAACAGCGCCGCGACCATCACTGGTTTACGGCCGATGCGGTCGGAAATCGGCCCGGTGATCAGCAGACCGAAGGCCAACATGCCGGTCGCCACCGAGAGGATCAGGCTGCTCTGCGCGGCATTGATCCCGTATTCGTGGGACAGCAGCGGCATCATCGGTTGCACGCAGTAGAGCAGGGCAAACGTCGCAAAACCGCCACAGAACAGCGCCAGTACCGTGCGCATGAACGCCGGCGTGCCTTTTTCGATGTAGATCTCCTGCAGCTCGGCGAGGGTATCATCGCCGGCAGCGGGCGGGACTTCGTGGGCAAGGGGCGCAACAGCAGTTTTCACTTCAGACCTCGGAAAGCACAGCCGGGCAGGCAATGAAAAAATCATATAGCTGGCTAATGTTTCTATCCAATATATTGTTCGACCTGTTTGATAGCTTCAGCGACCTAATGGTAATCCTATGGAACTGCGTCATCTGCGTTACTTCATCGCCGTCGCCGAAGAACTGCATTTTGGCCGGGCCGCACAGGTGCTGGGCATCTCCCAGCCACCACTGAGCCAGCAGATTCAGGCGCTGGAGCAACAGCTCGGCGCGCGATTGTTCGAGCGCACCAATCGTCGGGTCGAATTGAGCGAGGCGGGCAGGTTGTTTCTGCAGGAGGCGCGGCTGGTGCTGGCACAAGTCGACAAGGCGGCGGATGTTGCCCGCCGTGCGCAACTTGGCGAGCTGGGTGAGTTGAAGATTGGCTTCACCTCGTCGGCGCCGTTCAACTCGACCATTCCGCAGGCGATTTTTTCCTTTCGTCAGCGCTTTCCGGCGGTGCATCTGAATTTGCGCGAAATGAGCAGCACCATGGTCGCCGATGCCTTGGTGGACGAGTCGATCGAAGTCGGCATCATGCGCCCGCTCGGATTGCCGGATTCACTGAGTGTTGTGGAGTTGATGCGCGAGCCATTGGTGGCGGTGCTCAGTTCCAAGCATCCGTTGGCCCAAGGCAGCGACGAAGGCCTGTTTCTCTCGGCGCTGGCGCTGGAGCCATTCGTGTTTTTCCCGCGCAGCTATGGCAGCGGGCTGTACGCACAACTGCTCAGTCTGGCCCGTGACGCCGGCTTCAGCCCGCACTTCGCTCAAGAGGCTGGCGAGGCGATGACCATCATCGGTCTGGTGGCGGCGGGCTTGGGTGTATCGGTGCTGCCAGCGTCCTACCAACGCATGCGCATCGACGGCGTGGTCTACCGCCCGCTGCTCGATCCTGAAGCGATTTCGGCGGTTTGGCTGGTGCAGCGCAAAGATCAGAAATCACCGATGGCCAAGGCGTTTGTCGAACTGCTGACGCGCAAGGTTGAGCCCCTGACGGTGTGAAGGCGGCTGGCGCTTTCGCGAGCAGGCTCGCACACAGGGAAAAGCATTCCAAGGTGGGAGCGAGCCTGCTCGCGAAGGCGTCGGCCCAAACATCACAGATTTCAGGGCAACCGCACCAAATCCCCCTTCAAAGCCACCCGGGTAACAAAAACTCCTGCCCGGCACTCGTACGTATTCAAATCCTTGCGCACATGCTGGTCGTAGTAACTGACGATATTCACAACCGCATTCGCCCCGACCCGCTTGGCATCAGCCTGCAATTTGATCAGATTCGACTGCAGCACCCATTCGCACGAAGCCTGGTCGCTCTTGTTGAAACCGTTGGTTTTCAAATCACTGACCACCCCTTGGCGCAGCAACTGCTGAGTGCCCTGCGGCCCGTTGCCGATCAGGTAGAACTTCACACTGCCATCCAGCCGACCGGCGCGAATGGCGTCCGACAGCACGGTTTCGAAAGGCATGTACATGAGGTTGGTGGCATGGCTGGCACTGGGCAGCAGGGCGATAAGCGCAGCGGCCATCAGGGCTTTCACTTGCATGGTCATCTCCTTTGACGGTGAAAGGGAACTGCGAGGGCAGGTACTGAGCCGGGACCTGCTTAAGCGAGTCTAGATGGTGCAAGGGAGCGAGGGGATTGCAGAGAGCTACATTTCCCGTTACGGATCTGCCTTAGGGGAACGCTCGATTTTTGCGCAAAATCGCCTCTTTTCCAGTGAGTGCCACGGATGCCTCTTCGATACCAGCCCAAGGAGCGCAGCGTGCTGATTTGCGATTTCAGAGGCTATGAAGTGCCTGAGATGGTGAAAGTCAGGCCCGTTGTCGTTCTGCGTAAACACCGCAGCAATAGTCTGTTGGTAACTGTGGTGCCTTTGAGTACTACAGCGCCTGATCGTCTGCTTGATCACCATCTTGAGCTGGCGAGTCATCTACAAGGCGCCAGTCCGAAATGCTGGGCCAAATGTGACATGGTGGCGACGGTCAACCTTTCACGGCTCGACCGAATTAAAAGTCGAGATCGGAGAGGGAGGCGCGTCTATCTGATTTCACATCTCGCAATAGAAGAATTCAGCGCCATCAAAGCCGCAGTGAGACAGGCCCTGGGATTGTGATGGCACTGAATATGGCGCCGAGAGGCGAAACGCCAGCCGTTGTCTGCCGATGCATTTCAAGCAATACTGCCTGCGTTCCCGAAAGGGGCTTGTGAGACTCTGAGGATCCTGGGTAACCAGCCATCGCAGAGCCAGGCAGGTAATCGGCGATGACAAGCCAACCTGTCTGTGAAAGGGCGCCAAACGGCGCCCTTTGTCATTTCTGGCGTTTACTGAACCTTCGCCAGATCACCCTTCAGCGCAACGCCCGCCATGATCGCGCCGGCGTGGCATTCGTAGGTTTGCGCGTCCTTGCGCTCGTTGCGCTTGTAGAAGCTGACGATGTTGGTCACGGCATTGGCGCCGGCGTTTTTCGCGGCCTGGTGCAGGCTGATGATTGCCGATTGGGCGACCCACTCGCAGGCGACTTCATCGGATTTGTTGAAGGCGTTGGTTTTCTTGTTGGTCACGGCGTCGGGGCTGACCACGGTGACTTTGCCGGCCGGGGTGTTGCCGGCCAGATAGAATTTCACGCTGCCATCGATCTTGCCGGAGCGGGTGGCTTCGGCGACGGCTTTGTCGAATGGCAGGTAGACCGCCGTGTCGCGTGCCTGGCTGATCGCTGGCAGGGCGCAGAGCAGCAGGGTGACGGCGGCGAGTTTGTTGAAGTGCATGTAGGTCTCCTTGACCTGGATTGATTCGGTTATGCCCAGCGGCGGAAGATCAACGAGGTGTTGACGCCGCCGAAAGCGAAATTGTTGTTCATCACGTAATCGTGGTGCATCTGACGAAATTCGCCGCGCAGGTAATCGAGCTTGCCGCAGTGCGGGTCGACCTCGTCGAGGTTGAAGGTATGCACGTAACGGTCGCTCTTGAGCATCTCGATGCTGAACCATGACTCCAGCGCACCGCAGGCACCGAGGGTGTGGCCGAGGAAACTCTTTTGCGAACTGATCGGCATGTGTTCGCCGAACAGGCTGCTGGTGGCCAGCGTTTCGGCGATGTCGCCCTGTTCAGTCGCGGTGCCGTGGCCGTTTACATAGCCGATGGCGTCCGGGCTGAGGCCGGCATCTTCCAGGGCCAGCTCCATGGCGCGGCGCATCGTGACCTGTTCCGGGCGGGTGGTGTGCTGGCCGTCGGCGTTGCTGCCGAAACCGACGACTTCCGCGTGAATGTGCGCGCCACGGGCGAGGGCGTGTTCCAGCTCTTCAAGCACCAGCATGCCGCCGCCTTCGCCGATCACCAGACCGTCGCGGCCCTTGTCGTACGGGCGTGGGCTGGTCTGTGGTGCATCATTTTTCAGGCTGGTGGCGTAGAGCGCGTCGAACACCATGGCTTCGGTCGGGCACAGTTCTTCCGCGCCGCCGGCGAGCATCAATGGCAGGCGGCCGAACTTGATTGCCTCATAGGCGTAGCCGATGCCCTGGCTGCCGCTGGTGCAGGCGCTGGAGGTGGGGATCAGGCGGCCGGTGAGGCCGAAGAAAATGCTGATATTGGCGGCGGTGGTGTGCGGCATCATCCGCACATAGGAGTTGGCGTTCAGCCCCTCGGCCACCGAGTTGAGCAGCATGTTGCCAAATGCCTTGATCTCGTCAGTGCTACCGGTAGACGAACCACAAGCGACGCCCATGCGCCCGTCCTTGATCGATTCGTCACCGAGCAGGCCAGCATCGGCCAGAGCCTTTTCTGCTGCGCCGACCGCCAGTCGCGAAACCCGGCCCATACTGCGCAACTGCTTGCGGGTCCAGTGCGACGGTACGAGAAAATCATCGATAGGCCCGGCCAGGCGCGTGTTCAGCTCAGTGAAGCGATCCCACTCGTCCATGCGGCGAATGCCGCTGCGATTGGCCGCGAAATTGCCGGCAATGGTCGGCCAGTCGCTGCCCAGCGAGGTGATGCCGGCCATGCCGGTGACGACGACGCGCTTCATCAGCACAGGCCTCCGTTGACCGCCAGGACCTGACGGGTGATGTACGAGGCTTCCGCCGACATCAGGAAATTTACCGCAGAGGCCACTTCTTCCGGGGTGCCCATGCGTTGCGCGGGGATCATTTTCATCAGTTCCTCCACCGGCACGTTTTCGTCGAGCATGGCCGTGTCGATCAGGCCAGGGGCGACGCAGTTAACCGTAATTTTGCGCTTGCCCAGCTCGATCGCCAACGCCTTTGCCGCACCGATCACCCCGGCCTTCGAAGCGCTGTAGTTGACCTGGCCACGGTTGCCGATCAGGCCCGACACCGAAGTGATGCAGACGATGCGCCCGGCGGCGCGACGACGAATCATCGGCATCATCACCGGGTGCAGGACGTTGTAGAAACCGTCGAGGTTGGTGCGCAGGACCACGTCCCAATCGTCATCGCTCAGCGCCGGAAACGCGCCGTCGCGGGTCAGCCCGGCGTTGAGCACCACGCCGTAATAGGCACCGTGATTTTCGACATCGGCTTCGAGAATGCTTTTGCAGGTTTCACGGTCGGCGACGTCGAATTGCAGGATGCGCGCGCGGCGGCCCAGCGCTTCGATTTCGGCCTGCACCGCTTGGGCTTCGGTCATGCCGCTGCGGCAATGCAGGACGATGTCGTGCCCGGCTTGCGCCAGACGCAAGGCAATGGCGCGGCCGATGCCACGGCTGGAGCCGGTGACCAGTACGGATTCAGTCATCGTGCGACTCCTTTGTCTGTTGCAGATATTGGTTGGCTTGCGGCGGACGAAACACGTTCAGCCGGGCGCTGGCGTGTATGCCGTCGCCGTGGATATGGCATTCGAATACGCCCATGCCGTTGTCGTCTTCCAGTGAGCGCAGGCCATGGATGGTCAGCTCGCTGCCGGGCGCAAAGGCTTCGACGTTGCACTCGAATTTGCGCGTGCCGAGGAGAAAGCCCAGCTCCGGCGGATTGCCTTTTTGCCGGGCGTGGCAACCGGCGAAAGCGGCGACGCTCTGCGCCATCAGCTCGACGCCGACCCACGCCGGCAGGCTGCCGTCGGGCAGGTTGAACAGGCCGTCGGGCTTGACCGTGAGGCGAGTGAAAATCTGCTCGTCATCGAAGCGCTCGATGGCGTCGATCAGGATCATGTCGCCGGCATGCGGCAGCAGTTCGGCGAGCGGCCAGTGGCTCATGGTGCGTCTCCGATAATCAGGCTGACGTTGTTGCCGCCGAAGGCAAACGAGTTGCTCATCAGGTAGCGCGGTGCAATGGACGTCAGGCGTTCGCTCGCGGTCACCCACTTGAGCGGCGGCAGCGCGGGATCGGCCTGGCCGTCCCAGATATGCGGCGGCAACGCCTGTTCAGGGTTGTCGGCACTCAGGCTCAGCCAGCAGAACGCCGCTTCCAGCGCGCCGGCAGCGCCGAGGGTGTGGCCGGTCAGCGGCTTGGTTGACGAGCAGGCGACGCTTTCGGGAAACAGCGCCGCGACCGCCAGGCTTTCCATCGCGTCGTTGTGCTGGGTCGCGGTGCCGTGCAGGTTCAGGTAGTTGATTTGCCCGGCTTGCAGATGAGCGCGGCCGAGGGCTTTCTGCATCGCTTGCAGAGCGCCGCGACCGCTCGGCTCCGGCGCGGAAATATGGTGCGCATCCGAGCTGGCACCGGCGCCGAGCAAGGCGATTCCCGGGCCTTCGCCGCGCTGTTTGCTCATCACGAACAGCACCGCTGCTTCGCCGATATTGATGCCTTTGCGGTTGGCGGAAAACGGATTGCAGCGCTCATCTGAAACAGCTTCCAGCGATGAGAAACCGTTCAGCGTGAGCTTGCACAGACTGTCGACGCCGCCGCACAGTACCGCGTCGCACAGGCCCAGATCGAGCAGGCGCTGAGCGCTCATCAGCGCGCGGGCGCTGGAGGTACAGGCGGTGGAAATCACGTAGGCCGGGCCGCTCAGTTGCAGCCATTCGGCGAGAAAATTCGCCGGGGCGCCGAGTTCCTGCTGGCGATAGTCGTACTCGCGAGGAAATTGCTGTTCGCGGATGTAATGCGCCAGACCCCGGCTGGCCTCGTCGATACCCGAGGTGCTGGTGCCTAGCACCACGCCTATGCGCTCGCGGCCGAAGGTCTGGATCGCACGATCGATGTCGTCTCGAATCTGCAGCGCGGCTTCCAGCAGCAGTTGGTTGTTGCGACTGCTGTGTTCGATCAGTTCGGCCGGGATCGGCGCCAATTCACCGTGCACGCCGGCGACAGGCAGCTCACGTTCGGCGACCCAGCCGGACTCGCGGCGCATGCCCGAGCAGTCGCCGGCAAACAGATTGCGCGCGACTTCAGACTTGTCGCGGCCCAAAGCGCAGATCACGCCGAGGGCATTCAGGTAAGCGGTCATGGCGTCGATTCACCTAACTGGGAAACGCGATAGTGCGGGCCTTGAGGCAGATTCAATTGAAAGCTCAACGGTTGTGAATAGCGGATGTTCCAGCGCGCCGGCAGTGAACGCTGATCGGCCTGTTGCCGGGCGTCGGGATAATTGCGCAGCAGTTCGGCGGAAGGCGTCAAAGCGAACAGCAGTGCGGCGAACAACTCCCGCGCTTCCGGGTTCGGCGGCAGCAGACCATCGGCCTGCCAGTGCCCGTCGATCAGTTGCTGGCGGGCCTGGGGAATGCCCAGCGGATCCATCATTGACCAGCGCGTGCCGGCGCCTTCGCGCTGGATCACCAGCAGCCAGTCCTGACGTTGCCCGGCCTGCTCGCGCTCGATGTGCAGTTGCAGCGGCAGGGGCAGTGTCGGGTTGGCCGCTGGCAGCGGTGGCTGGCTGGCGCAGGCACTGAGCAGCAGGACTGACAAAACGATCACCAGCCATGCAGCAAACCCTGTGGGAGCGAGCCTGCTCGCGAATGCAATCTGACATTCGCCACCTTTGCTGACTGATACACCGCTTTCGCGAGCAGGCTCGCTCCCACAGGGTTTCAGGTGTTCAGATCGATAGCCGTACATCAGACAGATTCCTGCAATGGCTTGCGCGCAACAACATTCACCAGCGTCTCTTCACGCTCACCGAATGGCTTGGGTTTGCTCAACCCCAGCCGCTCCAGCAAACCAAAATCCTTCGACCGGCTCCACCACAGATACGGATAGGACACATTGCGCTCGGCAAACTCGAAACCCTGCTCGCGGATCATCTGCAGATAACCGGCGGCGCTCTTCTGTACGTGCATCGGATGGCGGAACAGCCAGCGAATCACCCAGGTATCAATGTAAGCCTCGGTGGATTCGGCGAACAGTAGATAGCCGCCCGGCTTGAGCACGCGATAGAACTCGGCCAAGGCCTTTTCCTGCTCGACCAAGTGGTGGAAGGTCTGGTGACAGAACAGCAGATCGACACTGGCATCGGCGACGTTGAGCGTGGCGCAATCGCTGCCGATCAACTCGACTGGCATGCCCAGGCGCGTGGCCTCTTCGGCGCTGAGTTGCAGGCTGTGCGGGTCGGCGTCGACGCCGATCAGGCGTTGCGGGGCGAAGGTCTGGCGCAGGTGGCCGAACGACTTGCCCTGACCGCAACCGGCGTCCAGCAGCACCGGGTGTTCCGGCAGTGCTTCACTGAACAAGCCACGCAGGTCGTTGATCGCCACACGCAGCACATGGTGCTGCCAGGTGTGGCTGCGCAGGAACCAGAGACCGAAGCGGGTTTCCTCGACGTAACTGTCGCTCAGGTAATTCATGGGGTGTCCTGCGCGCAGAGTTGGGAAATCATCTTCAGCCGGCGCCGCGCTTCACTGACGAACGGGTTGCGCTCGTCCCAGGCGTAACCGGCGAGGATCGAGCAGATCATCCGGCGAATCTCCGCCTGGCTGTCCTCATAGAAAATCACGTCCTGGAAGGTGCCGGCGTACCAGCCTTCGACGTAGCAGCGGAACGTGTCGACGCCGCGTTTCAACGGTTCGGCAAATTCGCGTTGCCAGTCCACCGTTTCACCTTGCAACTGACGGTGCAGCACGCCGGCGGCCATGCTTGCCGAACGCATGGCAATGGTCACGCCGGAGGAGAACACCGGGTCGAGGAATTCTGCGGCGTTGCCCAGCAGCGCGAAGCCCGGGCCATGCAGGGTTTTCACATTGGCTGCGTAGCCGCCGAGGGTGCGCGCCGGGGTGTCCCAGATCGCGTTGTTCAGAACCCCGGCGAGGCTTGGCGTCTCGGCGATAAAACTGCGCAGGCAGGCATCCAGGTCGCTGTCGCGGCTCTGAAAGTGTTCCTCAGCCGCGACCACGCCCACCGAGCAGCGGCCGTTGCTGAACGGGATGGTCCAGAACCATACATCGCGATGCTCGGGATGGGTGGTGACGAGGATCTTTTCACGGTCGAACGCCGGATTGTCGATGCGATCTTCGACATGGGTGAACACCGCCTGACGCACCGGGAAATTCGAAGGTGCTTCGAGGTCGAGCAAGCGCGACAGCACGCGGCCGTAGCCGCTGGCGTCCAGGACGAAATCGGCTTCGACGCGGTACTCGCTGCCGTCTTCGCGACGCACATCAAGGAATGGTTTCGCCTGATCGAAGTCGACGCTGACAATCGCATCTCCATAACGGATTTCCGCACCTTGCAATGCTGCTTGATCGGCCAGCAACTTGTCGAAGTCGGCGCGCTGCACCTGGAACGTGGTCGGCTTGCCGGCGGTGAAGGTGTCGCCAAAATCGAAAGCGCTGTAGCGCTCGCCCCAGGCAAACGCCGCGCCGGTCTTGCGCTGGAAACCGGCGGCGTTGACGGCGTCGAGCATGCCGGCTTCTTCGACGAAATCCAGGCAATGGCTGAGCAGGCTTTCGCCGATGGAGAAGCGCGGGAAGTGCTGGCGCTCGAGCACCAGCACATCGTGGCCCTTGCGTTTGAGCAGGGCGGCGGCGATAGCACCGGACGGGCCGGCACCGATGATCACGACCTGACGGGATTCCATTTCAACGATTGGCACGTGAGCTCCGGGGCAAGGGACTGTTCAGATTCAGGGGCGCGCGATGCAGGCCGATCAGGGCCGGCAGCAGCGTCGCGATCAGGCCCATCAGCATCAGCGCGAAATACAGCGCCGGGGTGATGAGCTGTTGTTGCAATAGCAGATTGAGAAAGACGATTTCGCTCAGGCCGCGAATGTTCAGCAGCACGCTTTCGCGCCAGCGGCTGGCGCCAGCGAACGAGGCGCCCGCCCAACCGAGGCCGAGCCAGTTGCCCAGCAGTTTACTGGCAATCGGCAACAGCAGCAGCGCCGCCCACTGCCCGGCGCCAAGGCTGGCGAGGGCGCTGTGCACGTCGATCTGGACGATACCGAACGTGAGGATCAGCGGGATCGCGATCCACGTCTGCAAGCGGCTCATCCAGCGTGCCGGCAACGGCAGCACCAACGGCACTTTCAGCAGCGCCATGCACAGCAGATAGCCGATGCCGAAAATCAGCGCGTTGAGTTTGTAATGCTCGGCCATGACCAGCAGGGCGAAGAAGCCGAGGCTGTAGGTCAGCGGGCGACGCACGCGCAGCAGGTGCAAAAGCAGTGGCACGCCGGCCATGGCCACAGGCAGCAACAGGCTGCTCAAGTGCAGACTGCCCTGGGCGAGGCCGAACAGCGTCCAGCAAGTCAGATCGATAAGGATCGCGGTTTGCACCAGACGCCGTGTGGCAGCGGGCGGGTAATCGATGTGGCGCAAATACAGGTACAACACCGGGATCGCCGTTATGGCGAAGACCAGTCCGATGGCCAGTGCGTTGAGCCACTGCTGCGACGGCAGCAACCAATACGCGACCGCCAGCCCGCAAGCGAACGGCACGGCGAAACTCGGCACAGCGATTTTTACGCTTTGGCGATCCAGACGCAGATCGATGACATCGCTGAGGATGTGCCCGAGCAGCAAGGCGAAGCTCAGGCTGTAGAGGTTTTTCAACCAGTCCGGAGCGATCAGTTGTGCGCCGCTGAGCTGCCAGCCCGGTTCGATCCAGAAATACATCAGCAACGGCAAACCGAAGCTCGCCAGCAGCAACTGACTGACGATCGGTATCAGGCCGAAGTGACGGCCGACCCGGGTCGCCAGGGCAAACAGCGCCAAGGCCAGCAACCAGAAGCCGAAGACCATCATGCGGCTGGCTCCGCAACCGGTTCATGGCGCCCGGCCCACGGTGCGAGCATGAAGCTGAACGCCAGGCCGAGGCTTACCGACAAGCCGAAATTGCTCACCGCCGGCGTACTGGAAACCGCCAGCAGGCCGAACGATAGCCATGTGGTGACGGCGGCGAGCAAGGTGCCGAGCAGACTTACCGCCGCGCCGCCGACCTGTTCGCGCATGAGGATTGCGTAATCGACGCTGATTGCCGTCACCAGCAACAGGCCGAAAAGACTGAACAAGGTCAGTGGCTGACCGAGCCAGCCAAGGCTGGCCAGACTGCACAGCGCCGCCAGCAGCGGCATGGCGACGATACGCAGGGCGCCGGTCAGGCCGAACGGCAGCATCAGCACCAGCACGATCAACACGCAGGAGGCCAGTTTCAGTTCGGCGGCGCTGATCTGCGTGGCGGCGAACACCTTGTTCAGATCACCGAGGCGATCGACCAGTACCACTCCCGGCAAGTCCAGTGCCTGCACGCGCAGCAATGACGGATTGTTCAAGCCCTGCAGGCTGGTGATTGCTGCGACGCCGTCTTCAGTCGGTCCAAGCCACAGTGTCCGATACGGCTCGCCGAGCGGGCCGGCCAGCGCGGCGTCAATGTCTTCGGCGGGCAGGGTCTGCAATTGCTGCAATTCGTTTTGCAACGCAGCCACCGGCACGCCGAGATCGAGCAGCGGTTGCCAGAACGACGGCAGCCTGTTCAGTGATTCGCGCACTTGCTGTTGCTGGCTCGGCGCGCTGACCAGTTGATCGAGGGCCTGATAGCCTTGCAGTTTGTCGAGGTTGACCAGTTGCTGCAGGCGCTCGCTCAGTGCTGCCTGGCGCTCGAGCAATTGCTCCTGATTGGCCGCACGGACGAGGAAGAACTGGCTGGTCGGTTGATACCCGGTGATGCGCGCGATGGTCTGCGCTTCGTCGGTCAGATGCTGCGGCGCGCCGACCCATTGGCGGATGTCGTTTTTGCTCTGCAACTGCATCAGGCCGCCGACGCAGAAGGCGATCAGCAGGGCCAGCAGCGCGGGCGTGCGAATGCAACCGAGCAGCGCCTCACGCAGATGAATCAGGCGTTCGGCCAGGCGCAGCGGCCATTGCGCCGGGCGCAGTTGGACATTTTTCAGCAGCGCCGGCAGCAGGCAGACCGCCGACAGATAGGCACCGAGCAAGCCGGCAGCGGAGAACACGGCGATCTGCGTCAATGCCGGGAACGGCGTCCACGCTAGCGCCAGATAGCCGATGACGCTGGTGATCAGGCTCAGGGTCAGCCCCGGCAACGTCAGGCGCAGGGCCGGCCAGCTGCGCCAGGGCTTGAGGCTCCAGCTCTTGGATAGATAGTGCAGTGGGTAATCGACGGCAACGCCGATCAGACTTGAGCCGAGCACCAGCGTCATCACATGCATGTGACCGAACAGCGCCACGCAGGCCACCGCGCCGAACAGCATGCCGACCAGCACCGGCACAAACGCCAGCAGCACGCCCCAGCGGCGAAACGCCAACAGCAGCAACAGCAGAATGCCGATCGTCGCACCACCGCCGACCCAGGTCATTTCGCGGGTGGCTTGTTGCTGGCCGTTGGCGGCATAGAGCAGGCCACTGGCGGCGAGCAACTGCACGCCGCTTTGCGCCGCTTGCTCGCGGCTGTGCTGGAGCAGCTCTGCCACTTGTAGCGGCAGGTTCATGTCGAAAGCATTGCCGGTGGTGCGCGCACGCAGCATCACCCAGCTCTTGCCGTCGGCCTCGGCGACCAGTGCGCCGCTGCCAATGTCCAGTTGCACTGCGCCATGTTTCGGCTGGCTGTTCTGGATGCGTCCGGTCAGGCCCAGCCAGTCGTCCTGGCTCGGCACCAGGGTGAAGCCGTTGAACGGATCGAACAGCGCCTGCACCTGCTGCTGGATGAACGCGTCGGGGTGCTCGCTGAGTAGCTGCCGATCATCCGCCGAGAGCATCGCCAAACGCCCTTGCAGCAATTGCTTGCGCAGCGCCGGCAAGTCGGCTTGCAGATTCCATTGCACGGTTTCGAACAGACCGCTGGCCTGCCATTGTTCGCCCAGTTGCTGAGCCATGTTCAGTGCTTGCTGGCGATCGGCGTGACCGACCAGCACCAGCATTTCGCGATTGAGCGGTTCTTGCATGCGCTGTTCGGCGCGCACTTCCAGCGCGTCTGGACTGGTCCCGGGTAGCAGCTCCATGAGATTGGCCGACAGCGGCGCACCGTCGCGCCACTGCCAGGCAGCCAGCGCGACGACGGCCAGCAGCAGGCTCAGAAACAGCCAGGGCAGCCTGCGTTCACTCGGCAAAGTCATGTTGCTCCGCTTCGCTCAGGGGTTGCTCGGCCGTGCTGTCCTGCATGCGCAGCAGGGTGCTGTCGCCTTGGGTTTCCAGCAGCTCGATGGTTTGCACAAGGGCGCCGCCATCGATATTGATCTGCTTGAACACTTGCTTGAGCAGCATCGAACGCGGCGTCAGAGTCAGTTGCCACTGCTGCGCCGTGCCGCTCAGGGCCAGTTCGAAATCGCGCTGCAAACCGCTGCTGTCACCTTGCAGCACGGCGAGGAACAAACGGTTCTGCTCGGCGCCGGCGCTCTTGTTCGGCAGCAGTTGCCAGCCGTTGGTGTCACGGCGGGCGATGCCATTGGCGGTGATGCGGTAATCCTGTTGCAGCGGAGTTTTCAACAGCCACAGCAGGCCATGATTTTTCGCGAGGACGAAGCTGCCCTTGCTGATCAGCGGCTGCGGCAGGGCGCGCAGGTGTTTTTCCTGAATGAACTGGCCGTGGATAACATCCGGTTTCGCCAGTTGTTCACTCAGTTGTTGCAGGTCGAAGGCATTGGCCCATGACGACACGGCCAGCAGCGTCAACGCGCCGAGGCTTCTGAAAAACACATTCATCGCAGCATCCTTTCTACGGCATCGGTGAAGACTTTGGGTGAAGCCAGTTGCATCTCGCGGCTGCTCACTTCGACAGCGACTTGCACGGAGCTTGCGCGGGTCAGGCGTTCGCCGGTCTGCAGGTCGGTGATCAGATAGTTGATCTTCAGACGGTTTTCCCACTCGATCAGACTGGCGCGCACGTTCAGCCGCTGGCCGAACACCGCGCCGCGCACGTAGCGAAGTTGCAGGTCGATGATCGGCCAGGCGTAACCCGAGTCGACCATGTGCGTGTAGTTATGGCCGATCTTGTCCAGCAGCGCACAGCGTGCCACTTCGAGATATTTGACGTAATGGCCGTGCCAGACCACGTGCATGGTGTCGACGTCGAAAAACGGCACGAGAATCTCGGTATCGGCGTGAAGCACTCCGGCACTACGCATGCAGCCTCCAGTGTTGCGCGGCGATGCGTTGCAGGCACAGGCGCAGTTCGCCTTCCAGCGCACGGTCTTCGATGACCGGCGGGAAGTCTTTGCCCAGCTCTTCGTGCATCGCTGCCAGTGCTGGCGGCAGCGGGCGCGCATCGGCGGCTTGAGCGCGCAGCCAAACGCCCTGATTGGCGGCGAGCAGCGTGGCGGCGGCGACCTGTTCTGTCAGCTCCAGCACGCGAATCGCATCACGGGCGGCGATGGTGCCCATGCTCACCTTGTCCTGGTTGTGGCACTCGGTGGAGCGCGAGAACACGCTGGCCGGCATGGTGTTTTTCAGCGCTTCGGCGGTCCAGGCGCTGGTGCCGATCTGCACGGCTTTGAAGCCATGGTTGATCATGGCCCGATCGGCGGGTGCGCCGGAGAGGTTGCTCGGCAAGCCGTGGTTGTAGCGCTCGTCGACCAGCAACGCCAATTGCCGATCGAGCAGATCGGCGACGTTGGCCACGAGGTTTTTCAGGCTGTCCATGGCAAAGGCAATGTGCCCGCCGTAGAAGTGCCCGCCATGCAGAACACGCTCGGCTTCGGCATCGATGATCGGGTTGTCGTTGGCGCTGTTCAGCTCGGTTTCGATGAAGCCGCGCAGCCAGTTCAGGCTGTCGGCCAACACGCCGAGCACATGCGGCGCGCAACGCAGCGAATAACGATCCTGCAGACGATGCAGTGGCGCGGTCGGCGCGTCGATTGCCAGATCCTTGCGCAGCCACGCGGCGACCTGCATCTGCCCCGGGTGCGGTTTGGCGGCGAACAGACGCTCGTCGAAGTGCTCCGGGTTGCCTTGCAGCGCGACGACATTGAGCGCGGTGATGCGCGTGGCCAGTTGCAGCAGGTAATCGGCGCGAGCGAAGGCGAGGCAGGCGAGGCCGGTCATCACCGCTGTGCCGTTCATCAGCGCCAGCGCCTCTTTCGGGCGCAGCACCAGCGGCGTCCAGCCGAGCTCGCGATGCACGTCGGCAGCCTGACGACGTTCGCCACGGAACATCACTTCGCGCTCGCCGGACAGGGTTGCGGCGACATAGGACAGCGGCGTCAGATCGCCGCTGGCACCCACCGAACCCTCTTCGGGAATCAACGGCAGGATGTCGTATTCGAGAAACGCATGCAGACGCTCGAGCAGTTCGACGCGCACCCCGGAAACGCCGTGACACAACGACTGCAAACGCGCCGCCAGCACCGCGCGGGTTGCCTGCGCGTCGAGCAGTTTGCCCAGGCCGCAGCCGTGAAAAGTGTAGAGATGACGCGGCAGCGCCTCGACGTGATGCAGCGGCACCGCGACCACGCAGGAATCGCCGTAACCGGTGGTGACGCCGTAGATCACACCTTCCTTGTCCAGCAGCGAATCGAGAAACCGCGCGCCCTTGGCGATGCGCTCGCGATAGTCGGCGTCAGCCTGCAATTGCACGGGCGCCTGACGGTTGGCCAGGGCCAGCACGTCTTCGATGCGCAAAGGGCGTTCGCCGAAGGTTACCGGCTCATGGGTTGGCGTCGTCATCGGTCTTCCAGAAAGGGTAAAAGTTGAACCATTGCTGCGGGGCTTCGAGGCAATAGTGACTCAGGCGCTGCGCGTAGCGAGTGGCCCACTGATGAATGACCTGCTCGCGCTCGCGGCGTGTCCACACCACCGCGTCGGCGAACGGTTCGAGGGTCAGGCGATAGTGGCCGTCGGGTTGCTTGAGGCACATCAGCAGATTGACCGGGCACTTGAGCAGGCCGGCCAGCAACCACGGGCCTTGCGGAAATGGCGCCGGATGGCCGAGAAAGTCCACCGTCACGCTGCGCCCGCCGTGCAGCGGCACGCGGTCGCCGGCAATCGCCAGCCACTCGCCTCGCTCGAGCCGTTCATGCAGTTGCAGCATGATCACCGGGTCGAGTTCGCTGACCTGGATCAGGCGCAGATTGGTCGCCCCGGCCTCGCCAAGCAAGCGGTTGAATTGCTCGGCGTGCTTGGTGTGCACCAGCACGTTCATGGTGACCTTTTCGCCGATCTCCGCCAGCGCCCGGCAGACTTCGAGATTGCCCAGATGTGCGCCGACCAGCAATTGCCCGCGACTGCCGCGCAACTGCTTGCGCAGCAGCGCCGGGTCGATGATTTCGATCTGCTCGATGCTCAGCTTGCCGTTCCACACGTCGAGCTTGTCGAGCAGCGAATCGGCAAATGTCATGAACTGGCCGAACACCCGCCAGTGGCTCGGGCGCAGGTCGTCGCGCCGGCTCCACTCGGCCAGCCGCTGCTGGTACTGCCAGGCACTGCGACGGGCGACGCGGCCGAAGAGGAAAAAATACAGGACGATGCCATAGAGCAACGGACTGAGCAGGCGGCGGCCGAGGACTTTGGCGGCGAACGCGGTGAATTTCATCAGCAGGAAACTGCCGCGCTCTTCGCGGTCGGCCCAGTGCTTCTTGTCGACTTCTTCGCTCATGGTTTCCACCGCCGCCAGAGGATCAGCGGCCAACGCAGCAACATGCCGAAGAACAGCCGCGTGTGCATGCTGGAAATCAGCGCGTTGTCGTGGAACAGGCGAAAGTGCGATACACCGTCCAACGGGTAATGCACGCTGGTCTGCAGCCAGCGCATCGGCTGATTGCGCCAGGCCAGACGCACGAGGATGTCCGAGTCGAAATCCATGCGTTTGCCGACTTTCGCCGAGTCAATCACCGCCAGAGTCGGCGCCAGCGGATAGACACGGAAGCCGCACATCGAATCGCGAATCTGCAGCGACAGGGTGTTGATCCACACCATCACGTGGGTCAGGTAGCGCGCGTACAAGCGCCCTTTCGGCACGCTCTCGTCGAACAGCGGATAGCCGCAGATCATCGCCTCGGGATGGGCGCGAGATTCGCCGACGAAGCGCGCGACGTCGCGCAAATCGTGCTGGCCGTCGGCATCGACTTGCAAGGCATGGCTGTAGCCCAGACGCGAGGCTTCACGCAGACCGGTCATCACCGCGCCGCCCTTGCCCTGATTGGCCGTGAGGCGCACCAGAAAAACCCTGTCGCGCTCGGCCAGGGCGTCGAGCACCCGCGCGCAGGACGGCTCGCTGGCATCGTCCACCAGAATGCACGGCAGACCTTGTGCAAGCAGGGCATCGACCACGGTGGTGATCGCGGTTTCGTGGTTGTACACCGGGATTACGGCGCAGGGGTTATGCATGGGCAGGCCCCAGGAGAATGCGTCCGCTGGAACACGTCGCCGTGTCATTGCGATAAGCGAAATACAACTTGCCGCGCTCGGCATCGAAACGCAGATGCAGCTGGATTTCATCACCCGGGCGCACCAGTTGCTGGAATTTCAGCACTTCCATTCCGGCAAACGCGCCGTCCAGCTTCAGCAACTGCCGACCCAGATTCAGCGCCCACTCCACCTGCACCACACCGGGCAACACCGGTGCCTTGGGAAAGTGTCCGCTGAAGTAGGCCAGATCCGGCGGCACGCTGAGTTGCAGGCTCCACTCGCCGTCGCTTGCACTTTGCTCCAGCACTTCGGGGGATTTCGGCCGTGCGGCCAGCAGCAGCGCTTCGACGTCGGCTTGCGCCAGTTTGCCCTGGCTGTTCAACGGCATCTGCCGCAGCAGGCGCCAGCGCCGGGGCAGGGCGAGGGCTTCGCAATGCTGGCTCAAATGTTTGCGCAGGGTTTCGGTCAGGTCGCGGCGACCGTGCTCGCGCAGGGCGAACAGGCCCGATTCGCTGAGCACCAGCAGCGCACCGAGCGAGGCGCGGTTTTCCTGGACCACACCGAGGCGCGCTTCGGCGACCCAGTCATGGGCTACCAAGGCCTGCTCGAGCATCGGCAGCGAGATGCGTTTTTCTTCCAGTTTGACGATGCGGTCCAGTCGCCCCAGCAGTTCGAAGCGACCATCGGTGGCAATGCGTGCGGCGTCGGCGCTGTGTTCGACGTGGCCGGCAGGCAGATAAGGCGAAGAAATAAGCAGGGCGCCGTCGCTGTCCTGGCTCAGTTCGACGCCAGCAAACGGCTGCCACAACGACTCGCCCTGACGCCAGGCGATGCCGCCGGTTTCCGAACTGCCGAGGATTTCTGTCGGCCATTGCTGCAAGCGCTGTTGCAGACTTTGCGCCGCTTCCGGCGGTAATGCGCCCCCGGAGGAAAACACTCGGCGCACCGCGCTGAGGGCCGGCCAGTCGAGGTTGTCGCCCATACGCTTGAGCAGCGCCGGGCTCGCGACCCAGGCGAAGGCCGGGTATTCGCGGCTGGCGCGCTGCAAGTCTTCGGAGAACGCCAGTTGCCGGCGCACGAACGGGCGCCCGGCGCACAATGGCCACAACACGCGAAACAGCAGGCCATAGATGTGTTGGGTGGCGACACTGCCGATGATGCAGGCTTCACCGAGGTCTGCGCCCCACAACTGTTCCAGCGCTTCGACCTCGTTGACCAATTGGCGCAGGGTCTTGTCGATGCGCTTGGGCTCGCCGCTGGAGCCGGAAGTGCACAGGCTCAGGCGGCATTGATCGAGATCCAGTTCCGCACCGGGCAGGCCGGGCTGAGTGAAGTCGTGCAACTGGGCGTCGCCGGGTTGATCGGTCAGCCATAGATCGACTTCCTGCGACCAGCGCTGACGCGTCTGCGCTTGCAGATCCGCCGGCAGCAACACGCTGACGCCGGCACGCCAGGCACCGAGCAGGGCGATGGCAAGGTCGGCGGCATCTTCCAGATGCACGGCCAGCCTGTTCACGCCTCGGCTTTGCAGACCCGCGGCGACGCTCAAGGCCTGCGCTCGCAGTTGCGTGTGGTCGAGTGCCGGCGCCTGGCAGATCGCCCGTGCCGGCAGTGCCTTGAGCAACAGCTGCTCAAGCTTTATCCAATTCATGTACGGCCTCTTACCCGTTGTCGTATCAGCCATTCAATGGCAAACATCAGGCCGATCAATCCATAGGAGATCAGGCCGGTGTACAACATCCACCAATCCAGCGGCGCCCACAGGGTGAGGAGGGCAGCGCACAAACCGTTGCAGAAGAAAAACACGCTCCAGGCTAGCGTCACCTTGCGCGTATAGCGAATGGCAACCTGCGGCAGTTCCGGCTCGCGCAAGCGCGCCAGACGCTCGACCATTGGCGGGCCGTATTTCAGGCTGGCGCCGAACAGCACCAGCATGAATGCGCTGATCAGCACCGGGTACCAGCGCAACAGCTGCGGGCTGTCGAATACCGCCAACAACAGACAGAACCCGATCGCTGTGCAGGCCATCCACAGGCTGCCGGGCTTGCGCTCGCCGGTCAGGGCGCGCGCCAGCCACAGGCTGCCCAGCAGCAGCGCAAATTGCCACGGGGCGAAATGCTCCATGCCGAAATACACGGCAAAGGGGTACAGCAGACCGGCCAGCAGCAGGCCCAGGCCGATCAGTCGGCTCATGCGGCCGGTTGAACCAGACGGAACACCGCCTCGACCACGTCACCGACGGTGCGCACCGATTTGAACTCTTCGGCGGCGATTTTCTTGCCGGTCTGGCGTTTGATGTGATCGATCAGGTCGACCGCATCGATGCTGTCGATTTCCAGATCCTGATACAGATTGGACTCCAGGCTCACACGGGCCGGATCCAGCTCGAACAGCTCGACCAGGGCATCGCGCAGGGTGTTGAAGATATCGTCACGAGTTTGCATGGTCCGGTCTCAAGCTGCCTGTTTTGCCGTGACGAATGCCGCAAGGCTGGCCACGTTGGTGAAATGGTTGCGGGTGTCTTTGGCATCGGCGTCGATCTTGATGCCGTATTTTTTCTGGATCGCCAGACCCAGTTCCAGCGCGTCCACAGAGTCCAGGCCGAGGCCTTCGCCGAACAGTGTTTGCTCGTCGCCGATGTCCTCAGGGCTGATGTCTTCGAGGCCGAGGGCGTCGATGATCAGCAGTTTGATGTCACGCACCAGGCTAGCGGTGTTCAGTTCGCTCATCTGCGGCGAGCTCCTTAATGAAATAGTCATGCAAATAATCGTTGAGCTTGCGCGAGGCCTGCGGTGCGGGGCCTTGCGCGGCGAAGGTCTGTGGGTCTATATCGGCCCCCACGCGAAAACTGAAGTGCACGCGGCGATGGGGGATGCGATACCACGGCTCGGCTTTGGTCAGGGTGGTCGGGTTGACCTTGATGATCACCGGTGTAACGATTTTCGCACCGCGCAAGGCAATCGCCGCCGCCCCCCGATGAAAGGCCGGTGCCTGCCCCGGCTGGGTGCGCGTGCCTTCGGGGAAAATGATCAGGGTCTGACCGTTCTGCAACGACTGTGCGGCGGCGTCGAGCATGTCCATGCTGCCGTCGTTGCTGATGTACTCGGTGCGGCGCAGCGGGCCACGGGTGAACGGGTTTTCCCAAAGGGTTTTCTTCACTACGCAATTGGCGTGGCGCACCAGGCCGATGAGAAACACCACATCGATCAGCGACGGGTGGTTGGCGATGATCATCTGCCCCGGCCGACCAAGGCGCTCGGCACCCTCGATGTCGTAAGAGAGCACGCCGGTGCGGGCCATGAAACGCACGAAAAACCAGAACAAGCGACTGACCGTGCGCCGCGCGCGCAGGCGATGGACCAGCGCGTCACCGGGCAGGCAGCCGAGCAGCGGAAATACCAGCAGGCGCAGACACAGCCCGCCGAGCCCGAACAACGCGAAGCTCGCAGCAGTGGCCAGCAGGCGCCAGTAGTAGGCATCGCGGTGTTTGGCGGTCACGGGTTGCGATGCCAGGTCCATACACGATTTTTCCACGCATGTTGGCAGTCAGGTTGCTGGCCGAGCAGGGTTCGCAGCAGGTTGAGCGCGTGCGGCCAGTGCGCCTTTGACCGGGTTTCGGTGCTGCTGTTCAGGGTCAGCCGCCAGTCGGTACCGGGCGTGAGCAATAAACCCAGCGCGTAAGGGAACGGCACATCATCGACCCACTGCGAATACGCCTCCGGCGGCTGCTCTTCGGTGATTACCAGCAGCACGGCCGGGGCGCCTTCTTCGAGCAGCGCGGCTGCCTCAAGCATGCCGTGCTCCAGACCATCGCCAGCCGACGCGAGGGCGGTCATTTCGCTGGTTTCACCGCGCATGATCGACCACAAACCGATGATCGCGTTATGCACTGAAAGGCTGAATTGGGTCGGCGACAAGGGCTGTTCGGTGGCCAGATCGCGGAGGATTTCAAACGTGCGTGGAGTTTCGCCGTGCCGCGAGACGAACACCAGCGGCAGATTCTCCCGTCCGTCGGCCAGTGGCCAGCCAACGCTGAAGGCCATCCGCGCCAGGCGGCTGAGGCGACGGCGTTGCATGGCCGGCAGAAACGACACATCGGGCGCGGCATCACTGCTCTGCAGCACGACCGGTTGTCGGCTCCAGGCCTGCCAGGCGTCCACGCTGTCGAGCCCCGGGGCCCACGCGCGCCATTGGGCGATGTTGAAGTTGATCACGGACATTCATCCCGCCCCTGCGGGCTTTCGTTGACGCGTTGAGTCGCCAGCGCCGCAGCAGGCTTGGCTTGGCGCAGGGCGCCGGGTGGCGCGCATTATCCCGGTGCGACGGGTGTGTAGCAAATGTTGGTTACATTTTGCCCAACAAAATGTACCGAGCGGTTCGCTGCATGGCTATCACTTGGCCATTATCCAGATTTGACGCGGCGTGTCTGTCAGGTGTCTCTGGGATGGCTGGCGGTTTTTTCCATGTCTGGGCGTCGATTTTTACACCTGACGACGTAGTCCATGTCGGTGAAGGTAGCGAAGCGCGGTCACCGCCAACTACACTCGGTCATTCTTTGATACACGGAGGTTTGGTCATGCGGCGCGTGGTGTTCAATCAGAAAGGTGGCGTGGGCAAATCCAGCATCGCCTGCAATCTGGCGGCGGTCAGCGCCAGCGAGGGTTATCGCACGTTGTTGGTCGACCTCGATGCGCAGGCCAATTCCACTCAGTATCTGACCGGGCTCACCGGCGACGATATCCCGATGGGCATCGCCGATTTCTTCAAACAAACCCTGTCCTCCGGGCCGTTCTCGAAAAAGAATCAGGCGGACATTTACGAAACCCCGTTCGACAACCTGCACATCATTACCGCCACTGCCGAACTGGCCGACCTGCAGCCCAAGCTCGAGGCCAAGCACAAGATCAACAAGCTGCGTAAGTTGCTCGATGAGCTATCGGAAGACTACGACCGGATTTATCTGGATACCCCGCCGGCACTGAATTTCTACGCGGTATCGGCGCTGATTGCCGCGGATCGAGTGTTGATCCCCTTTGACTGCGACAGCTTTTCACGTCAGGCCCTGTACGGACTGATCGCCGAGATCGAGGAGTTGAAGGACGACCATAACGAAGGCCTGGAAGTCGAAGGCATCGTGGTCAATCAGTTTCAGGCGCGGGCCAGCCTGCCGCAGCAGATGCTCGATGAGTTGATCGCCGAAGGCTTGCCGGTATTGCCGGTGTACCTGAGCAGTTCGGTGCGCATGCGCGAGTCGCACCAGGCCAGCATGCCGCTGATCCACCTCGATCCACGGCACAAGCTGACCCAGCAGTTTGTGGAACTGCACAATCTGCTGGAAGACCACTGATTCCCCGACTCACACACAAATCCTGTGGGAGCGAGCCTGCTCGCGAAGAGGCCGGCACATTCAACATCGGCGCTGAATGATCGACCGCCTTCGCGAGCAGGCTCGCTCCCACAGGGTGGTCTGTGTCGGGTCAGATGCCTTGGCTACGCAGCCACGCCATCAACTGCGGCAATGGCAACGCACCGCTCTGCCGCGCCACTTCCCTGCCGTTTTTAAACAGAATCAGACTCGGAATCGAGCGAATCCCCAACTGCGCCGACAATTGCTGGTTCGCTTCGCTGTCGAGCTTGGCCAGCCGACACTTGCCCGCCAGCTGCGCAGCAGCCTGTTCGAACACCGGCGCAAACGACTTGCACGGCCCGCACCAGTCCGCCCAGACATCCACCAGTAACGGTAGATCGCCCTTGATCTGACTGGCGTAATCGCCTTGCTTGAGTTCGAAAGGCTTGCTCAGCAGTACCGCAGATTTGCAACGTCCGCACTTGGGTTGATCGGCGAGACGCTCGGCTGGAATGCGGTTGACGCCGTTGCAGGAGGGGCAGGGGATGAGGAGTGGGGTGGTCATGATTGGTTCTCTGATAGGCAGTCTATAGAACTGATTTGGAGTCGATCTGCCAACTTATCAATGTCGCAACTGCTCACATTTTTCTCAAAACCGTTCCGGGATCGATGGCTAGTCTGAAGACCAATTCGGCGTTTTAGCTTGTCGTGAGGAGATCGCTTTGTCTTTATCTGCGTGCTACTTTTGTTGCACTAGTCCAGGAATCGATGATTCCTATGCATCAAATCGGAGCGACATAATGTCCGTAACTTCCAAGATACGCCGCCAAGGCGGCGCTGCCGTCATTACGATTCCGCCCACGCTTTTAAAGTTGTTGCATCTGGAGGTTGGCGCACAGCTAGAGCTGAATGTGGTCGATGGCGAACTGATTGCTCGTCCAGCCGTAGCCGCTACGCGTAAGCGTTATAGTTTGTCAGAGCTACTCGAAGGCGCAGAAGAATTGCAGAAACTTAACGCCCAGACTAGCGAGACCCTTGAAGGTGATTCTGTCGGCCGGGAGCTGGGTTGATGGTGCGCCGACAGCCCCCTCAGCGGGGTGACGTTTACTGGATTGATCCAAACCCAGTGGCGGGGCGGGAGATGATGAACAGACATCGCTTTGTGGTGATCACGCCCAGAGAGATCAACGCATTGGGCGTGAGCATGACGGTGCCTGTTACTAGCGGTGGGAATTTCAGCCGGAATATGGGTTTGGCGGTCGCCATTACTGGCCACGAAACCAATGGTGTAGCGGTGTGTAATCAGATTCGCAGTTTTGACATAGAACAACGGGTACGAGACGGCACGGCCAAATTCATCGAGCGACTGGATGACGTGACAATGTCTGACATCGTCGACCGTGTAATCAGTGCAATCGACCCGCTAAGCTGAAGCGCCTACGAAGAACAACTGATCTCCAAATGCTTTCCCCACTCCGGTGGCCGCTCGGCGTAACCCTCCATCCCCGGCTGCTCCTCAAACGGTTTGCTCAGCACCGCATGCAGTCGGCGTACCTCGGCATAATCCCCTTGCTCAGCCGCATCAATCGCTTTTTGCGCAAGGTAATTGCGCAGGATGTACAGCGGATTGACGGCATGCATCCGTGCGCGGCGTTGTGCCTGATCGGCATTGCCGTCGCGGCCGACCCGGGCGACGTAGCGTTCGCCCCATGCATCGAAACCTTTGATATCGACAAAATCGTCGCGCAGGCGGGCGATGGCCTGTTCGGCTGACTCTTCACCGAGGCGGCGGAAGAACAGCGTGTAGTCGACGCCGCTGTTCTGCATCAGTTGCAGCAGGTTTTCCAGCAGTTGCTGATCGTCGTCCTCGGCGGTGGTGAAGCCGAAGCGGCGGCGCATCAGGTCGAGGTAGTGCGCCTGGAACAGCGGCAGGTACAAGCCGAGGGTTTCGCGCAGGGCCTCGACGCTGATGAACGGCGTCAGCGCCTGGGCGAGCGCGCTGAGGTTCCACTGACCCACCGGCACCTGATTGCTGAACGAGTAGCGGCCCTGATCATCGGAGTGATTGCAGATGAAATGCGCGTCGAAGTCATCGAGGAAGGCGAACGGGCCGAAGTCGAAGGTGATGCCGAGGATCGACATGTTGTCGGTATTCATCACGCCGTGGCAGAAGCCATAAGCCTGCCACTTGGCGATCAGTTCGGCGTTGCGCTCGACGATCTCGCGAAACATCGCCAGATACGGTTCCGGTTGTTCGAGGCATTCGGGGAAGTGCATCGCCAGCACGTGCTCGCCGAGCTGTTTCTGCTGCTCGGGGCGCTTGGTGTAGTAGAAATATTCGAAGTGGCCGAAGCGGATGTGGCTCGGCGCCAGACGCAGCACCATCGCCGCGCGTTCCTGCTTTTCCCGCCAGACCGGGGTATCGGAGCCAATCACGCAGGCGGCCCGCGAGGACGGAATGTTCAGTGCGTACAGCGCTTCAGAAGCGAGAAACTCGCGAATCGATGAGCGCAGCACCGCGCGGCCATCGCCCATGCGCGAAAACGGCGTCTGCCCGGCGCCCTTGAGGTGCAAATCCCAATGCTCGCCGGCGGTGTTGTACACCTCGCCCAGCAGCAGACCGCGCCCGTCGCCCAGTTGCGGGGTATAACCGCCGAACTGATGCCCGGAATACACCATCGCCCGTGGCTCGGCGTCGGCCCACAGCTTGTGGCCGCCAAACAGTTGCGCGAATTCTTCGGTTTCGGCGCTGGCCGCATCGAGATCGAGCAAGGCCAGAGCGGCCGGGCTGGCGACCACCAGACGCGGATTGTCGATCGGTTCGGGCAGCACGTGCGCGGAGAACGCGTCGCCCAGGCGGGCAAAGCGGTTGTCGAAAGTCAGTTCGTCGAGGGCTTTCACGGGCCGGCTCCAGCAGAATGTCCGAGCATTCTGCTGGGACCATGTCGGTTAGTCGAGTTTGCTCGGTGGCGGTTCCGGCAACGGTTTCTGCCCGTCGACGATCGGCACGATGGTTTTGTTCTCGGGTTCCACAGGCACCATCTTGTATTCCTGACCGTGCAGGTTCTTCAGATAAACCTCCATCTGCCGGAACGAGATGTTGATGTGCTGCTTCTTGAACTCGCGATTGATGAAGCGGTTAACCTCATCCAGCACCGGGTTGCGGTCGCCGAGATCGCGTACATGCATGCGCAGTTCGTGGTCGAGGGTGCTTTCGCCGAAGTTGAGGAAGTACACGTGTGGCTCCGGTTCTTTGAGCACACGCGGGTTCTCCCGGGCTGCTTTGAGCAGCAGTTCCTTGACCAGATCCAGATCCGAGCCGTAATCGACGCCCAGTTTCAACGTGACGCGGGTGATGGTGTCGGTCAGCGACCAGTTGATCAGTTGCCCGGTGATGAACGTCTTGTTCGGGACAATGATGTCCTTGCGGTCAAAATCCGTGATGGTCGTGGCGCGGATGCGGATCTTGCTCACCGTACCCGAGAGGTTGCCGATGGTGATGGTGTCGCCGATTCGCACCGGGCGTTCGAAGAGGATCATGATGCCGGAGATGAAGTTGGCGAAGATCTCCTGCATACCGAAACCGAGGCCTACCGACAGCGCCGCCACCAGCCATTGCAACTTGTCCCAACTGACGCCGAGGGTCGACAGGGTGGTGACAAAACCAACGCCGGCAATCACGTAGGACAGCAGCGTCGTTGTCGCATAAGCGCTACCCTGGGCCAGGTTGAGCTTGGACAGCACGAACACTTCGAGCAGACCGGGCAAGTTGCGCGCCAGCGCGAAGGTGATGCCGATGATGATCAGCGCGCCGAGCATGTCGCCGATGCTGATCGGCACCATGCTCATGTTGGCGCCGGTGCCGCTGGTGTATTCGTAGAGGGTGATGTTGTCCAGATACGAGAACACCGAAATCAGGTCCGACCAGACCCAGTACAGCGCCGCGATGAAACCACCGAGCAGGGCCAGGCGGATCAGGCGCAGGGACTGTTCGTTGACCTTTTCGATATCCAGCGTCGGCTCTTCGATCACCGCTTCGCCGTCGCCGGCCTCTTTTGCCGCCTGCCGTTTGGCCAGCGCGCGCTGGTAAGCCAGACGCCGCGCGGCAACGCTCAGACCACGCACGAAGGTGGCCTCGATCACCAGCCAGAACATCAGCAGGTACAGGGTATTGATCAAGCGGTCGCTGAGTTTCAGCGCGGTGTAGTAGTAGCCGAAGCACACCGCGACAAACAGGGCGATCGGCAGCAGGGTGAACATCACTCCGACGGCTTTGCGGAACAGCGAAGCGTTCTGGTGCGTCGGGCTGCTGATCAGCAGGCGACTGAGCAGCCACGCCATCAAGGCGTAGCAGGTCAGCACCACCGGCATGCCGAGCACGTCATCGGCCAGCGCCGCTGGTTGCAATTCGGCGACGGCCACCACGGCCACCAGCGCCATGACCACAAGGCCCAATCGACGCACCCAGCCCTGAAGGAACTCGACCTGCGGTTTTTCCCAGCGGAAGTGCAATTCCGCCACGCCACCCGGCGCAAGAATCCGGTACGCGGTGTAGAACACCAGCCAGGCCTGGCCCATCTGCAACAGCGCCGCGCCCATGTTGGCGTTCTGCCCGCGCGCGTCGATCTGCAGGGCCAGGCCGCACAGCGCCAGACCCAGCGCCACCGGCATCGCCAGCAGGATGTTGATCAGAATCGCCTGCGGCGTGTGCCACTGGCTGTCGCGCTTGAAGTGGCCGATGTCCTGGTGAACCTTGTTGAGTCGTCCGTACAGCGCCTTGCGGCGCCACAACAGGGCGCCAATCAGCAGCGCCAGAGGCAAGAACAGCAATGGCCGCTGGGTCAGGCCGTCAGCCAGCTCGCTCAGGCTCGACGCCCAGGGCAAGGTATTGACCTGCCGCTCCAGGCGCTCGGGCACACCGCGCATCCATTCCACGTCCAGCGGCTTGTTGCTGGGGATCCAGAACATCTGTTCGTCGAGGGTCGCGCGCAGGCTTTGCGCGGTGCTCAGCAATTGTTTCTGGTTGAGCTGCAGGGTGATCGATTCGTTGAGCATCGCGCTCAACTCGCGGTTCAGCCGCTCGAGCAGATCAGCGCGGGTGTTGGCCAGATCCAGGAGGCTTTTGCGCAGTTGCGGGGTGACCTGCTCTGGCGGCTGGGTAGCCAGCAGATTGTCGACATAGGACGCCGGGTTGCTCAGCAGCTCCCGCTGCTGGCTGACATCAAACTGATACAGGCGAATATCGGCAATCTGGTCGGCGAGGTCGCGGTCGACCTTCAAGTGCGGCAGCGCCTGCTTCTGTTTGTAGAGGATTTTCGACAGCAGCAGGCTGCCCTTGAGCACGTTGATTTGCTCGTCCAGCGCCGAATCGCTCTGGGTCAGGGTGTCGAGTTGCTGTTTGGTCTGCAGGTTCTGCTGCGTGACTTCGTTGAGACGGTCGGTGCTCTTGAGCAAATAGTCGGAAAGCTTGAGATTGGTCGCGCTCTCGCTCGCCAGCAGGCTGCTGCCGCCGGCCTTCTGCGCCTCGATCGATTGCTGGGTAACGGTTTCCTGCGACTGCGCCAGACGTTTCTGGTTGATCAGGGTTTGCAGTTCCTGGATCTCGCGGTCGAGGCGATCGGATTTCTCCGAAAGCAAGTCGTGCTGGGCATTGCCGAGATCCTGCAACTGGGTGTTGCCGGCCAGTTCCTGGCGGCGCAGCGGAATCAGTGCATTGAGTGCGGCGAGTTCGGCGTTCAACTGGTCGCGCTGTTCGGCGGTGACCGTTTTGCCGGTGTCCTTGCCGGATTTGAGGATGGTGTTGATCTGCTGGATGCGCGTCTGGCTGGCGGAAATCTCCGCCTGAGCGCGCTCGGGGCGAGTCTGTGCAGTGATGATCAGGCTGTTGGCTTCGGCCAGAGCTTTTTGCAGATCGCTTTGCTGGGTCGAGCGATCGGTAAGGATCTGCTCCAGTTGCTGGATCGACTCTTTCGGAAAGCGCTGCGCTACCGGCACCGGTGCGGTGGCCTTGAGACGGCTGAGTTCGCGGGTGTTTTCAATCGTCTGCTTCGGCGCGTTGGCCAGCTGACGCTTGAGATCGATCAGCTTCTGCTCGTAATCACGCTGGTTGTTCAGTTGATTGAGGGTGTTCTGCAGGACGGTCTGCAGGGTCTTCTTGTCGGCGTCCGGCAGTTTGCTGTCGGCCAGCTTGTCGAGGCTGGCCTGCACGGCGTCGCTGGACGGTGGTTCGGCAGCATGCAGCGGGCCGACGACGAGACTGAGGCCCAGCAGGGCCGCGGCGAAAAAGGAGCGCAGGGTAGGCATAGAGACCGGTCAAGCAAGTGAGAGTGGAGGCAGTTTAGAGGAAGAGTCCGGGGCCCGGGCGACTTCCTTCGGGGAATCTGACGCCCACTTTGCCGATCTTGTTCCCGTCCATGACCGCCACCGTCCAGTGGGTGTTGTTCCACTCCACCTGGTCGCCGACGATGGGAGCACCCCCGACTTTTTGCGCAATGAACGCGCCCAGAGTCATGTCCGGATCAATGCCTTCGGCCGGCAAGCCATACAGCGCTGCAACCGCTTTAAGCTGGGCGTCTCCTTCGAGCACGAAGTCGCCGAAGAAACGCAGATCGAGGCCGCGTTGCGGTGCCTGGCTGAACAGTTTACCGAGGGCCGGCAAGTTGTGTTCATGGCCAATAACACACAGCAAATCATCGACTTCCAGCACCGTACTACCCGACGGATGGAGCAGTTGCTGACCACGAAACAGCGCCGCGATGCGTGTGCCTTCGGGCATTTTCAGCTCACGCAGGGGCGAACCGATGCACCATTTCTCCGCGCCGAGCTTGTAAACGAACAGTTCCCACTCGCTGGTGACGTGCACTTCCAGTGCCGCTCGGGATATCGGCGCTGGCTCTGGCGGAACGGTCACCTTGAGCAATTTGGCCACCCACGGCAGGCTCGTGCCCTGCACCAGCAGCGACACCAACACGATGAAGAACGCCAGATTGAAATACAACTGCGCTTGCGGCAGCCCGGCCATCAGCGGGAATACCGCGAGAATGATCGGCACCGCGCCGCGCAGGCCGACCCAGGAAATAAAGGCTTTTTCGCGACCGTGAAAGGCCTTGAACGGCAGCAGGCCGACCATCACCGACAGCGGCCGTGCAAACAGGATCATCCACAGCGCCAGACCGAGGGCGGGCAGGGCGATCGGCAGCAGATCGTGGGGCGTGACCAGCAGGCCCAGCACCAGGAACATGCCGATCTGCGCCAGCCAGGCCATGCCGTCGAGCATGTGCAGAATGCCGTGGCGGCTGCGCACCGGGCGGTTGCCGATCACCAGGCCGCACAGATAGACAGCGAGGAAGCCGCTGCCATGCAAGGCGTTGGTCAGCGCGAACACCACCAGACCGCCAGCAATGATGAGGATCGGATAGAGCCCAGCGGCGAGATTGATGCGGTTGACCAGTTGCAGCATCACCCAGCCGCCGCCCAGACCGATCACGCCACCGATGCCGAATTCGCGGATCAGGTGGGTCAGCAGACTCCAGTGCAAGCCGGTTTCGCCGCTGGCGAGCATGTCGATCAGGGTCACGGTGAGAAACACCGCCATCGGGTCGTTGCTGCCGGATTCGATTTCCAGACTGGCGCTGACCCGTTCGTTGAGGCCTTTACCGCCGAGCAGCGAGAACACCGCAGCGGCGTCGGTCGAGCCGACGATGGCGCCGATCAGCAGGCCCTGAATCAGATTGAGGTCGAACAGCCACGCAGCGGCCATCCCGGTCAGCCCGGTGGTGATCAACACCCCGACCGTGGCCAGCGACAGCGCCGGCCACAAGGCCACGCGGAAACTCGACACCCGCGTACGCAAGCCGCCGTCGAGCAGGATCACTGCCAGGGCGAGGTTGCCGACCAGATAGGCCGTCGGGTAGTTATCGAAAATGATCCCGCCACCATCGACCCCGGCGGCCATGCCGACCGCGAGAATGATGACCAGAATCGGAATGCCGAGACGTGAAGAAAGAGAACTGACAAGAATGCTTGCGCCTACCAGCAACGCGCCGATCAAGAACAGGCTGTTGATGGTCGTCGCATTCAAAGGCAGTACTCCGGAAGCGTAAAGACGAGGCACAAACTGACCATGCAGTCTGCGTGCCAGCGATTCTAACCTGTTGAAATGTGATGCTGTCAAAAAGGATTTCAGGGGGGCATCAGAATTCGAGTTCGACACGGCATTGCTGCCCCTCACCCTAGCCCTCTCCCGGAGGGAGAGGGGACTGATCGGAGTGAATGTGCCTGCTGCTGCGCCCTGAACTACCGAGTCGAACGGGCATTTCGAAAGCCCCCGATGCTCCCTTCCCCCTCGCCCCCTTGGGGGAGAGGGCTGGGGTGAGGGGGTAGCTTTTGATCTTGCTTTCGGTTACAGGCTGAACCGCCCAACCATGTTGTTAAGGTCCAGTGCCAAGCGCGACAGCTCATTGCTCGCCGCACTGGTCTGATTGGCGCCGGTTGCCGATTGCACCGACAGATCGCGGATGTTGACCAGATTGCGATCGACTTCCCGCGCCACCTGCGCCTGCTCTTCGGCGGCGCTGGCGATGACCAGGTTGCGCTCGTTGATTTCGACGATGGCGCTGTTGATGGTGTCCAGCGACATCCCGGCGCCACGGGCGATATTCAAGGTCGATTCGGCGCGTTCGGTGCTGTTGCGCATCGAATCTACGGCGTGTTCGGTGCCGCTCTGGATGCTGCCGATCATGCGCTCGATTTCGCTGGTCGACTGCTGGGTGCGATGGGCCAGTGCGCGCACTTCGTCCGCCACCACGGCAAAACCACGACCGGCCTCACCGGCACGGGCTGCTTCGATCGCTGCGTTCAAGGCCAGCAGGTTGGTCTGGTCGGCCAGCCCACGAATCACGTCGAGCACCTTGCCGATGTCGCGGGATTCATTGGCCAGGTCGCCGATCAGCGACGCGGTGCTCTGCACGTCGGCGCTCATGCGTTCGATGGCGCTGACGGTTTCCTGCACCAGATCACGGCCGTCGCCCGCCGAAGTGGTGGCGTTTTTCGAGGCTTCCGAAGTGCTGACCGCGTTGCGCGCGACTTCTTCGACGGCGCTGGTCATCTCATTGACCGCAGTGGCGGCCTGCTCGATTTCGTTGTTCTGCTGGGTCAGGCCGCGCGCACTTTCATCGGTGACGCTGTTCAGCTCTTCCGCAGCAGACGCAAGCTGTGTGGCCGAACCGGAGATGCGCTGCAGGGTATCGCGCAGCTTCGATTGCATCTTCGCCATCGCCGCCAGCAGGCGCCCGGCTTCATCTTCGCCATCGACATGGATCGGCTGGGTCAGGTTGCCTTCGGCGATGGTTTCCGCCGCCTCGAGTGCCTTTGAAATCGGCTTGGTAATGCTCACGGTCAGCAGCCAGGCGAACAGCAGGGTCAGGCCGCTGGCGATCACCAGCAGAGTGACGACCAGATCGAACGACATCGAGTACTGATCCTTGGCGCCCTGATCAGTCTCGGCAATTTGTTGAGTGTTGATCTCCAGCAGACGCGCAAGTGCGGTGTTGACGGCCTCTGAGTTGCTCAGCAAATCGCTGTTGAGCATCTGCCGCAACTCGTCGACCTGATTGTTGCGCGACAGGGTTTTCATGCGTTCTTCAAGCTGACGGTACTGCGCCAGCAACTGCACGTACTGATCGTACGCCGCGCGTTCCTCGGGGCTGGAGATCAGTGGTTCATAGGCGCGTTGCGCATCGCTGATCTGGCGGTTGCGCAGGTCGAACAGTTCGATGGTTTTCTGCTGCACGTCGGGTTCGCGATTGATCAGCAAACGATAGGACAGCACGCGCAGGCGCAGGGTCAGTTGGGTGAATTCGTCCAGAGCCTTGATCGACGGCACGCTGGCGGTAGCGATGTCTTCGCCGGCCGCGCGGATCTTGCTCATCTGGTTCAGCGCAAACACGCCGAGGATCAACATCAGGCCGCCGATCAGGGCGAAGCCGGTGAACGCCCGTGGGGCGATATTCATATTGCGAAGGGACATGGGCGGATACCGAAAAGGGCCGCATCCATGCGGGCTGAGACTGCTGTATGGGTGACTTATCGGTCATACGACTAAAGTCTTGAGGTGGTGTGCGTATTTGTCGCAGAGGGGCTTGAGCGACGAAGTGCAGGAACCAGATCGACCAATCACAGTCTTTTAAACTCGCGAGAAGCTTCGCCACCCAGGAAAATCAAGGCCTTGCGCCGGTTTAGCCCTGGCATCCGTGGTGACTTTTCTTTATCGTACGCGCCCTTTGAAAAACGCTTGGAAGATCAAAATGTTGGAAGCATCCCTCAGCCAATTGGAACAGCTCGTCAGCGACCTGGTGCAACAGAACCAGACCTTGCTGCAGACCAACCAGACCCTGTCCACGGAACTGGCCCAGGCCAAGGATGAAAACGAAAACCTGCAACTGAGCCTGATGGAGCAGGAAGAAAAACACGGCGCCACCGCCGCGCGCATTCAGGCGCTGGTTGATCGCGTCAATGCCGGTCCTGTCAGCGCATGAACCACGGCACAGCAGGGGTAAAAGTCATCTCCATTCTCGGCGAGGACTATTCGATCAAGGCACCGGCCGGGGAAGAACAGACCCTGCTGGACGCGGCGATGATGCTCAAGGCAGCGCTGGAAGACACCAAGCGCAAATACCCGACGCTGATCGGCGACCGTTTGCTGGTGCTGGCGGCGATGAATCTGTGCTCGCAGCAGATCGAAATGAAGAAGCAGCACAAAGAAGAACTCGAGCGTTATCAAGAGCAAGTCAGCGCCACGGTCGAGACGATTGCCAAGACCATCAGTCAGGGCTGATGAGGTTGCGCACAACCAAGGAATAGATTGTCGGTTGGGGTGTATACAATCGGCACGGCTGTTGCAGTGTTTCGGCCACTTATTCCTTGGGGGTGCTCCATGCAGTGGTGGCGACGCAGTATTCAGTGGCAGTTGATTCTCGGCATGGGCGCGGCCCTGCTGATCAGCATCGTGATCGTGGTTGGCATTTATACCCTGGTGGTCAACCGCCTCGCCCAGAGCTATCTGGTCGAGCAAGCACTGCCGTCGAGTATCGAAGCGACGCGCAACGATATCGAACGCATCCTCGTGCAACCGCTCACCGCCGCCAAGGACATCGCCAGCAACAGCATGGTGCGTGACTGGCTGGCGACAGGCGAGGACAGCAGCAAAACCGCGCTTTTTGCGCAGTATCTGGAAGGGATCCGCGCCGAACACAAGGCCTTCACTGCGCTGATCATCGGCACCGAATCCAACCACTACATCACCGAAAAAGGCCTGGACCGCACCCTCAGTCGCGCGAAACCGGCCGATGCGTGGTTCTATTCCTTTCTCGACAGCAGTCAGCCGCGCACCCTCAATATCGACAACGACGGCGCCACTGGCGAGCTGGCCCTGTTCATCGATCTGAAGGTCGAGCAGGCCGGCAAAGTCGTCGGTGTCGCCGGACTTGGGCTGAGCATGAAAGAGCTGTCGGAGCTGATCCACAACTTCAGTTTCGGCGAGCGCGGCAAGGTCTATCTCGTGCGTTCCGACGGTCTGATTCAGGTCCATCCTGAGGCGCAGTACAGCGGCAAACGCACCTTGACCGAGCAGATCGGTGCCAATGCGGCGCAAGCGCTGATGGGGCACAAGGATGCGGTGAACAGCAGTTTCGAACGCGACGGTGAAGACTTCCTCGCCTTCAGCCTGCCGCTGCGTGATCTCGGCTGGACGCTGGTGGCCGAAGTGCCGCAGTCGCAAATCTACGCCGAAGCACGGAAAGCGATGTGGATGAGTGGCGGCATCGGTCTGGTGGTGGCGTTGGTCTGCCTGGCGTTGGTGGTGTGGCTGGCGCAGGGGCTGGTACGACCGATTCGACAAGTAACACGGCGCTGGTGGCCATCGGTAGCGGTGGTGGAGATTTGACCCACCGGTTAGATTCCAGCCGTGCCGATGAGCTGGGCGACCTGGCGCGCGGCTTCAATCGTTTCCTCGACAGCCAGCGCGCGATGATCGGCGAGGTGCTGACCACCAGCGAACGCCTGCGCACGGCCGTGGGGCAAGTGGCGAAGGTGGTGGACAACACCGCCGAGCGTTCGGGCCGGCAGCAGGAAATGACCGACATGGTAGCCACCGCCGTCCACGAAATGGGCCTGACCGTGCAGGAGATCGCCCAAAACGCCGGCAACGCCGCGCTTGCCTCACAAACCGCGCGCGATGAGGCGTTGCAGGCGCGGGAAGTGGTCGGTGGCTCGATCCGTCATATCGAAAGCATGTCCGATGAAATCGGCGTAGCGGCGGGCGCAGTGGCTGAGCTGGCGCAGCAAGTGGCGTCGATCGATTCGGTACTGGCGGTGATTCGTGGCGTTTCCGAACAGACCAATCTGCTCGCACTTAATGCCGCTATCGAAGCGGCGCGCGCCGGGGATATGGGGCGCGGGTTTGCCGTAGTTGCAGACGAAGTACGCACTCTGGCGCGCAGAACCCAGGCCTCGACCGACGAAATTCAACTGATGATCGGCAGCCTCAAGCAAGGCGCGGAAAACGCCGTGTCGTCGATGCGCACCGGTCAGGCTGCAACCGGCACCGGGGTAGAATCGAGCCAGCGCACCGGCGCGTCGCTGACGGCGATTACCGGCCAGGTCGAGCGCATCAGTGACATGAACCATCAGGTAGCGACCGCGACCGAGGAGCAGTCGGCGGTGACCGAAGAGATCAACCGCAACGTGCAGGGGATTTCCGATCTGGCGCGGGCGACGGCGGGGGAGGTTCGGGCCTGTCGTGAGGATTGTCAGATGTTGCAGCGGCTGGCGGATGATCTGGCGCGGCAGATGGGTGGGTTCAAGTTGAGTTGAGTATCAGACCTGAAAAGCCCCTCACCCTAGCCCTCTCCCGGAGGGAGAGGGGACTGACCGAGGCGTCTCTCGCTATACATCGACCTGAAAACACCAGTCGATTATGGATCCGACAAGGCCCTTTCAGGTCGGCGTACTTCTTGAATATCCCCCATTCGGCCCCCTCTCCCTCCGGGAGAGGGCTGGGGTGAGGGTAGCGTTTCAGAACCACGCATCCTGCATCCCCAGACACGTTTCATCCCGCGCCTCCAGCAGGTCCAGCTCATGCTGGCAACCCGGCACTTCCCATGTCAGGAAATACCGCGCCGCCTGCAACTTGCCCTTGTAGAAGTCAACATCCGCCGAATTGCCTTTGGCCAGGCCTTCCTCGGCGCGGATCGCCTGCTCTAGCCAGCGCCAGCCGATCACCGCGTGGCCGAACACTTTCAGGTACAGCGCCGAGTTCGCCAGGCTGCTGTTGACCTTGCCTTGGGCCAGATCCGTGAGCAGGCCGATGGTCACGGTTTGCAAGCGGGCCACGAGTTTTTCCAGCGGTTCGCGCAGGGTAGTCAACGAGTCGTAGGCAGTGGCACGTTCGGCCGTGTTGGCGATCAATCGAATCAGTTGCTTGAGACCGGCGCCACCGTTCTGCACCAGTTTGCGCCCAAGCAGATCCAGCGACTGGATGCCGTGGGTGCCTTCGTGGATCGGATTCAAGCGGTTGTCACGGTAGTACTGCTCCACCGGGTACTCACGGGTGTAGCCGTGGCCGCCAAGAATTTGGATCGCCAGTTCGTTGGCCTTCAGGCAAAACTCCGAAGGCCAGGATTTGACGATCGGCGTCAGCAGGTCCAACAGTTCATGAGCCTGTTTGCGTTCGGCTTCGGTTTCCAGCGTGGTGGTGTCATCGAACAACCGCGCGGCATACAGGCCGAGGTCAAATGCCCCTTCGACGTAGGACTTCTGCGTCAGCAGCATGCGTCTGACGTCCGCGTGCTGAATGATCGCCACCGGCGCGGTGGTCGGATCCTTGCTGTCTGGCACCCGGCCCTGCGGCCGCTCACGCGCATATTCCAGCGAATACAGGTAACCGGCATAGCCGAGCATCACTGCGCCCATGCCGACGCCGATCCGCGCTTCGTTCATCATCTGGAACATGTAGCTCAAACCATGGTGCGGTTTGCCCACCAGATAGCCGACGCACTCGCCGTTATCGCCGAAGTTCAGCGCCGTCGATGTGGTGCCGCGCCAGCCCATCTTGTGGAACAAGCCGGCGAGCAGCACGTCGTTGCGCTGGCCGAGGCTGCCGTCGTCGTTGACCAGAAACTTCGGCACGATAAACAGCGAAATACCTTTCACCCCCGGCGGGGCGTCGGGCAGTTTGGCGAGCACCATGTGCACGATGTTTTCCGACAGTGGGTGATCACCACCGGAAATGAAAATCTTGTTGCCCTTCAGGCGATAGGTGCCGTCGGATGCGGGCTCGGCGCGGGTGCGAATGTCCGACAGCGACGAACCGGCATGGGGCTCGGTCAGGGCCATGGTGCCGAAGAAACGTCCGTCGATCATGGGTTGCAGGAAGCGCTGTTTCTGCTCTTCGCTGCCGAAGCTCTCGATCAGGTTGGCCGCGCCCATGGTCAGGAACGGGTACGAGGTCGACGCTGCGTTGGCGGACTGAAAGTGCGCGAAGCAGGCTTGCGACAGCAGGGTCGGTAATTGCATGCCGCCCGCTTCAAAACTGCGTGCGGCGTTAAGAAATCCGGCTTCGAGAAAGGCATCCACCGCCGGTTTCACTTCGGGAATCAGAATGGCCTGGCCGTCTTCATAGCGCGGCTCGTTTTCATCGCCCTTGCGGTTGTGCGGGGCGAAATACTTTTCGGCGATGTTGCGCGCGGTGCCGATGGCGGCGTCGAAGGTCTCGCGATTGTGCTCGGCAAAGCGCTCGCGCCGGGTCAGGCCCTCGGCATCGAGGACTTCGTACAACTCGAAAGCCAGATTGCGGGAACTGAGCAGCGTCTCGGACATGGCGGCCTACCTTAAGAAAGTATGCCGCAGTCTAGGTAGGCCCATAAAAATGGGGAAGGAAGATAGATAAGGGTGATGGGGCGGCACAAGCCACAAGCTTCAAGCTGCAAGTAAGAGCAGTTTGCTTTTACTTGCAGCTTGTCGCTCGAAGCTTGTAGCTGCTTTTATCCGATGGTCATCAAGCTGGCATTACCCCCCGCCGCAGCGGTGTTGACGCTCAATGCCCGTTCGATCACCAGACGCTCCAGGGCAATGTTGGTCTCGCCCTGAGACAGGCCCTGAACGCCAACGATTGCACCGCCACGCTGGGCGATCTGCTGGCAGACGCCGCGCAACTGGTCGGAGTGGCCGTGATGCAGCACGGCATCGAACACCACTTCGTCCTTGTTCCAGTCGGCGACGCGCTTGATCCGCGCCTGCACTTCTTTCGGCAGACGGGCGAACAACGCCTTGCTCAGCTCGGTTTCCGGCCACACCGCCGAACCGCCCACCGCCAGCACCGCCGCCAGTTGCGTCAGCAGATCACCTTCAACTTCCGCCAGGCACAGCACGTGTTCGCGCGGCAGGATGGCGTAGCTGTTTTTCTCGCCGGTCGGGCCGGCCAGCACGCGGGTGATGCCGCTCTGCGATTGCGCCGCGTATTGCACGCACAGAGTGCTCAGGTCGGCGAACTTGTTGTTATCGGCCCAGGCTTTCAGCGCGTTCAACGATTGGCTCATGGCATCGCGCAAGCGCACGTCCGGGGCGACGATGGCATCACCGCGGGCGAAGGATTGTTCGATGGCGTCGGCAGGACGCGTCGACAGCAGGCGGTACAGATACAGCGGGCCACCGGCTTTCGGGCCAGTACCCGACAGGCCTTCGCCGCCGAATGGCTGCACGCCGACCACGGCACCAACGATGTTGCGGTTGACGTAGACGTTACCGGCGTTGACGTTGTCGATCACCTTGGCGATGGTCTCGTCGATGCGCGTGTGCACGCCCAGCGTCAGGCCGTAACCGGAGGCGTTGATCTGGCCGATCAGTTGGTCCAGCTCCTTGCGCTTGTAGCGCACCACGTGCAGTACCGGGCCGAAGATTTCGCGTTGCAGTTCGTCGAAGCTTTCCAGCTCGATCAGGGTCGGCATGACGAAGGTGCCGCGCTTGACCTCTTCGCTGTCGGCAATCGCCACCTGGTAAACATTCCGACCTTTGTCGCGCATGCCCTGGATGTGCTTGTCGATGCCGGCCTTGGCTTCGGCGTCGATCACCGGGCCGATATCCACGGACAGGCGCTCGGGGTTGCCGAGACGGCTTTCAGCCATGGCACCCTTGAGCATTTCGATGACGCGATCGGCGGAATCTTCCTGCAGGCACAGCACGCGCAGTGCCGAGCAACGCTGACCGGCGCTGTCGAAGGCCGACGACACCACGTCGATCACCACTTGTTCGGTCAGTGCCGAGGAATCGACGATCATCGCGTTCTGGCCACCGGTTTCGGCGATCAGCGGAATCGGACGGCCCTGGCTGTCGAGACGGCCAGCGATGTTGCGTTGCAGCAAGCGCGCGACTTCGGTGGAACCAGTGAACATCACGCCTTTGACGCGCTCATCGCCAACCAGACCGGCGCCGACGGTTTCACCGCGCCCCGGCAGCAGTTGCAGCACGCCTTCCGGAATGCCGGCTTCGAGCATCAGACGCACGGCTTGAGCGGCGACCAGCGGAGTCTGTTCGGCCGGTTTGGCCAGTACCGGGTTGCCGGCGGCCAGAGCGGCAGCGACTTGACCGCTGAAAATTGCCAGCGGGAAGTTCCACGGGCTGATGCACACCACCGGACCAAGTGGACGGTGGGCGTCGTTGCTGAAATCGTTGCGTGCCTGCACTGCGTAATAACGCAGGAAGTCGACCGCTTCGCGGACTTCGGCGATGGCGTTGGCGAAAGTCTTACCGGCTTCGCGAGCCAACAGGCCCATCAGCGGCTGGATTTCGCCCTCCATCAAATCAGCGGCACGTTCCAGAATTGCAGCACGTTCGGCCGGCGGGGTGGCCTGCCAGATCGGCGCGGCGTTCAGCGCGCATTGAATGGCGTTGTCGACATCTTCGACCGTAGCTTCTTGAACGTGACCGACCACATCGCGGTGATCGGACGGGTTCAGCACCGCGACCGGCGTTTCGTTGCTGGAGGCGCAACCGAGCATCGGCGCGGCTTTCCAGTCGTTGTGCGCGGTGGCGAGCAAAGCGCAGGACAGCGAGGCCAGACGATGTTCGTTAGCCATGTCGATGCCGCTGGAGTTGGCGCGCTCGGCACCGTACAGGTCACGCGGCAGCGGAATGCGCGGGTGCGGCAGGCCAAAACCGCCTTCCACGGTGGCCATCTGCTCGATCTGTGCCACCGGATCGGCCACCAGTTCCTGAATCGAAATCGACTGGTCGGCGATGCGGTTGACGAACGAAGTGTTCGCGCCGTTTTCCAGCAAGCGACGTACGAGGTAAGCCAGCAGGGTTTCGTGAGTGCCGACCGGTGCGTACACGCGGCACGGACGGTTCAGCTTGCCCTCGGAAACCTTGCCGACAACCTGTTCGTAGAGCGGTTCGCCCATGCCGTGCAGGCACTGGAACTCGTACTGGCCCGGGTAATAGTTCTGACCGGCGATGTGGTAGATCGCCGACAGGGTGTGGGCGTTGTGCGTAGCGAATTGCGGGTAGATGACTTCCGGTACCGACAGCAGTTTGCGTGCGCACGCAATGTAGGAAACGTCGGTGTAAACCTTGCGGGTGTAGACCGGATAGCCTTCCAGGCCTTCGACCTGAGCGCGTTTGATTTCGCTGTCCCAGTACGCACCTTTCACCAGGCGGATCATCAGGCGATGACGGCTGCGGCGGGCCAGATCGATCACGTAGTCGATCACGTACGGGCAACGTTTCTGGTAAGCCTGGATAACGAAACCGATGCCGTTCCAGCCAGTCAGCTGCGGCTCGAAGCACAGGCGCTCAAGCAGATCCAGCGACAGCTCGAGGCGATCGGCTTCTTCGGCGTCGATGTTCAGGCCGATGTCGTATTGCTTGGCCAGCAGAGTCAGCGACAGCAGGCGCGGGTACAGCTCGTCCATCACGCGCTCGTACTGCGCACGGCTGTAACGCGGGTGCAGCGCCGAGAGCTTGATGGAGATGCCCGGGCCTTCATAAATCCCACGGCCGTGGGACGCTTTGCCGATCGAATGGATCGCTTGTTCGTACGACGCCAGGTATTTTTGCGCGTCGATTTCGGTGAGTGCCGCTTCACCGAGCATGTCGTAGGAATAACGGAAGCCCTTGGCTTCGAACTTGCTCGCATTGGCCAGCGCTTCGGCGATGGTTTCGCCGGTCACGAACTGCTCGCCCATCAGGCGCATGGCCATGTCGACGCCCTTGCGGATCATCGGCTCGCCGCTCTTGCCGATGATGCGGCTCAGCGACGAGGTCAGGCCGGCTTCGTTGTGGGTGGAGACCAGTTTGCCAGTCAGCAGCAGACCCCAGGTCGCAGCGTTGACGAACAGCGAAGGGCTGTTGCCCAGGTGCGGATGCCAGTTGCCGGTGCTGATCTTGTCGCGGATCAGCGCATCGCGGGTGCCTTTGTCCGGGATGCGCAGCAACGCTTCGGCCAGGCACATCAGCGCCACGCCTTCCTGGGACGACAGGGAGAACTCCTGCAGCAGGCCCTGAACAATGCCCGCACGACCGCCGGCACTTTTCTGGTTACGCAGTTTTTCGGCGATGGTCGCCGCGAGTTTGTTGGTGGCTTCGGCCATCGGTGCTGGCAGGCGCGCCTGCTCGATCAGCATCGGCACCACTTCCGGCTCAGGGCGGCGGTAGGCGGCGGTGATTGAAGCACGCAGCACGGATTGCGGCAGAATGCTTTCAGCAAATTCGAGGAAGCATTGGTGAGCGTGATCGGTCTGCACTTCGCCTGCGTCATCGGCGTCTTTGGCGGTTAAACCGTTCAACTCGGTCAGGGTTGCACCACCCTCGAGTTTTTCCAGGTAATTGAAAATTGCCTGCTTGATCAGCCAGTGCGGCGTGCGATCAATCGAGGTTGCGGCAGCCTTCAGGCGCTCGCGGGTCGGGTCATCGAGTTTGACCCCAAGGGTGGTGGTAGCCATATTTTTATCCTCATGGTTGCCACAGTTGCGTGGCATCAGCTGGCCGCAAGATTAGCCGTGCGTTGAATGAGGTGCAACCGGGTGCAACCCTTTTTTTGCCGGAATAATACGCAGCTCGTCAGGAAATAATTTCTGGTACGAAAGTGCCGCTCCTGCTTGGTGCTTTTGCTTCTAGCAAATAGCCGTGACTGCGACAAAAGGGAGCAAAAACGCGGTGATCGTCGATTAATCCGACTGGGTGCAACTAATTCTCGCGAAACTGGTTGCACCTTATTTGCTTTGTTGCATAGCATTCGCCGCCAAGGTGCAACCGGGAATAACCCGGTGCACCGGCTGATGGCTTTCCTGGGGAAACATCAGTCTTAAATGCGCGGGATCCCGGATCGTCTGCCAAACGTCGTCGTTTGCGAGCGGTTCACCACCGCCGCTACATAAAAACAAAGCCAGGGCGTAACTCAATGAGCGTAAGCAATCCAACCCTGATCACGTTCGTGATCTACATCGCAGCAATGGTGCTGATCGGCTTGATGGCCTATCGCTCCACCAACAACCTTTCCGACTATATTCTCGGTGGTCGCAGCCTCGGCAGCGTCGTCACCGCGCTGTCTGCCGGTGCCTCCGACATGAGCGGCTGGTTGCTGATGGGCCTGCCGGGCGCCATCTACATGTCCGGTCTGTCCGAAAGCTGGATCGCCATCGGCCTGATCGTCGGTGCCTACCTGAACTGGCTGTTTGTCGCCGGCCGTCTGCGTGTGCAGACCGAGCACAACGGCGATGCCCTGACTCTGCCGGATTATTTTTCCAGCCGTTTCGAAGATAAAAGCGGCTTGCTGCGGATTATCTCGGCGATCGTGATTCTGGTGTTCTTTACCATCTACTGCGCTTCCGGCATCGTCGCTGGTGCCCGTCTGTTCGAAAGCACGTTCGGCATGACCTACGAAACGGCGCTGTGGGCCGGTGCTGCGGCGACGATTGCCTACACCTTCATCGGCGGTTTCCTCGCAGTGAGCTGGACCGACACCGTCCAAGCCACGCTGATGATCTTCGCGCTGATCCTTACGCCGATCATCGTCCTGCTGGCCACAGGCGGCGTTGACACCACGTTCCTCGCCATCGAAGCGCAAGATCCAAGCAACTTCGACATGCTCAAAGGCACCACCTTCATCGGCATCATCTCGCTGATGGGCTGGGGTCTGGGCTACTTCGGCCAGCCGCACATCCTCGCGCGTTTCATGGCGGCGGATTCGGTGAAGTCGATCGCCAAGGCGCGTCGCATTTCCATGGCTTGGATGATCCTGTGCCTGGGCGGCACCGTTGCGGTGGGCTTCTTCGGTATCGCTTACTTCTCGGCGCACCCGGAAGTCGCCGGTCCTGTGATCGAGAATCCGGAGCGCGTGTTCATCGAACTGGCGAAAATCCTCTTCAACCCATGGGTTGCCGGTGTACTGCTGTCGGCCATTCTGGCTGCGGTGATGAGCACCCTGAGCTGCCAGTTGCTGGTGTGCTCGAGCGCCCTGACCGAAGACTTCTATAAAGCCTTCCTGCGCAAATCCGCTTCGCAACTGGAGCTGGTCTGGGTCGGTCGTGCCATGGTGCTGCTGGTAGCCCTGATTGCTATCGCGCTGGCTGCCAACCCGGAAAACCGCGTGCTGGGCCTGGTGTCCTACGCCTGGGCCGGTTTCGGTGCTGCATTCGGTCCGGTGGTGCTGATTTCGGTGGTCTGGAAAGACATGACCCGCAACGGCGCACTGGCCGGTATTCTGGTCGGCGCGATCACCGTGGTGGTCTGGAAGCATTTCGAACTGCTGGGTCTGTACGAAATCATTCCGGGCTTCATCTTCGCCAGCCTGGCCATCTACTTTGTCAGCAAGGCGGGTGAGCCGACTCGTGGCATGGTTGAGCGTTTCGAGGCAGCGGAAAAAGACTTCCATCTGAACAAGTGATGGACTGAGCTTCGGCTCACATGAAAACGGCCCGTTTCCTACAGGAAGCGGGCCGTTTTTTTGTGCCTGTGATTTCTCGAATCCTGTGGAAATCCATTGTGGGAGCGAGCCTGCTCGCGAATGCGATTGATCATTCAATGAATGTGTCGACTGACATGCCGCTTTCGCGAGCAGGCTCGCTCCCACAGGGTGGGTGGCAGGTTTGATTGAATTGTCTGTAGTCGAACGGCCGAATTAACAAGGTCGTTTCAGCAAACCACGTAGGGCAAATCTGAATTTCCCGTCACCTGCTCGGCACCTCTTGCCCCTCATGCAGAATCGCCCGCCCTCACACTGCAGAGAGACATCGGATGTTCGCGCCTGCCAATCAACCGCGTTTCACGTTGACACTCGAAGGCGCCCGGCATGACCTCAAGGTCCTTGAGTTCACGGGCAGGGAAGCCATCAGCCAACCCTTTCGCTTCGAACTGGAACTGGTCAGCGAGCGGCCGGACCTGGATCTGGAAAGCCTGCTGCATGGTCAGGCGTTTCTGAGTTTCGATGCTCAGGGTTGCGGTATTCATGGTCAGATTTATCAGGTCGGGCAGGGCGATTCCGGGAAACGTCTGACACGCTATCACCTCAGCCTTGTCCCGCGTCTGACGTATCTGGGGCATCGCATCAACCAGCGTATTTTTCAGCATCAGAGCGTGCCGCAGATCATCACACAGATCCTCAAGGATCATTCGATCCTGCGCGATGCCTTTGAATTTCGCCTGGGCAGCGAATACCCGGAGCGCGAATACTGCGTGCAATACGCCGAAAGCGATCTGGCCTTCATCCAGCGCCTGTGTGCCGAAGTCGGCATTCATTACCACTTTCAACACAGCCCCGAAGGCCATCTGCTGGTATTCGGCGACGATCAGACCGTGTTCCCCAAGCTGCCCGAGCCGACGCTGTATCTTCCGGGCAGCGGCATGTCGGCTGGCGCGCCGGCGATTCAACGTTTCAATGTGCGCGTGGAGACCCGCACCAGCGTCGTCACCCGGCGCGACTACAACTTCGAAAAACCACGGCTGTCGCTGGAAAGTCGCAGTGACGGCGAGCAGCGTCCGGTGCTGGAGGACTATCACTTCCCCGGCCAATTTAATGATCGCGAAACCGGCAAACAGCTGACTCGGCGAGCGTTGGAACGGCACGTCGCCGATTACCGTCAGGCCGAGGGCAGCAGCGACGAATCCTCACTCGTCTGCGGGCATTTTCTGCAACTCACCGAGCATCCGCGCAGCGACTGGAATGATCTGTGGTTGCTCACCTGTGTCGAGCATCACGGCCGTCAGCCGCAGGTGCTTGAGGAATCGGTGACCAGCGATGGCGAATCCTT